>NZ_JBSGXZ010000003.1:0-440119 GCF_053610285.1 Lentzea sp. NPDC054927
CGGCTCTCCCACATCGACCGCGTCACCGGCGAACCACTGCGCCGCTACGAACATCCCCACCCTGGGTCGCTGATCCACGTCGATGTCACCAAGTTCGGCAACATCCCCGACGGCGGCGGCCACCGGTTCGTCGGACGCCGGCAAGGAGACCGCAACAGACGCGCCACCCCAGGCCTGCCCAAGGGCAGCAACAACGTGCCACGCAACGGCAGAGCCTTCCTGCACACCGTCGTCGACGACCACTCCCGCGTCGCCTACGCCGAGATCCACACCGACGAACGCGGCGACACAGCCACCGCCGTCCTGCGGCGAGCGGTCACCTGGTTCCGCGAGCACGGAGTCGTCGTCGAACGAGTCCTGTCCGACAACGGCTCCGCCTACCGCTCCTTCGCCTGGCGCGACGCTTGCGCCGAGCTCGGCATCCGGCACAAACGCACCAGGCCCTACCGGCCACAGACCAACGGCAAGGTCGAGCGCTTCCACCGCACCCTGGCCGACGGCTGGGCCTACGCCCGCCACTACCAGTCACAAACCGAACGCCGAACCGCCCTGCCCGGCTGGATCCATTTCTACAATCACCACCGAGCCCACTCCGCCCTCGGAGGCCAGCCACCCATCACCCGGCTGACCAACCTCCCTGGACATCACAACTAGTGGTGTGGCGCGGAACGTTGCCAGGGGAATTCGCAGTCAGACAGGGCGCCTCGCCGACGTTTCGGGTCACGCCACTAGCTCGCGTCCGCCGCCGGTAGCAGCGCGGCCGGTTCGACGTCTCCGCTCGTGAGCCGGCGGGCCACCTCGCGGACCGCCTCCCGATGCGTGGCGGCGTAGTCGAGGATCAGGCCACGGGCCTCGTCCGTGCCGGTGCCGAGCGCGCCCGCGGCCATGCCGATCGCATGAGCGAGCATCACGCGGTCGTTGAGCGTGGTCAGGGTCTGCGCGGTCAGCCGGTGCGTGCGCGCCGGGTCATGCTCCTGCGACAGGCCCAGCACCGCCAGGTCGGCGAGCACCTGCCCGAGCCGTTCCTGCCACATCTCCCACGGCGTGACCGCCGCGTAGAACACGTTCAGCCCGCCGACCGCAGCGCCGGCCAGACGCATGGGGACGGCGTGCACCGCGCGGAACCCGGCCTCGCCCGCGGCACGGGTGAACGCCGGCCAGCGGTCCGGGCCGTCCGTCAGGTCCGGGCAGGCGATCATCGCGTCGACGCGGACGCAGTCCACGCACGGGCCTTCTTCGATCTGGCTCTGCAGCAACTCCAGGAACCGGGTCCGCTCGTCCGACGCGGACACCACGCTCAATCCGCCACGCGGATCGGCCAGAATCACGCCGACGGCGCTCGCGGACAGCAAGCTCTCGCACGCGGCCGTGACCAGACGCAGGACCGAGCCGACGTCATGGCTGTCGACCAGGTTCGCCGTGAGCTCGCTCAACGTGACGGCGATCTGATCCTGAGCACGGGACACTCCCGCAGCATACGACCCACCGTCGCCTGGTGCTGATGGCACAGGTCAGTCCGCGAGCCGGTCGAGCGGGATGCGCCTGGCCAGCAGGTCACGCGCCACGTCCAGCACCGAACGTCCCGAGGCGAACGCGTGCGCGCGCAACCGGGCGAAGGCGTCCTCCAGGCTGATTCGCAGCTGTGCGGCCAGCATCCCGGTCGCCATGTTCACGTCCTGGTACGACAGCGTCATCCGCAACTGATCGTCGTCCGCGCGCTCGCTCTGCTCGAGCAGTGCACGGGTCGCCACGTCGGCGAGGATCACCGCGTCGGCGACCGCCGCGACGGTCAGCCTGCCGGCGTGCCGGCCGTACAGGTCGAGCGTGCCGAGCCTGATGCCGCCGACCTGCAACGGGAAGGCGAACATCGCCGCGACACCCTCCGCAGCCGCTGCCGCGCTGAAACCCGGCCATCGCACACCGTCCGAGCTCAGGTCCGCGACCAGTACCGGAGCGGCATTCTCGAACGCCGCCACACCCGGCCCCTCCCCCAGCGTGTACTGGATCTCCTCCAGCCGGGCGGCCCACTCGTCGCTCGCGCCGACCATCTCCTCAGCGCGGGCGCTGGCGCGCAAGGTCAACGCGGCGGCGTCCACACCAGGCAGGACACGGACACAACCGGCGCACAACGCCTGTGCGAGATCCGCCCGCCCGGAGGCCGCGGACGTGAACTCCTCCACCGCCCGTGTGAGCCGATCCCGACGCTGCCCGTCCAACACCCGTCCTCTAGCCAGCGGTCGCGCGGTCAGCCCAACCCGTTCCGACGTCAGGTACGAACCTAGACCGGACAGCGGCATGCCCGCACCACGGGTCCGCGGCGAGTCAGTCGGTCAGCTGGTCGAGCGGAAGGCGTCCTCCAGACTGACCCCTGCCCCAGTTCCGCACGTTGTGGACCGCAGTGCGAAGGCTTACCGTGGAATGGTTCAGCAGTTCGCACGTCGAGTTGAGCCACCAGCTCGGTGAAAGTCCCACCAGGAGTGGAGTCACCGTGCTGGAAGAGAAGCTCGACCACCGCCCACCCGTTTGCTCTGTGCACGGATCGCGACAGCGCGGAGTTCCTGTCGTCGCCGTCGAGGGCGAAGTGGACATCTGCACCGCACCACGGCTGGGTGCGGAACTCACCGCCCAGCTGGAACGGCACCCCGCGGCACTGGTCGTGGACTTGCGCGGGGTGACGTTCTTCGACTCCTCGGGCATCAACGTGCTGCTGGTCGCCCATCACGACGCGGCAGACCTGCGCGTGGTCGCGGATCGGGCCGTCGTGCTCAGAACCCTTCACGTCACAGGTCTGGACACCGTGTTCCGGATCCACCCGACACTGGCGGAGGCGCTGGAGCGGCTAGCGGGCTGACCGGCTCGCGTGCCAGTCCCTATGGCCAGGACGGTTCCTCCGCGTGGGCCACCACGAGCTCACGCACCTCGCACCCCGCCGGCTGGCTCAGCGCGAACATGATCGCGGCCGCCACCCGATCGGGCGGGTTCAGCTTCGCCGTGTCGGCCGGCTTGTACTGCTCGTCGCGATCGTCGAAGAAGTGGGTGCGCATCCCGCCTGGAACGACCAGGGTCACGCCGATGCTGCCCGCCGTCTCGGCCGCCAGCGCGCGGGTGAAGCCGACGACGCCGAACTTCGACGCGCAGTACGCCGTGGCGTCGCTGACCGCCCGCAACCCGAGGGTCGACGCGATGGTCACCACCCGGCCGTTCTCCAGGTACGGCAGTGCCGCACGCACGACCGCGACCGTTCCGAGCAGGTTCACCCGCACGACGTGTTCCCACTCGGCGGTGGGCACCTCGTCCAGCCGTCCGCACCTGTCCACGCCCGCGGCGGTCACCACGGCGCTCAGGCCGTCGTTGCGGGCGACCAGGTCCCGCACGGCCCGTTCGGCGGCGTCCGTGTCCGACAGGTCGACCGACTCGAAGTCGGCGACCTGTGGTGCCGACGGCGCCGCCTTGTCCAGCACGAGGGGCCGTCCACCCGCCTCGTGCACGGCGTCGACCACCGCCGCACCCAGTCCGGACGCACCCCCGGTCACCAGCACGTTGCCCAGCATCAGCCCCTCCTCGACAGGATCTCGGTCGTCGAGCGGCCGCGGTGGTACGGGGCGACGACCGTCCGGCCGCCCCAGTGCCGCACCACAGCCGTCTCCGGCAACAGCTCGGCGGTGTAGTCACCGCCCTTCACCCACACGTCCGGGCGCAGGTCCCGCAACACGCGTTCCGGCGTGTCCTCGGGGAACACCACCACTTCGTCCACACAAGCCAACGCGCGCAACACCTCGACACGGTCGGCCTGCCGGTTCACCGGACGTTCCGGCCCTTTCAACCTGCGCACCGATGCGTCGGAGTTGAGACACACCACGAGACAGTCGCCGAGTTCCCGCGCCGACTGCAGCATGCGGACATGGCCTGTGTGGAGCACGTCGAAGCATCCTCCCGTAGCCACCACGACGCCACCACGAGCCCGCACGGAGTCCACAGTGGACATAGGTGGAACGGCCAGCCCTGACACACCACCGTCGGCCAGGAACCGTGCGGCCGAAAGCACGGCATCCGCCACGGCATCATCGGGAGCGGCACCCGCGGCCAGCCGAGCCGCCGCCGTCACGGCGAACCTGTCTCCCGCCCCACAGGGGTCGAGCACGGACACCTTCGGCGCCGGTACCGCGACCGGTGTCCCTCCACAGTGGAGCACGGCTCCACCCGAGCCCCGCGTCACCACCACCGCACACGATCGCCACCGCGCCAACAGCTCCTCCGCTGCCTCGAACGGGTCGGTGTGGCCACTGAACGCCGTGGCCTCGGCGAGGTTCGGCGTCACCAGCCGGGCGTCGGGCACCGGCGCGGGACCACGCGGATGCGGGTCCCACACCACGGGAACGCGGGTGAGCACCGACCGCAGCCGTTCGTCGCAGAGAAGTCCGCGGCCGTAGTCGGACGCCAGCACGAAGTCGGCGGACAGCACCGCGTCAAGCATGTCGTCGGTCGCCTTGGGCTCCGCCGGGCCGCCACCGCGGTCCATGCGCGCCAAGGATGTTCCTCCGCAACGCAGGCGTGTCTTCACCGGCGTCGGCGCGCCAGAAGGCCCGAACACGCCGGGCACTTCCAGCAGCGAACGGATCCGGTGCCCGTCCGCGTCGTCCGCCAGCGCGCTGACCAGCGTCACGTCCATGCCGTCGCGCGATGCCATCGTCGCCGCGAGCGCGGCACCGCCGGGCCTGGCCCGTTCGGCGGACACGTCGAGGACGGGAGCGGGCGCGTCCGGGCACAGCCGCTCGGCCGTGCCCTCCACGTCGACGTCCAGCAGCGAGTCCCCGACCACCACGAACCTCATGAGACTCTCCGCAAGGTCGCGGGCAGCGCGGCCTCGAACGCCTCGCACAGGGCGTGGACCGCGACGAGCTGCGCCTCCTGCACGTGACACGGGTCGCCGGGAAGATCCAGCACGTCGTCTGCCAGCTCGGCCAACGGGTTCGGTGCCGGACCGGTCAACGCCCAGACCTGCGCCCCCGCTGTCCTGGCCGCGCGAGCAGCCTCCAGCAGGTTCGCGCTGCGGCCGCTGGTGGACAGCAGCACGACGATGTCGCCTGGCCGGGCGTGCGCCGCGATCTGGCGGGCGAAGACCTGGTCGTAGCCGTAGTCGTTGGCGATCGCGGTGACACTCGACGTCTCGGCGCACAACGCCAACGCCGAGAACGGCGCGCGGTCGTGCCGGTAGCGGCCGACGAGCTCGGCCGTCAGGTGCTGTGCCTCGGCGGCGGACCCGCCGTTGCCCGCGGCGAGCAACCTGCCGCCCTCGGTGAGCCTGCGGGCGAGCGTGGCGCCCCAACGGGTGATCCGCGGCGCTTGGACCCGCAGGGCGGTCAGCGTGCCGGACAGTCCGTTCAGGTGCTTCTCGACGCTCATCGCGCCACCTCCTCCACCACGGCGTCCCAGCTCCGCAGGAACGCGTCGAGTCCGTACCGGGCCAGCGCGAACTCGCGTGCCCTCTTTCCCTTCTCCTGCGCGAGAGCCGGATCCGCGATCAGCTCCCTGGTCGCGCGCACCAGTTCGTCCACGTCCGTCGAGACAGCGCCGGCCTCCGCGGGCACCGCGCGCACGACCTCGGTGCACGCGAGCGCCACGACCGGCATGCCGATGTGCATCGCCTCGATGAGCGACAACCCCAGCGAGGTCCAGCGCACCGGATGGACGTAGACGCGCCGACGAGCCAGTTCCCGGTGCAGCGAACCGAGATCGTGGTCGCCCAGACCACCGATCGGCTCGGTGTTCATCCCGAACACGTCGATCGGCTCGAACCGCGGCAGCAGATCGGTGCCGACGATCCGCCCGCGCCGGACCGGGTCGTTGACGACCGCGGCCGCGCGGGCCAGTTCACCGGTGTAGAGCGGGCCGGGGTCGACCACGCCGTGCTCGATGACGACCGTCCTGGTGGATCCGCAGTCCCACATCAGGTCGTTGAAGTGCGTGACGTGCACCAGGATCCCGTCCCAGTCCGCCAGCGGATGGCGCTGCCCCGGCGCGCTCGGCGTGTTGTGTTCCAGGTACACCACCGGGATGCCGCGTGGCACCCGGTCGAGTTCCTCCGGCCGCTGCACCACCGCGATGTCGGCGTCCACTTCAGTCAGAGGTGTTTCGGTTGCACGCCAAGGACGTCCGGCGAGCCCGATGCCGTCGGGCGGGCCGATGATCAGGTAGTCGTGGCGGCCTTGGACGAAGGAGTTCGTCCAGGACCCGTGCACGTGCCACAGCAGGATCCTCACCGGGTCACCTCCACGACGGCCGCCACGACCTCTGCGGGTTCCACCAGGTCCAGACACGGGTGGCCGGGTACCGGGCACTCACGGGCGCGACTGTCCCGGCACGGCGCGTGCTGGTCGCCGAGCAGGACGTGTCTCCCGTGCGGCGCCCATCGCGGCGCGGGCACGACCGGTGCGAACAACGACACGACCGGTGTGCCGACCGCGGCCGCGAGGTGAGCGGGGCCGGTGTTGCCGACGACGACCGCCTCGGCACCGGCCAGCACGCCGCTCAGTTCCCGGAAGGTGGTGCGCCCGCCCAGATCGATCCCGCACGCGCCGGCGACGTGCCCGGTCAGGCCGGCTTCCGCCGGTCCGCCGGTCACGACCACGCGGTGACCGGCCGCGTTCAACGCGACCACGGCCTTCGCCCACCGGTCGGGCGACCAAGTGCGGGCGGGCGCCGTCGCACCTGGGTGCACCACCACGTACGGGTGGCTCAGTTCGGGGTGATTCAGTTCCGCGTCGGGCGGATCGAGCACAGCCAGCTCCCCCTCGTCACCTGGTGGTAGCTCGAATCCGGCCGCGCGCGCTACCTGCAACGCTCGTTGGGCCTCGGGCACGTCCGCGTCATCGGTCAGCCGCACGTCCAGCAGCGAGCCGGGGTAGTCGACCGAGCGCGCCACGATCTTCGGCACTCCGGCGAGCCGCAGCAACAGAGCCAGAGGTAGCGGGCTCTGGTGGAAGGACGTCAGCACCAACGCCACGTCGGCGCGAACCCCGTGCACCAGTGCGACCACGGCCTCGATGTCGATCGGCCGGACCTCGGGTGCGGGGTTGGCGATCCACGGGCACTCCCACTCGAGGATCCGGTCCACGCCGGGCAGCAGTTCCGCAGCCTGCACTCCGGCAGGCCCGCACAGCAGCACGACCTCACCTGCCGCGGCGGCCGCGCGAATCGCCGGACCGGCGAGCAGCACGTCGCCGTCACTGTCCAACCGCGCCACCAATGTCCTCACAGGATCATCCCGATCGCGGCACGCAGATCCGCGGCCGTGCGCGGTGCGCGTTCGACCTCCTCCGGCCGGGTCGCTTCCGTGGGCACCAGCACGGACGTCGCGCCCGCGTTGCACGCGGCCACGACGTCGGCCTCGATGTCTCCAACCACGACTGTGTGCTCTGGACTCACTCCAAGCGCCTCGCACGCCGCGAACACCAAGCCGGGCGCAGGTTTGCGGCACGCGCACCCGTCGTCCGGGTGGTGCGGGCAGATCTGCCAGGTGCCGAAGCGCCCGAGCAGTTCCTCGACGCGGGCGTTGACCGCGTGCACCTGGCCTTCGGTCAGCAGTCCTCTGCCGATTCCCGACTGGTTGCTCACCACGCCGGTGCGCAGTCCGTGCGTGCGCAGGTCCCTGATCGCTTCGCGAGCGCCGGGCATCAGCTCCACCCGAGCCGGGTCGCCGTTGTACGGCACATCACGGACGAGCGTGCCGTCGCGGTCGAAGAGCACCGCCTCGATGGTCCGATCCATAGAGGAGATTTAGCCGGGAAAATCGGCTTGAAACGCTACTCAGCGAAGCGCTTCGCGCTGTCACAGAACGGGACTGGCTGTGACATCCTCTCCGGTGGCGATCCCCCGGACCAGTCCGCGCAGAGCTTCGTACGCGCTGAACCGCGGCTCCCAGCCCAGCTCGTCATGTGCGCGTGACGCGTCGAGCAGCGGTGCGTTCAACGCCAGATCCACCCATCCCGGTGCGGTGGGCTGCAAGCGTGCTCGCCACGTCACGTTCGCCGCGAAGCGAAACGCCGACGCGGGGAGAGGGACATGCCGGCCGCCGAGCAGTCCGGCGAGCACACGCGGAGTGACGACAGGTTCCGACGCCAGGTTCACCGCGCCTGGCAGCCGCTTGGCCAGGACGAGTGCCAGTGCGTCCGCCACGTCGGCGGCGTGGACGAACTGCAGGATCATCGCGCGCGGCAACGGCAGCAGAGGTATCCGATGCCGGAACAGCGCTCTCGGCACGAGCCTGCCGAGGAAGTACCGGCGGATCTCGGAGCCCGCGTCGGGCTGCAGGATCAGCCCCGGCCGCGGACGCGAAACGAGCAACCTGGACTCATAGCGGTTCACCATGTGCTCGACCGCGGCCTTGTGCCTGCTGTAGGAGGAGGTGGACACCCCGTCGACCGGCCACGACTCGTCGATCCGGCGGTTCTTCGATGCGGGCGAGTAGGCGCCCACGGACGACATGTGCACCAGGTGCGGCACACCCGCGGCGGCAGCGGCCTCGAAGACCCGTTCGGAACCGGCGACGTTCGTCCGGAACAGCATCCGCTCGTCGTGGCTCGGCTGGATCAGCCAGGCCAGATGCACCACCGCGTCCGCGCCGTCGAACACCTCGGCCAGCACCTGCTCGGCACCGGGTTTCCCGATGTCGACCGGTGTCCACCGGACTCCGTCGTAGGGCGGCCCGTCCGCCGGAGGACGGCGGGAGAGCCCGTGGACGCACACGTCGGGTTCCTGGGCGAGTCTGCGCAGCAACGCGGTGCCGACGTTGCCGGTCGCGCCGGTGACGACGACCTTCACGAACGGGCCGCCGCGGTCTCTCGGTCGTTCGCCTTGCCGATCGCCTCGACCAGCTCGTCCTTCGTCATCCTCGACCGGCCGTCGATCTTCAGCCGCTTCGCGATGTCGTAGAGGTGTTCCTTGCTCGCGTTCGCGTCCACGCCACCGGCCGTCTCGCCCTGCGCCGGCGTGCTCCTGGCCGCCTGAGCATCGGAAGGTCCTTTCTCCTCCTTGGCTTCCCAGTGGTCGCCGACCTTCTCGAACGAGTGCTTCAGCGCGGAGAACGCCGTGCGGTGCGACCGCTCACCCTCGCCGTAGGTCTCCACGGCCGAGTCGTGGGCCTTGATCCAGGTGCGCTGTGCCTTCTTCGACGACCGCGCCACCGTGCTGGGAAGTTCCTCTCGTCCGGGCATGCTTCCTCCATGTTTCGACCGGGAGGCACGGGTACCCGGATCGCATGACCGCCACGCACGCCATCGACGTCCACAGCCCACTCGACGGCCAGCTGGTCGGCTGGCTCCCGGCCGCGACCGAGGCCGAGACGACAACCGCTGTGGCGGCCGCACGCAAGGCACAAGCCGCATGGGCCGCCACATCCGCAGCGGAACGCGGTGCGGCGGTGAAGGCGGCCGCCGCGGACCTCAGGGCGCGGGCCGGTGACCTGGCGACCGTGGTGGAGACCGAGACGGGCAGGCCGTTCGCGTCCGCGCGGGAAGGCGTGCTCGCGGGCGCGTCCACGCTGGAGCAGTACGCCGAGCTCGGCCCGGTCCACCGCGGACGGTCACTGCTCGGCTCGGCCGTGGACTTCATGATCCCGGAACCGCGTGGTGTCGTCGTGGCGCTGACACCGTGGAACGACCCGGTGGCCGTCGCCTGCGGACTGCTCGGCGCGGCACTGGTCACCGGGAACACCGTGCTGCACAAGCCGAGCGAACGCTGCCCTCACACCGGCATGCTGCTCGACACCGTGTTGCGGCCGCACTTTCCCGCGGATGTGCTGCAAACGTTGATCGGTGACAGTGCGGTCGGAGCACAGCTGGTGCGCGAGGACGTCGACGTCGTCGCGCATGTCGGCAGCACCGCGACAGGACGTGACATCGCCCAAGCGTCACGGGCGAAGTTGTTGCTGGAGAACGGGGGCAACGACCCGTTGCTCGTCGACGCGGACGTCGATCCCGGATGGGCGGCCGAACAGGCGGCGCTCGGGGCGTTCACCAACGCAGGCCAGCTCTGCACGTCGGTAGAACGGATTTACGTGCACGAGGAGGTCGCCGACGCGTTCACGGACGCCTTGTGCGCCCGCGCGAGGGATTGGAATGCCAACCCACAACCGTTGGTGGACAACAGGCATCGCGAGTTCGTGCACGCCCAGGTCGCCGAAGCGGTGGCAGCGGGTGCGCGGGCACTGGCCGGTGGCGAGATCCCGGCCGGACGAGGCGCCCACTACCCCGCCACCGTGCTCGCCGACTGCACGGCGGACATGCGGATCATGCGCGAGGAGACGTTCGGCCCCGTGGCGCCGGTGTGCGTCGTGCCGTCGTTCGACAAAGGCCTGCGCGAGGCGTGCTCCGGCGAATACGGTCTGGCGGCAACGGTGTTGACCCGATCGATGGAGCACGCGCAGAAGGCCTGGCGTGCGCTGCCGGTCGGGACGGTGAAGGTGAACGCCGTGTTCGGCGGCGCTCCCGGTGGAGCGGCTCAGCCTCGGGGCGCGTCCGGCACGGGGTTCGGGTACGGCCCCGAACTGCTGGACGAGATGACCACCGTCAAGGTCGTGCACCTCGGTCTGCCGTGACCAGCCGGACACTTCTCACCGCGTCCAGGACCTCGTCCACGGTGATCCGCAGCAGACCGGCATCCGGCTCGGAGGCGAACGTGTCGCCCGTTCCGCCGTGCCACAGCACATGATGCGGTCCGGATCGAGGCCCCCAACGGCTCGGTGACACAGGGCCGAACAGCAGGACAGACGGCGTGCCGTAGGCCGTCGCGACGTGCGCCACGCCGGTGTCACCACAGATCACGAGTCCGGCGGTGGCGATGAGATCCAGCAGTTGGGCGAGGCCGCCGCACACGGGTTCGGGCACGACCCGGCGAGCCGCTTCGAGTTCAGGCGGGCTTGCCGTCACCACGACGTCGTGGCCTCCCAGCTCTCGCACCACCGCGGCGAACCGGTCCACCGGCCACCTGCGCGCGCCATGGCTCGCGCCTGGATGAACCACCACCCGTTCGGTTCGCGGTCCGATCGGTGGCAGGCACAGATCGTCCGGGTCGCACGGGATTCCGTGCTGTTCCAGAAGATCGCACCACCTCAGCACCTCGTGCCGATCGGCCTGCCACTCGTCGTGAGTGATCAGCAGCCGGGGCCGCGTGGCCACGAGCCGCTCGACGCTCTGCGGTCCACGTCCGTGCAGGTTGACGGCGAGATCGGGGTTGTCGTACGCGATGGGCGTGAGGCCGTCGGTGGGCAGCAGCCGGTCGACGGCCTCGATCCTCGCCACCGCGTCAGCCAGCCAGGCGGGCGCGGCGAGCGTGATCTCGGCGCTCGGGAACGCCCGCCGCAACCCGCGCAACGCGGGCACCGCCGTGAGCAGGTCGCCCAGCCCGAGTGCCCGCAGCACCAGGATTCTCATCGGTGTGCTCTCCTGTGTCACGACGAGCTCCAGTCGACGTTCTCCCACGCCACCTCACGGGTCCCGCGGTGCAGGACGAGGGCGAGCAACGCCACTCCCAAGCGGTCAGCAATGCCCACCCACGCCCTTCGCACAACGCGACGTCTACCCGCTCTGCGCCCGAATACACATCCGTCACACCATGACGCCGTTTCGTGTGCGCTCACGCGGGTAGACATCCCTGGTGAGCGATGCAGAAGAGTCGGAGCACCGCCGGCTGGCGAGGAACGTCAACGAGCTGCTCCAGGAACTCCGCGTGGCCCAGGCCGGCGTGCAGATCCTGTTCGGCTTCCTGCTCTCCATCACCTTCACCGACAAGTACGCCACCGCATCGTCACTCGTCCGCGGCATCCATCTGGTGACCGTCCTGTGCGCGGCCATGGCGGTCGCCCTGCTGACCGCGCCCGCGGCCTGGCACCGCGTGCTGTTCCGCCGAGGCCGCCGCGAGGACGTCGTCGCGGCGGGCAACACCTTCCTGCTGGCCGGACTGGGCTTCCTCGCCATCGCGATGACCGGCACCGTCCTGCTGATCAGCGAAGTCATCATCGGCGGGTGGGTGGCCGTGCTGATCGGCATCCTCGCGTTGCTGGTCTACGGCGCGTTGTGGTTCGCCATGCCGCTGCTTACCCGCGACACCAGCTCCGAGCCCGGCGACGACATCACCGACATCTGACGCTCATCGTCACCAGTTGGGCAGCGGTCAGAGGGCACGGCAGGTTCTGAGGTAGCTGAGGAACGAGGCCTGCAGACCGGTCACGTGCGTTTCTCGCAGCACCTCGCTGGTGACGGCCGCGCCGCGGGAGGTGAGGCGGTGCAGGACGGTGGCCGCGTTCTTCGTGAGGTTCTGGTAGACGGGCACGTTCCCGAGGATCTCCCGGTCGTTGAAGGTCAGGTGGAGCTTGGCCGGCTGGTCGCCCAGTTCCTGGATCTGCGCGAAGACCCGGCTGTCCTCGCCGGCAACGCCCGGGCTGCCCGCTCCGACGCTTTCGAAGAGCGTGGTGCCGGTGAGCCAGGCGTAGAGGCTGAAGAGTCCGCCGTAGGAGTAGCCGAAGAGGCCGTGACCGCTCGTGGCCGTGCCGTAGTCGCGTTCGATCCGGGGGTGCAGTTCGTCGGTGATGAAGCTCAGGAACGCGTCGCCCCGGGTGTCGCGCAGTTCGGCGAGGTAGGCGTCGGCTTCGTCGCGGGTCATCGCACCCGCCTGGACTCCCATCTCCACCGCGTCGAGGAACTCCTGGGCGACGGGCTCTCCGGGTGGCACGAGATCCCTGTTGCGCAGCCTCGCCCAGCGCTCCGCTTCCTCGCCCGCGTAGCCGATGCTGACCTGGATGTACGGCTTGATCTTCTGCATGGGGTCCTGCTGGGTGATGATGAGCGGGGCCGTCAGGCCCACCGCCCAGTTGCCGTCGAGCACGTACACGACGGGCGCCTGCGCTGTGGCGGGGTCGTAGCGCGGCGGCGTGGTGACCCAGACGCCGTAGTCGTGCCCACTGCTGGAACGCAGCTCGAAGTAGTCGGTGTCGGCCAGGCAGCCGTGCAACATGGTGCTCATCGGAGATCCTTCACAACACGTCCGGCTTGGACGACGAGTACGGCGTTGGCGGGGTCGGCGAAAATGTTCGGGTCTTCGAGCGGGTTGCCGTTCCAGAGCACGAGATCTGCCTGCATGCCGGGTGCGATCACGCCCACTTCGGGCAGACCGATGATCTCGGCGTTGGTCTTCGTGGCCGCCACGAGAGCGTCCATCGGTGTCTCGAGCCGTGCGCGCAACCCGAGTTCCTCGCCGCGGCGGTCCTGGGCCGGGCCGATGAGGTCGGAACCCAGCCCGATCCGCACCCCGGCCTCCTTGGCGACGGCGAGCGCCCTGGCCATCCGCTCCCGCACCCCTGCCACACGATCGCGTGCCGATTCGTCCAGGCCGGCCGCGGCAGGATCGTGCAGCAGCCGCTCGACGACGGTGAACGTGGGCACGAGGGCAACACCGTGAGCGGCCATCAGGGTGGCTGTCGGCTCGTCGAGATCCGTGCCGTGCTCGACACAGCGCGCCCCGGCCGCGACCGCGTTCCGGATGCCTTCGTTGTTGTGGGCGTGCACCGTCACGTAGGTGCCCCGCGCCGCGGCCTCCTGCACGGCGACGGCGATCTCCTCGACGGTGAACTGGGTGTCGGTCAGCCGGTCGTTGCCGCCCACCACCCCGCCGGTCATGCAGAGCTTCAGGAACGACGCCCCGCGCCGGAACGCCTCACGCATGTTGCGCCGCAGCTCGTCCGCGTTGCCCGCCATCATGGACAGGGCACACAGACCAGGAACGTGATGGCTGCTCCACAGCTCGGTGGGCTCCCACTCGGCTCCGTAGTAGCCGTGGCCACCGGTCTGGCACTGAACAGGCCCGCACGACACCACGCGTGGCCCCCTGACCTTGCCCTTCGCGATCGCGGTGACGACACCGCCGTCGATCCCGCCGGTGTCCCGGACGGTCGTGAAGCCGGCGTCGAGCGTCGCGCCGGCCGTGGCGAAGATGTCCGCCGCGATCTCGGCGGCACTGATCTGGAACGAGAACTGCGGCTGCACCAGGCTCGACAGCCCCAGGTGGACGTGGGCGTCGATCAGGCCGGGCGTCATCGTCAGCCCACCGGCGTCGAGCCGCTCACCGTTCGCGCTGGAGGCACCGAGCTCGCTGATGCGCCCGTCCTCGACCGTGACGGCGACGTCACCCGGATCGCGGCCTGACCCGTCCACGACCATCGCGCCCACCACCTGGAAACGTCCCACAAGCCCTCCGGCCGTTTTTCCAATGGATAAATTGCTTGTCCAATGGATAAACTACGGGCGTGGTCCTGTCAAGCACGGCACGCACCGGCGATGCACGCGAGCGCCTCCTGGCGCGACTTCTCGACGTCTTCGACGACGGCCTTCCGCCACCGGAGACCTCACTCCGCGAGATCGCGGCCAGGACCGAGACCAGCCACGCGCTCCTGCGGTACCACTTCGGGTCGCTCACGGGCGTCCTGGCGGCCATGCTCGCGGCGCAGCGGACCCGCGACAACGAGGCGCTGTTCCGGGACGCAGGGCAGGGCACCTTCGACGACCTCGTCCTGGCGATCTGGCGGGCCTACACCCGGCCGGAGCAGCTGTCGCGCATCCGCGGGTTCTTCCACGTCGTGGGGCTGGCCGCCTACAGCCCGCACGACTTCCGCGAGTTCATCTCGTCGCTGGACGACCTCACCAGGATGCTGGCCTCGCTGGCGGAACGCGAAGGGCTCGCCGCCGGGGAAGCGCTGACCAAGGCCACCGTCGCCGTCGCCGCGATCCGCGGTCTGCTGCTGCAGGAGGTTCTGACGCCGGGGGCGTGCTCGGAGGACGCGGTCGCGCTGATCCTGGGCATGGGTGGAAAGCGGTCCACGGGCACGTTCAGAGGCTTGAACCCGGACGCGCCCTGACGCGCTCACGTGCCGCCCTGGCCGCCACCACGCCGGTCCAACGGGCCCCACGCGTCCGAGTTCTGCGCCTCGACGATCCGCTGAGCCTCTTTCAGCAGATCGTCGGAAATCCATGCCACCGGCCGAATGCACCGGACGAGCGGTTCGTTGTCCGGCCCCCTGCCGCGCTCCTCCCCGATCAGCACCCACGGACGGACGGCGGGCCCGCGTTGATCGACCAGGTGCTGGTAGTCGTACAGCCTGCGGGCCAGCCACACCTCGATCGGCCGGTCGCGCCACCACTGCTCGACCCGCAGCGGGTTGGCCGACAGGCCGGGCAGCCGCACACCGGTGAGATCGTCGCGGCTGGCCTGCGTTCGTCCGTGCGCGACATCCGCCGCGGGGCCTTTCGACCAGCGCACGTACAGCTCGCCGGGGTGGGCCGTGTCGAGCGCGGCGGCGAGCTCGGCCAGGTCGTCGATCGTCGGCAGCTCACGTTCGTCGTCCATGCCACTGACATTCCCACTCGAAGATGGTTGTGCACCTTGGCCGGCGGACGGGCGAGGGCGTGCGGCCGGCACGTTTGCCGAGCCCCTCCGCGGCAACCCTGCCTCACGTGACTGAACGGTCCGAGGCCTGGAACGCCGCGTTCCGCCGGATCATCAACGGGGCGCACCTGGCCACGGCCGGCGACCTGGCGGCACTTGTGGATGAGGCCACCGCCTTGGTCGGCATCACCGCGCACCTGTACGTCGTCGACATCGGGCAACAGTGGTTGCGCTCGGTCCGTGCCGACGCAGGACCACCGTTACCGGTGGACTCCACCACGGCCGGACGTGCGTTCCAGCGGACCGACATCATCTCCGTGCGCGACTCACCGCCGTACCTGTGGCTGCCGGTGCTGAACGGCACCGAGCGGCTCGGCGTGCTCCAGACGACCCTGCCCGACGAGAGCGACCCCGACGACCGGTGGATCCGCGAGCACTGCTGGGAGCTGGCCGGCCTTCTCGGGCATCTCGTCATGAGCAAGCTCCACTACAGCGACTTCCTGCACGTGCTTCGCCGCACCACACCGTTCTCGGCAGCCTCCGAACTGCTGTGGCAGCTGCTGCCACCGCAGACCTTCGCCTGCGACCAACTCACGGTGACGGCGGTGATGGAGCCCTATCACGAGGTGGGTGGAGACGGCTACGACTACTCCGTCGACAACGGCCGCGCGCACGTCTCGATCTTCGACGCCATGGGGCACGACATGCACGCGGGCCTCACCACCGCGGTGGCGCTGGCAGCCACGCGCAACGCACGCCGCAACGGTCTCGGGCTCCTCGAAGGTGCGGAACTGGCCGACCAGGCCGTGCGGCAGCAGGCGACCGAGGGGCTCAACGCTCCGTTCGCGACCGCGGTGCTCGCCGACCTGGATCTCGCGACCGGCGCGTTGCACTACATCCTCGCGGGACACCCGCCGGCCCTGCTGTTGCGCGGCGGCCGGATGGTCAAGGCGTTGAACAGCCCGGTCCACCTGCCGCTCGGACTCGGCCATCTCGCCACGGCGCCACGGCGGCTCGGGCACGAGCAACTCCAGGCAGGCGACCGGATCCTGCTCCACAGCGACGGCGTCACCGAGGCACGCGACCCGCGGGGCGAGCAGTTCGGCGTGGAGCGTCTCGTCGATCTCACCGAACGGCACGAAGCGGCCGGCCTGCCCGCGCCCGAAACCCTGCGCCGCGTGTCGCGTGCGGTGCTCGACCACCAGCGCGGGCAGCTTCAGGACGACGCGACGCTGCTCCTGCTCGAGTGGAGCAGGACCGCGGCCCGCAACGTCCTCCCCCGGCCCCGCAACGGGTTTATCGGTGCCTGAGCCGGGAACGCCGGGAAGAGACGCCAACCTGCTGGAGGACTCGATGAAAGCTGTTGCCTGGCACGGCAAGCGCGACGTCAGGGTGGACACGGTGCCAGACCCTGTGCTTGAGGAACCGACCGACGTGATCGTGCGGATCACGTCCACCGGAATCTGCGGATCGGACCTGCACCTCTACGAAGTGCTCGGAGCGTTCATCGACGAGGGCGACGTGCTGGGTCACGAGCCGATGGGTGTGGTCGAGGAAGTGGGCTCCGAGGTCACCACGCTGAGCGTGGGAGACCGTGTCGTGGTGCCGTTCAACGTCTCCTGCGGCACCTGCTTCATGTGCGGGCAGGGCCTGCACTCCCAGTGCGAGACGACCCAGGTGCGTGAACAAGGCACCGGCGCCGCGCTTTTCGGCTACACCAAGCTCTACGGTCAGATGCCCGGCGGCCAGGCGGAGTTCATGCGCGTGCCCTTCGGCGACACGTTGCCGATCAAGGTCCCGCACGGCCCTCCCGACGATCGTTTCGTGCTGCTGTCGGACGTGCTGCCGACCGCGTGGCAGGCGGTGGAGTACGCGGGCGTGAGTGAGGGCTCCAGTGTCGTGGTGCTCGGACTGGGCCCCATCGGTGACATGTCGGCGCGGATCGCACTGCACCGCGGCGCCGCCACGGTGATCGGCGTCGACCTCGTTCCCGAACGGCTCGCACGAGCAAAGGCCCGCGGTGTCCTGACGCTCGACCTGCGGGAGCACGGCAAACGACTGGCCGACCACATCCGCGACCTGACGAACGGCCGCGGCCCGGACGCCGTCATCGACGCGGTGGGCATGGAAGCACACGGCGCACCGGTCGCGAAGCTGGCGCAGGACGTCACCGGTTTCCTCCCGGATCCCGTGGCCGCCAAGCTGATGCGCACAGCGGGCGTCGACCGGCTCAGCGCCCTGCACGCTGCCATCGACATCGTGCGGCGGGGCGGCACGATCTCACTGGCCGGGGTGTACGGCGGAATGGCCGACCCGATGCCGCTGCTGACGATGTTCGACAAGCAGATCCAGCTGCGGATGGGACAGGCCAACGTCAGGCGCTGGGTCGACGACATCCTGCCGCTGCTGTCCGACGAGGACCCCTTGGGAACGGAGTCCTTCGCGACGCACAAGCTGCCCCTCGCCGACGCGCGGCACGGCTACGAGATCTTCCAGAAGAAGCAGGAGGGCGCCATCAAGGTGCTGCTTCAACCATGAGACCAGGTGGAATTTGACGGTGACGCTGAAACCGTGAAGGCCCTAGGCGTGCGAGGTGGCCGCACCCCACTCGTGGGCGAGTGCGGCTGCTTCGCCGCGTGAGCCCACGCCCAGCTTGTCCAGGATGTTCGTCACGTGGAACTTCACCGTGGACTCGCTGATGTGCAGTTCGCGGGCGATGTCGCGGTTGCGCCGGCCGAGGGCCAGCTGCCCCAGCACTTCCAGCTCACGAGCGCCCAGCACGGTCAGCGGGTCCTCGCGTGGGGTGTCCGGTGGTCCGAGCGGGATTTCGAGGGTCACGGTCGTGCCCCAGCCCGGCAGCGCGTCCACTTCGAGCCGTCCGCCGAGCGGGCCCAGCCGTTCCCCGACCCGGCGCGCGTCGAGGGCGCTGCGTGACAGCGCGCCGGGACCGTCGTCCCGCACGGTTGCGCGCAGTTCCGCGGCGCCGACTTTCCAGCTGACGTGGAGCCGCCGCACCTGCCGCTGGTCGTCCAGCATCGCGTGCACGACGGCCCGGACCACCGCGCGGGCCGTGGCGGCGACATCGGCCGGCAGCACCCGGTCGGCACCTTCCTCCGCGCCGGGTGTGCCCAGTTCCAGCAGCACGCCGAGGGGGCGCAGCACGCGGCTCAACGACTCGGCAAGCCGGTCGAACGCGGCACCGGCCCGCTCTTCGGCCATCGCGTGGTCCAGTTCGGCCTGCGCACGCAACTCGAGCAACGCGGTGACAGCGAGATCGACAGCGCGGGTCCTGACGTCGTCGCTGCTCAGCGAACGGTCGCGCAGGACGCCGAGCAGCGCGGTCAGCGTGGCCCCGTGGGCGTCGCCGAGGTCGGAGATGGCCACAGCACGGGCGGCCGCGGCGGCCCGGGACACGGCCAGCCATTCGGGCGCGGCCTCGTTGCGCAGGCCCTCGCGGTGGGCGGTCACCAGGTCCCACATCGCCAGTGCGGACGCTAGATCCTCCTCCGGCACCGGGGTGTCCCCGGTCCGCACGAGGACCAGCAGTGCGCCCTGTTCGGTGGCGTCGCTGGACAGGGCCACCACTGGCACCTCGACGCCCGCAACGGTGGCCAGTCCCTGCCAGGTTCCCCGCGCGGGCACCAGCGGCCTGATCTCGGCGAGGTCGCCGATCGTGACGGACGACCCCGGCGCGCCGGGCGACTCTCCGAGCGTCTTGAACGGCGCGAACGGACAGTTGGCAGCCAGCTGGGCGAGTGCCCGGTGGGGGATCGCCTCGGCGAAGGTCGCGGACAGCCGCATCTGGGTCTCGCTCAACGGCGCCCGAATCACCTCGACGGCCGACATCAGATCCATGGCTTCGAGCCTAGCCAGCGCAGTGCACGTTCCGGCTGTCCCTTCGTTCAGGGCGAACTGACCGAAAGGACAGCCTGGGTGGGGCCGGTCCCTCTCCAGGATGGAGTCATCACCGAAGCATGGGAGCGGGAAATGAAAGCGATCGTTCACACCGAGTTCGGCGGTCCGGAGGTTCTGCGGCTGGAGGACGTCGAGGAGCCGCACACCGGGCCAGGACAGGTGCGGCTGAAGGTCGTGGCCGCCGGCGTCAACCCGGTGGACTACAAGATCCGCAGCGGATGGATGCCGGACATGGCGCCTGAGCTGCCGGCGATCCCCGGACTGGAGGCGGCGGGCGTCGTCGACGAGGTCGGGGCGGGCGTCACCGGAGTCGCGGTGGGCGACGAGGTGATGGCCTGGACCGTCACCGGCTCCTACGCCGAGTACGCCCTGGCCGACGACTTCGCGCTCAAGCCCGTCGGCCTCGGCTGGGAGACGGCCGCCGCGCTGCCGGTGGCGCTGGAGACCGCCGACCGCGTGCTCGACACCCTCGGGGTGACGGCTGGGGAGACGCTGCTCGTGCACGGCGCCGCGGGAGTGGTGGGAGCGGTCGGTGTCCAGCTCGCGGTGGCCCGCGGCGTCACCGTCGTCGGCACCGCGTCACCGCGCAACCACGACTACCTGCGGTCGCTCGGCGCGATCCCGGTCACCTACGGCGACGGACTCGCCGACCGGGTCCGTGCCCTCGCGCCGCAGGGCGTCGACGCGGTCTTCGACGTCGCCGGGCAGGACGCCTTGCCCGTGTCGATCGAGCTGCGCGGCGGCACCGGCCGGATCGTGACGATCACCGACCTGCGGGCCTTCGACCTGGGCGTCGTGTTCTCCGGCAGCAGCCGGCGGTTCGGGGAGCAACTCGCCGACTACGCCCGGCTCGTCGCGGACGGCACGATCGGCGTCCGCGTCGCCACGAGCTTCCCGCTGGTCGACGCCGCCAGGGCACATGAACTGAGCGAAACCGGCCACGCGGCGGGAAAGGTGATCCTGGTCCCGTGACCGCGCGAGCGGTCACCGGCCGACGAGGGACATGTGGTGCTCGTTGTACCGGTCGCCGTGAACACCGGTTCGTGCCGCGAGGCCGTCGAGGTCGGCCAGTTCGTCCGCCGAGAGCGGCACCTGGGTGGCGGCTGCGTTCTCCTCGACCCGCTCGAGGCGGCGAGTGCCGGGGATGGGCACGATCCACGGGTGCTGGGCGAGCAGCCAGGCGAGGGCGACCTGGCCCGGTGTCGCGTCCTTGACGCGCGCCAGGCTGGTGACGTGCTCCACCAGAACCTGGTTGGCGGTGCGGTTCTCCGCGGTGAAACGCGGAATGCTCGCACGGACGTCATCGGCGGCGAAGCGGGTGGCGGCGGTGACGGCGCCGGTGAGGAATCCCTTGCCAAGAGGGCTGAACGGCACGAACCCGATGCCGAGCTCACCACACGTGGGCAGCACCTCCGGCTCGGGCTCCCGGGTCCACAGCGAGTACTCGCTCTGCACGGCGGTCACGGGGTGGACGGAGTGCGCGCGGCGGATGGTGTCCGCCGCGGCCTCCGACAGCCCGAAGTGACGCACCTTGCCGGCCTGGACGAGTTCGCCGACGGCACCGGCGACGTCCTCGATCGGCACGTCCGGGTCGACGCGGTGCTGGTAGAACAGATCGATCGTGTCGACCCGCAGCCGGCGCAGCGATGCCTCGGCGACCCGCCCGATCTGCTCGGGTCGGCTGTCGAGCCCCACGGACCGGCCGTCGTCGATGCGCCAGCCGAACTTGGTGGCGATCGCGACCTGGTCACGCAGCGGGGCGAGGGCCTCCCCGACCAGCTCTTCGTTGACGTAGGGCCCGTACACCTCCGCGGTGTCGAAGAACGTGACACCGCGCTCCACTGCGCCACGCAGCACGGCGATCATGGCGTCGCGGTCGCCGGGGTTGGGCCCGTAGCTCTGGGACATGCCCATGGCGCCAAGACCGATGGCCGAGACTCGCAAACCCTGGCCGAGGGTTCGGATGTGCGTCATGCTCCTCCTCCAATCGCAGGCACTTTAACCCAGTCAAGCGTTCACAGACTATCAAGCACTTGATAGTCTGGCGTCATGTCAACACGACCTCTCGCCCTGATCACAGGAGCCAGCAGCGGCATCGGCGCCGCGCTAGCGCGGATCCTGGCCACCCGCGGCTACGACCTGGTCCTGCTCGCCCGCCGACGCGATCGCCTCGATCAGATGGCCGCGGAGATCGAACGCCTCGGCGCGACCGCGGAGGTGCTCCCGGTCGACCTCGCCACCCCGGACGGACTGGCTCTCGCGACAGCCAGGGCCGCGGCTGGTGACATCCGGCTGCTCGTCGCCAATGCCGGTACGGCCGGCTACGCACGACTGTCGGACGTGCCGGCCGACGACCTCGACGGGCTGTGGCGGCTCAACGCGACCGCGCCGATCAGCCTCGCGCATGCCGCACTGCCGACGATGCTGTCCGCGGGAACCGGCAGCATCGCCACGGTCGCCTCCATGCTGGCCTTCAGTGGCGGTGTCAACGCGCCCGCGATGCCCGCTCGCACCCTCTACGTGGCAGCGAAGTCCGCCACGGTCGCGTTCACCCGGACCCTCGCCGCCGAACTGACCGGCACCGGCGTCAGCGCCACCGTGGTCTGTCCCCCTCGGGTGGCCACCGAATGGAACAACGGCGCTCACCAGGACCAGTCGGACACCATGTCCGCGGAAGACGTCGCACTGGCCACCGCGATCGCCATCGAACGCGGAGAGACCGTGTGCATTCCGGGACTGGCCGACCCCGAGGCACTCGACCGGTTCCAGACGAGCGAACGCGCGCTCCTCACGAGCGGGAACCGCCCGAGCCTGGCGCCCCACTACCAAACCGCCTGACCCACGGCCGACATGTCGTCTCATCGGGTGAGCCGCGGGAACAGGCGCCGTGCGTTGGCTGTCGTCAGCGACCGCCAGGTGGCACCGTCGACCGGCGGTGTCACGGCGTCGATGGCCGCGATGTGGCGGTCGGCGGCCGAGGGCGGGGTCCAGCAGTAGTCGCTGCCGAACAGCAGCCGGTCGAGGTCTGCGAGTTCGAGCAGGGCGGGAACCTGACGGGGAAAGGCCGGGCCGGCGATGTCGTAGTGGAGCCGCCGAAGCTGCGCCACCGCGTCAGATGTGCGGCCCGCCTCCTGCGTGCCGAGGAACTGCGTCATGAACTCGTTGACGCGGTCGGCCAAAACGGGCAACGCGCCGCCGCAGTGCGGAACGATCACCGGTAGATCCGGAAAGCGGACGAACACACCCGACATCAGCAGATCCGTCACCGTCCGCGCGGTGTCGAAGATGTACTCGACCATCGGCCGCGGCCGTCCGAGCGTCGACTGTTCCCAGCCCACCGGAGACGTGGGGTGCAGGAAGACGACGGCCCGGCGGCGGTCCAGTTCGGCGAAGACCGGCTCCAGACGCCTGTCCCCCAGGTACGTCCCGCCGGTGTTCGTCATCAGCACCACGCCGTCCGCGCCGAGGTCGTCGACGGCGTAGGCGATCTCGGCGAGAGCTCCGTCCACATCGGGCAGTGGGAGGGACGCGAAGAAGCCGAACCTCGCCGGGTGGTCGGCGGCAAGACGAGCGGCGTCCTCGTTGACCTCGCGGGCGAGCCGGCGGGCAGCCGCGTCGTCACCGAAGTGCACGCCGGGCGAGGACATCGACAGCAGGGCGGTCTGGATGCGGTGGCGGTCCATCAACTCCAGGTGCGCCTCGACCGACCAGGTGGGCCACCGGTCCATCCCGTCGGGATGAACGTGGCCGGCCGCGATTGCTTGGCGCACATAGGAATCGGTGACGAAGTGAGCGTGAACGTCGATCAAGCCGGTCATTCCACCAGTCCGTTCGGGGACAGCCGGACCTCTTCGAGGTCGAGCCCGGCCTGCACCTGGCGCAGCACGGTGTCGTCGATGCGGCGTTCGTCGCGCAAGCGCACGACGGTGGCGCGTTTGTGGGCGATCAACGCCCGGTACAGCGAGGTGTAGTGCTCGTCGTGGCGCACGGCCGGATGGTCTGCGGCACCTTCGCCGTGGGCCCGCAGGAGCTGGAGTCGCTTGTCGAGCTCGCGGCTCAGGCGATCGACGACGTCCGGGTCGGTGCCGAGGCCGGCGGCGAGGTGGGGCATGGCGTGCAGGGCTTCCTCGGTGGCGCGGGTCTCGGCGAGGTGATGTTCGTTCTCCACAGCGATGTCACGCGGCAACCGGGCCCATCGCACGACCGCGGGCAGCAGCAGGCCCTGGAGCAGGGTGAGCACGATGACCCCGCCGGTCACGAACACGATCATGTCCCGGTTCGGGAACGGCTCACCGGAGGCGAGCTGTTCGGGGACGGCGAGCGCGGCGGCCAGCGACACCGCGCCCCGGAAGCCGGCGAACGCGCTGACCAGCCGGGGACGGTGGTCGCCATGACGCACGCCCTGTCGTCGATCAAGCAGGCGGACCACGTACGGCACCGTGAACAGGAACACCAACCGCACGGCGACCACCACCGCCGTGACCGCGACGACCATCGTCAGCGCACGCGGCAGGCCGGTGCTGGTCAGGCCGCGCACGGCGGACTGGAGCTCCAGCCCGACCAGGACGAACAGGGCGGCGTTGAGCAGGAACGTGGCGACCGTCCAGAACGCCTGCGCCTGCACGCGCATCTCGGCACGCACCACCCGTGGCGCGGCCTGGCTCATGATCAGCCCGGACACCACCACGGCCAGCACGCCCGACGCGTGGATCGCCTCGGCGAGCAGGAACGCGGTGAACGGGATCAGCACCATGGTGACCTGCCCGGTCAGCGGGTCGGCCTGGCGGCGGCGCACCAGCGCCGCGACCCAGCCGGTCACCGCCCCCACCGCGGCCCCACCGACGTAGGCGAGCAGGAACAGCCAGCCCACGTGCGCCGCACCCAACTGCTCCTCGCCGACCGTGACGCCGACCGCCAACCCGTAGATCACCAGCGCGGTGCCGTCGTTGACCAGGCTTTCCGCCCGCAGCACCGTGACCTGGCTCCTGGGCAGCAACCGGGCGACCACACCGACCGCGGTGGCGTCGGTCGGTGCGACGGCCGCGCCGAGCACCCACGCCGGTCCCCACGGTAGGCCCAGCGCGTGCGCCACGACCGCGACGACCGACGCCGTCGCGATCACCAGGGTCGTGCTCAACAGCACAATGCCGCGCAGGTTGGCGCGGATCTCCCGCAGCGAGGTGTTCAGGCTCTCCCAGTACAGCAGCACCGGCAGGAACAGGAGCAGCACCAGCTCCGGCGGCAGGTGCACGGCCCGCAGCGCCGGCCCGAAACCGAGCAGCACGCCGGCGGCCAGCAGTGTGATCGGCGGGGCGATCCCGAACCGGGCGCTCGCAATCCGACCCACCAGCACCGCCAGACCGAGCAGCACGACGAGTTCGAGACCGGGCATGTGCCTCCCTCTCCTGTGACAGAGCGAGAGTTCCATTCGCGACGGTGGTCCTGCAGGGGAGAAAACCCTCCCCCTCACGCGACGAGCTTTCCGACCGACTCACTGCGAGGCTGACGACAGCAGGTCATCGATCAACCGATCCACAACGTCCACAAAGGAAACACGCGTGTCTGAACCATCCACCATCGCACTCGCCCGCAGGCTGTACGACTCGAACGCCGATCCGGCCGTGACCAAGGAGATCATGTCGCCGGACATCGTCTGGGACATCACGCCGGGCTTCCCGTTCGGCGGGGTCTACCACGGCTACGACAGCATGATGAACGACTTCTTCGGCGCGCTCCTGCCGGGATTCGAGTCCTTCTCCGCGCACGCCGAGGAGTACTACGCCACCGACGACGACCACGTGTTCGTGGTCGGGCACTACCACGGTGAGACCAAGACAGGGGAAACAGCCGACGCGCGGTTCATCCACCTGTGGACAGTCCGGGACGGCAAGCTCGCACACCTCCTGCAGGCCGCCGACAGCCACGTCCTGCAGCAGGCGCTGAACGGGGCGAGCACGCGATGACGAAGATCCTGTACCTGATCACCGCTGCCACCCACTGGACACTGGCCGACGGAACCGAACAGCCGGCCGGCTACTGGGCAGAAGAGGCGCTCGGTCCGTACGAGGTGTTCACCGAGGCCGGCTACGAGATCGCGGCAGCCACCCCCGGCGGTGTCCCGCCCACCGCCGACCCCGCGAGCCTCGCGACCGAGTTCAACGGCGGTCCCGAAGGCGCGGAGCGGATGAAGGCCGCGCTGCGGGACGCGACCGAACTGGCACACCCGATGCGGATCGAGGACGTCCGCGTCGACGACTACGACGCCGTGTTCGTCCCCGGCGGCTGGGGACCGATGGAGGACCTGCCCGACAACGCGGAGTCCGCTCGCCTGCTGACCGACTGGCTGGCCTCGGGCAAACCGCTGGCCCTGGTCTGCCACGGTCCCGCGGCACTGCTGGCCACTGTGGACGGTGCCGGGAAGTCCCCGTTCGCAGGCTACCGTCTCACCGGCCTGAGCAACGCAGAGGAAAAGCTGAACGGCCTGGCGGACAGGGCGAAGTGGCTGCTGCAGGACCGGTTGGTCGGCGACCTGGGGGCGGACTACCGCGAGGGCGACCCCTTCGCGCCTCACGTGGAGGTGGACCGCACCCTCCACACCGGACAGAACCCGGCCTCTGCCGTCCCGCTGGCCCACAGGCTGGTGAAGACCCTGAGCTGACCATCGACATGACCGGCGAACATGGACACCTATCGCAGTGGCCGCGCGGCGGCGAGCGGTCCCCCGTCACCCGTGCCGGCCGCCGGCACGTGCTCGCCGGCCCAGGACGCCAGGATGCGCAGCGCGTCGTGCGACGGGGTGCCCGGCTGCGCGGTCAGCACGATCACGTGCTGGTCCGGAGCCGTGTCACAGATCAGCGTGTCCCAGTCGAGCGTGAGGTCACCTACGAGCGGGTGGTGGAACCGTTTCGTGCCCTGCCCCTTGCCCTCGACGTGCTGACCGCGCCACCACTTCCGGAAGTCGGCGTCCTGAGTGGACAGTTCGAGGACCAGCTCGGCCAGCCGCGGGTCGTCCGGGTGCAGGGCGGCGTCCATGTGCAGGTTGGTCACCGCCTTGCGGGCGACGTCCGCCCAGTCGGGGTAGAGCGTGCGCATCGCGGGGTCGGTGAACACCATTCGCACGTAGTTGCGCCGCTCTTCAGGGATCTGGGCGAAGTCGGTGATCAGCGCGGCCGCCAGGCGGTTCCAGGCGATGATGTCCATGCCGCTGCCCAGGACCAGGGCGGCCGCCTCCGGCAACTGGTCGAGCAGCCGGCGCAGCTGCGGACTGATCACCTGGGCCGACCGGGCACGCGCCTTGCCGGAGGGCTTCCCGGCCAGCTCGAACAGGTAGACCCGCTGGTCGTCGGTGAGCCGCAGCACTCGGGCCAACTCGTCCAGCACCGGCCCCGACGCGGCCATCCGCCCCTGCTCCAGCCGCCGGTAGTAGTCGGTGCTGATCGCCGCGAGCCGCGCCACCTCCTCCCGGCGCAAGCCCGGCACCCGCCGGGCGACAGGACCGGCGGGCAGCCCGACGGCCTGCGGGCTCAGCTCGCCCCGCCGCGCCCGCAGGAACTCCCCCAGGTCCTTCAACCGGCCGTTGTCGCTGTTCATGTCCCCCAGTGTGCCCGTTCACCGCAGACGATGCCGCTGTGGCACCACCACGCGTTGACCCGACTCAGAAGACAAGGACACCATCACATGACAGACAAGGAACCGTCCGGCGCGCAGCAGATGTTCGGAGACTTCGCACCGGCACTGGTGAGTTTCACCGACGACGTCCTGTTCGGACAGGTGTGGGAACGCACGGAGCTCTCGCCACGTGATCGCAGCCTGATCACCGTGGCAGGCCTCGTCACCAGCGGTGCCACCGAGCAACTCGTCCACCACCTCGGCCGAGCCAAGGACAACGGCGTGACCGAGCAGGAACTGATCGAAGCCATCACGCACCTGGCGTTCTACGCGGGCTGGCCCAAGGCCATGTCCGCGATGGCGGTCGCCAAACAGCTGTTCCACACCAGCTGACCCCGATCCGTCCACAACAGACAATCCCACTACGCCGGACATAGGAGCATCACCTTGCGCGGAGCCGTCATCCACGCTCCAGGGGACGTTCGCATCGAGGAACTTCCCGACCCGACGATCATCGAACCGACCGACGCGGTCATCCGCCTGTCCGCGACCTGCGTGTGCGGCTCGGACCTCTGGGACTACCGGGGCATCAACCCGGTCACCGAGCCCCACCCGATCGGACACGAGTACGTCGGCGTCGTCGAGGAAGTCGGCCGCGACGTGCGCACGATCAGGCCCGGCCAGTTCGTCATCGGCTCGTTCTTCGCCTCCGACAACACCTGCCCGCACTGCCGAGCCGGCTACCAGACCTCCTGCACGCACCGCGAGTTCGTCGGTGGCTGCCAGGCCGAGGCGGTCCGCATCCCGCTGGCGGACGGCACCCTTGTCGCCACCCCCGACCGGCCCGGCGACGAGCTCGTCCCCAGCCTGCTCGCCCTGTCCGACGTGATGGGCACCGGCTGGTACGCCGCCGTGGCCGCCGAGGTCAAGCCCGGCAGCACCGTCGCCGTGGTCGGTGACGGTGCGGTCGGCCTGTGCGGAGTGCTGGCCGCCCGGCAGCTCGGCGCGGAGCGGATCATCGCGATGAGCCGTCACGAAACCCGGCAGACACTGGCCATCGAGTTCGGCGCCACCGACATCGTCACCGAACGCGGCGACGCCGGGGTGGCCCGGCTGAAAGAACTGACCGGCGTCGGTGCCGACGCGGTGCTGGAGTGCGTCGGCACCGACGAAGCCGTGCAGCAGGCGCTGAACTCGACCCGACCAGGCGGCAACGTCGGCTTCGTCGGCGTTCCACACGACGTGAGCATCTCCGGCGAGCGGCTGTTCTACTCCCACGTCGGGCTACGTGGTGGCCCCGCTCCGGTGCGCCGGTTCCTGCCCGACCTCGTCAACCGGGTGCTCACCGGCCAGATGAACCCGGGGAAGGTATTCGACCTGGAACTACCCCTCGGTCAGGTCAACGAGGGTTACCGCGCCATGGACGAGCGCCGCGCCGTCAAAACCCTACTGCGCCCCTGACCCCGGCGCCTCAACTGCGGGCTTCGTCTCGCGGACCGCGTCGATCACCTCTTCGAGCAGCGCGGTGAGCCGTGCGGCGTCGTCGGGACCGAGTCGTTCGGTGATCTGCTGCTCAATCGAGTCGACCACAACGTCGGCGGACATCAGCACCTCGCGGCCGATGTCGGTGAGATGCAGCTCCTGGACGTGCCGGTGGCGGGGATGCGGCTGACGCTCCAGCTGCCCCTTGTCGACCAGCCTCGTGACCAGCGAAGCCACCGCCTGCGGGGTGACGTCCAGCCGGCGGGCCAGTTCGGCGCCGGTGAGGCCGGGTTCGCTGTGGACCGACATCAGCAGGGAGTAGTGCGCGGTCGCCAGGCCCAGCGGGCGCAACCGCTGCTCCTTGAGGGCCCGTGCTCCTAGCTCGGCCCGGCGCAGCGCCCACAGCAGCCGGTTGGGCGCATCGGCACCGACCGGCTCATCGTCATCCCGCGTCATGCCGCGACCTTACAACCCTCTCAGTCAACTCAAACGCTTGACAGCTAGCATCCCCTTGCCGCCTCAACAACCATGATCTCGTTGCTTTTCCGACCGACCCGGCGGCGGCCCGCTGCCCAGTAGGCTTCGCCACATCGGATTCCGTTGTGGGGCGAGGGGTTCTGAGCTGTGCTGGATCAGGTGCGGTGGGCACTGGACGCCATCCTCTTCGTGTTCTCGGATCCGCTGACCGCGGGCGGCGTGGTGGTCGGAGCGGTGGTGCTGGGCGCGAGCGCGTGGTTCGCGGCACGGAGGTTCGGGTGGCGGCCGGTTTCCTCCGTGTTCGCGGGGATCTTCCTCGGCCTCGTGCTCGCTCTGACGTTCTCGCGGTCCCAACCGGGCTGGGCGTTGGTCGGCACGCAGTTCTGCCTCCTCAACGGCTTCTCCTTGCACGGAGTGTCTGAGCTGTTCAACGCGCTGGTGTTCGTGCCGCTCGTGTGGTGCGCGGCGCTCGCGACGCGACGGCCGCTCGCCGTGCTGGTCTCGGCGGTGGCGTTGAGCGCGATGATCGAGATCCTGCAGCCGCTCGTCGGACGCGGCCTGTGCGAGACGCAGGACTTGTTCAACAACAGCGCCGGAGCCGTGGTGGCGGCTGCTCTCTCGGCCGGTTACTTGGCGTTGCGTGACCGTACGGCGGTAAACCGATGAAGCCGAGGCAGGAGCAGGAAGGATTTCCATGGGGATCTCACTCAACGCCACCAACGTTCTGCCTGAGGACGCAGCGGACGCCACCCTCGTCGCGAGGGTCTTCGACCCGTCTGCCGGCGGCCCTTCGGTCGTGACGATCCGCGGCGACCAGGTCGTCGACCTGTCGCCGCTGACATCGACCGTTTCGTCACTGCTCGACCGCCCGGACACACTGGAGATCGTCAGGAATCACCCAGGCGGCACGTCGTGGCCGCTCGCCGAGGTTCTGGCCGCTACGACGAACCCGGCCGACGCCGCTCCCCGCTTCCTGGCACCGGTCGACCTGCAGGTGCTCAAGGCCGCCGGCGTGACCTTCGTCCGCAGCATGCTCGAGCGGGTCATCGAAGAGCGCGCCGACGGGGATCCCACGCGGGCCGAGGAAGTTCGCCGGAAGGTGGGCGCGATCGTCCAGGGCCACATCTCCCACCTGAAGCCGGGGTCCGCGCAGGCCGCGGAGGTGAAGAGGGTTCTCCAGGCCGAGGGACTGTGGTCGCAGTACCTCGAGGTCGGTATCGGCCCGGACCCTGAGATCTTCACCAAGGCCCCGGTGCTCTCGGCGGTGGGGCTGGGAGCCGACATCGGCGTTCTCGCCCGCTCAGCCTGGAACAACCCCGAGCCCGAGCTCGTCCTGGTCGTGGACTCGCGCGGCAACCCGGTCGGCGCGACGCTCGGCAACGACGTCAACCTGCGCGACTTCGAAGGCCGCAGTGCTCTCCTGCTCACCGAGGCGAAGGACAACAACGCTTCCTGCGCCATCGGACCGTTCCTCCGGCTGTTCGACGACGGGTTCACCCTGGCGGACGCCAAAGCCACCGAGATCGCCTTGGACATCACCGGCCCCGACGGTTTCGAGCTGCACGGCGTGAATCCGGTCTCCGAGATCAGCCGGGAGCTCGAGGACCTCGTCTCCCACGCCTTCGGCGCCCACCACCGCTATCCCGACGGCTTCGCGCTGTTCACCGGCACGATGTTCGCCCCGACCGAGGACCGGGACCAGCCCGGCGAAGGATTCACCCACAAGGTGGGAGACGTCGTCCGCATCTCTTCGCCCCGATTGGGCGCGTTGACGAACGTCGTGAACACGGCCGAGGACGCCGAAGACTGGACGTTCGGCATCACGGCGCTGATGGAGAACCTCGCCGTCCGCGGTCTGCTGGGCCCGCGCACCCAGGCGCGCTCGTGACCAGGGTCAGCCCGACCCGACGCACCGGCCACCGGTGGTCATCGCGGGAGTGACCGGTCCGTGAGCCGCTCCTGCAGGCGAACGTGCCGGAACTGGTAGACCGCACCGACCTGCCGCACCACGCCCCGGCGATGCGCGTCCTCCAGGAAGGCGAGCAGATCCCACGGAATCCGGCCGTGCGCCGCCAGCCACCATCGGGTCAACACGAACGCCCCCCAGGCTCTGGCCAGACAGACGCTCAGGCCGACCGAGAGCCCGAACAGGCAGCCTCCCGCCCAGGCCTGGGCCGTGCCAGGGTCCGGCAGGAAGACCTGGCCGCCGATGACCGCACCGGCGATCCCGTAGGCGACCCCACCGGAGCGCGACACGAGGAACCAGCCCAGCAGTCCGGCGGCGACCCCTCCCGCCAGCCCGAGCACCACGTCGAACCGGCCGTCCAAGACCTCGGTCGCGGGTTCGTCCGGAGTGAGCATGAGCGCCAGCGCGAAGAACAGGCCCAGCGACACCGTGAAGGACAGGGCGAACGACAGCGTCGCGGTGCGGTCGTCGCGCAGCACGGAGCCAGGGCTCGACACCCGGTTCACGTCCTGCGGCGTGCCGAGCCAGACGTGCACTCCGATGGCCAGGCCGAAGACCACGGAGAGCAGGGCGGTCATGCCGGATGGGAGCGACCAGCCGAAGCCGAGAGCGGCGCCGGTCACCGCCCCCACCACGAATCGGCGGGCGAACCTGCCAGCGGTGCCGGTGAAGCGGGCTTCCACTCGCCGCGGCCCTGGCCGGCGGCCGAAGCGGTGTGCGGCGAACCCGGCGGCGGCGAAGGACACCCCGTAGACCATCCCGATGGCGGGGCCTGCGGCGAACCAGCCCGTGAGCAGGAACAGAACAGCCGGTGGCAGGCCGAGGTAGAGACCGGCGACCGGTCGCGGCACCGCGGCCTCCAGTCGCCACCAGGCGAGATCGCCCCCTCCGGCACGTCTCGCCTGCCGGGCCAGAAAACCCAGCCACCGTTGGGCCTGCGCAGGATCGTAGTTCCGGCGCCGGACCGGCCGCTCCACCTGACCAGGCGGGTCCGGCCGCTGGACGTAGACGGCGGGCAGGTACGAGTCCAACAGGTGCAGTTCCACCGCCACGCGGTCGGGGAACCGGACGGTGTCGCACAGCAGGGCGGGGTCTGTAGCGGGGTTCGCGTACGCGGTCCTCGCGAGGTCGACCATGAGAGGCGTTCGCAACGCCTGCGCAAGAGCCCCGGCCGGTTCCTGCCGCAGTCGCTGGACCACCGGCTGCCAGCGTTCCTCACCGGCGCGGCGCCGAGCGGTCAGGAAGCTCACCGCGTCCTCGATCTCGACCGGCTCGATCTCCACCACCGCCGCCCTGGAGAGGAACGCACCGGTCTGCTGGACGGCGAGCTCGTACTCGGCGCTGCGGCAGGTCACCACGAGCGGGCGGCCACAGGCGACGGCCTGGTCCAGTGCGTCGATCGCGGCCACGCGCAACTCCGGCGGTATCTCGTCGAGCCCGTCGAGCACTGGAACGACCCTGCCCTCGAGCACCAGGCGCAGCGCGGCGCCCTTGCCGTACGCCGCCACACCGGCGAGCCACGGATATTCCTCGACGATCCGGCGGGCGAGCCAGGTATGCAGGTGTTCGGCCTGCGGATGCCATGAGGCCAGATTCAGCAGCACCGGCACCGGCTCGTCCGCCGGAGTGTTCGCGAGCAGGCCGAGAGTGAGCAGGATCGCGAGCACCGACTTCCCCGCACCCGGCTCGCCGAGCACCACGAGCTGCCGGGCGGGGATCTGCCGGAACTTCGCGACCACGTCGGTGAGATCCCCGCTCAGCGCCAGCCGTTCCGGGCCAACACCTGGCTGGCCGCCCAGCACGGCCGACGCCACGGCCGCCACGTCGCGATCGGTGCTGGACCACTTCAGCGGGACCGGATCCGGCCGGTTCAGCGAGCGCGTCTCCGCTTCGGCGGTCCACTGCCGGGTGATCGCCACCGCGAGATCGCCCGCCGCCCGGTCCAGCCCGTCCGGTGGCGGCGCCGCGGTGGTGCGTTCCTGCTCCGCCAGCGGGTGCTCGCGGCGCAGGATCTGTTCGTGCAGCCGGCGCACGCCGGGGCCGGGGTCTATCCCCAACTCCTCGGCAAGTCCCGTCCGCAACCGCTGGAACACCTGCAACGCGTCACTCGGGCGTCCAGCACGGTCAAGGGCGAGCATCAGCTGTGCGTGCAACCCTTCGCGCAGCGGGTGCTCGGCCACCGCTTCGGTCAGTTCCTCGACGACTTCGCGGTGCTGCCCGAGTGCGAGCTGCCAGCCGATGCACGACTCGAACGCCGCCAGGCGCTGCTCCTCGAGCCGCGCCGACCGCCGGGCGAGCGTGGCGGTGCCCTGCCCGTCCAGCACCGGTCCGCGCCACAGCTTCAGCGCGGCCTGGATCTCACGGACGCCGTCACGCAGTGCGCCCTTCTCCGCGAGCCGATGTGCCTCGTCGATTCCCCTGCCGAAGCGCAGCAGGTCGAGCTGGTCCTCCCGGACGTTGATCCGGTAGCCGGGCCCCTCGGTGACGATGACCCGCTGCCCGGCGTCGCCCAGCCGCTCGCGCAACGCGGAGACGCTGTTCTGGATCTGCTTCGTGGCGGTGACCGGCGGCTCGTCGTCCCAGGTGGCGTCGATCAGTTTCGCCACCGGCACCACCGAGTTCGGTGCGAGCAGCAACGCCACCAGCACGCGGTGGTGCCGGATTCCCGGTAGCGCGAGCCTCCCCTGTTCCGTCCAGATCTCCAGCGGCCCGAGCACGCAGAACTCCATCGGCTCCCTCTCCCCCGAAGCCGAGCATAGTGATCTGACCAGTGACGAGGACGGCGCGAGGACGCGAGGAGGACGGCGGCCCGCAAGATCGGCATCGTTCCGAACGACTTCCAGGAAGGAAGATGTCGATGTCGATGCCGAAGACTGACAAGCCCATGGCGGGCACCATGCGGGTGGCGGTGGCCGTGTCAGGTGCCGCACTCGCGCTGGCGGGACTCACCACGGGTGCCTCCGCCGCCCCGGTGGCGGTCCAGTCGATCCCGACCTGCGTCAAGCTGACCGAGGGCGAGACGACCAAGACCCCGGTGCGCTCGTACGCCAACGTCCGCAGCAGCTGCCTGGGCACCTACCGGATGCGATTCATCTGGGCCTGGGCCGACGACGGCGAGTGCTTCACGCTGGAGCCCGGTGGCTACCACGGCGAGTCCAAGCTCGGCAGGGCCGCGTACGTGTCCGAACTGCGCGAGTGCTGATCCGGCCCACGCACACCTGATCCGTTCCGCCGGCTCCGGAGCTTCTCCCCGGAGCCGGCGGGCCTGTGGGGTGCCAAAACTCGGACGTGGTGGTGTGTAGTGCCGCGCTCTACGTGGTCGACGGTGGCGGCAGTGGAATGCGCAGCGGTTCAGCGTGTCTCCTGACCCATCACGGCGGACCACCGCTCCCCCGTGACGTTCGCACCCTCGCCGACATCGCCGACGCACTCGACCGACAGCTCGACGTGCTGAAGATCGGGGCGCTCCGCATCGTGCTCGCCACGCGTGGCCGGGCGCGCAGTGTCGTCGCCCTGTCGCCTGCCTGCGGGTGGGATCCGGGCGAGCCCATCGCCCGGAGCGTTGGCCGGTTCTTCGAGAACACCGTGCGCAACGCGCGGCTGGCGCATCCGTCCGCGTCCTTGGCCTTCCGCACCGCGGCCTCCCGCCGGACGGCGTTCAGGCACGTCACCCACCACGGGGAACGCGCCACTCCGCACGAAGCCGCGCCCGTCGTGCCGGCGTGGGCCGAGCGCGACCGGGTCCTGCCACCCGCGGACGCGGCCGCCCGCTACCGCCGGAAGATCACCGGGGCCGAGTCCCGGCTGCTGCCGGGGGCGGGCCACCTGCCCATGTGGGACGACCCCGACCTCGTCACGTCCACCGTCGCCCAGCGGATCAGGCCGAACGCGCGCCCGGAACCGCGAATGCCACAATGGACGGATGGTGCTGGGCTACGTCCTCGCTGTGCTGGCGACCCTGGCGTCAGGCAGCGGCTCGATCCTGGAGTCGATGGGCGTGCGGCGTGCGGGCGCCTACGGTGGGACGTCGCTCGATCTGGTCGCCCTGCGGCACCAATGGCTCTACTTCCTCGGTCTCGGCGTCGATCTGGTCGGCTTCGCCTGCGCGGCCGCGGCCCTGCATCTGCTGCCGCTCTTCCTGGTGCAGTCGATGCTCGCGTTCAGCATCGGCGTGACCGCGGCGATCTCCTCCTTCATGGGTACCCGGATCGGCGTGCCGGGATGGAGTGCGCTGGGTGTCGGCGCGGTCGGCCTGGTCCTGCTCGGTGTGTCCGCTGATCCCGGCCCGGCACGGGAGCTGCCGCCGCAGTGGCGGTGGCTCGTCGCGGCCATGGCGATTCCGATCGTGGCCATCGCCCTCTTCACCCAGCGCCGCAACCACGTCTGGGCGGCGGCGGCGTTGGCGTGCGGCGCCGGTATCGCGTTCAGCCTCGTCGGGATCTCGGCACGAACTCTTCATCTCCCTGACGAGGCGTGGCAGCTCGTCCTGGAGCCGTCTGTCATCGCCATGGCCCTCAACGGACTCACGGCGGCGGTGCTGTTCGCGATGTCGTTGCAGAAGGGCAATCCGACCACGGTCACCGCGGTCATGTTCACCACCAACACCGCACTGTCCTCGCTCATCGGGCTCGTCTACCTCGACGACCAGGTCCGCACCGGGTACGCCACCGCCGCGGCCGCCGGATTCGTTCTGGCGATCGGCGGAGCGATCGGCGTCGCCCACTACTCGGCAGGCACCCGCCCGACGCGACGGGAAGCAGTCGACGTGGTGGAGAAGTCCGGCACCGGCCGCGGCTGAAGAGTGCCTCCGCGACCTCGGACCTGGACCACCCCTCGTGGGTGCTCCCGGCGAGGGAACACCCACGAGGGGTTCGCGTCAGGACTCGCCGAACGCCCTACCGGAACAGATCGGCGTCTCGCCGGACTTCACCAGGCAGACCCGGATGGCCACCGGGGTGTTCTCCCCGATGTTGCCGCTCGCCCAGCCACTGCAGTACGGCGACGCGTGGCCGCGGGTGTTGACCACGCGGTCGGTGTCCCAGGTGGCCCCGGGGTTGACGTCCAGCTGGGTCTCGACGCCCCAGCCGTCCGCCAGCGAGTCGCAGGCCCGGATCGCGTCGCCGGGGACGCTGCCATCCGGGTCGGCGTTGAAGTCACCGAACCCCGCCAGGTCCGATCCCCGGTAGACGTTGATCCCGGCGTCCGCCGACTGGATGCCGAGCTCGAATCTCGCCTGCGACTCCGGGGCCGCGTTGGCCTGGCCGCCCACCAGCACCAGGCCCATCGTGCTGGCCAGGACCGCGAGTGCCGCGAAGGTGCGCTTCATCCGTCTTCCTTCCCTCGAACGGGTTTGTGCACCGCCATTCGTAGGGGTCGCGGTGTTGTCCAGCAGCAGGTCACCGCCCTGGCCAATCAACAGCGGCCAACGCGGGCGCCGCAGATGCGGGCGATCACGGCGTCCGGGTCGAGGTCCCACCTGATCACGCGGGGGTCGGCGCCGGTGGACGCCAGGGTGTCGCCGTTGAACGCGACGGAGTTGACCGGACCGGTGTGGCCGGTCAACGTGGCCACCTGCTCGCGGGTTCCGGTGTCCCACAACGTGATCACCGTGTCGCTGCCGGCGACCGCGAGGAGTGTTCCGGTGCCGTTGAGCGCGAGTTCCCGCACCGCGCCGCGGTGACCGGGCAGGGTCGCGCTCTGCCGGCGGGCCGCGACGTCCCAGAAGATCACCGCGCCACTGGCGTCCCCGGTGATCAGCGTCCGGCCGTCGGACGTGAACGCGATGTCCCGCAGCGCGTTCCCGAGCTCACCGAGAACCGCGAGCTCACGGGAGTGCTCGACGTCCCAGAGCACGATCCGCCCGTCGTTGCCCCCGGAGGCCAGCACCCTGCCGTCCGGACTGACGGCCAACGCCTCCACCTCGGCCGTGTGCGCGACCGGGAAGTTGCGCGGCGGCGCGTCGGAAGCCGGGTCCACCAGCCTGATCGTGCGATCGGCGCCGCCGGAGGCGACCAGGTTCCCGGCCAGCACCAGGCTGGTCACCGGACCGTCGTGCTCAGCGATGGTGCGCACGGGTTTTCGCGACTCCAGGTCCCACGCGGTGACCGCGCCGTCCTCCCCCGCCGACACCAGGGTTCCGTCGGGGTGGAACGCGACCGACTTCACCCTGGCGGGCGCGTCGAGTTCGGTGATCTGCGTCCCGGACGGGTCCCAGATCCTGATGGACCTGTCCGCGCCACCGGTCGCGATCCGGCCGTTGGCCGCCACGGCCACGCCGAACGGCGGAACCGCATGCCCGGTGAACGCGGGCAAGGCGACCTGCCACACGCTCACGCTGTCGTCGCCGCCCGCCGCCAGCTTCGTCCCGTCAGGACTCAGCCCCGCCGCGAAGAACGCCCCGGTGCGCGAGATCAGCCCGGTCAGCCAGCCGCCGTCGGGCACCGACCACCACCGCACGCTGCCGTCGTCGGCCGCGGACATCAGCATCCGGCCGTCCGGTCCGAACCCGACGGACCTGATCCCCGCGGTGTGCCGCCGCAGGAAACTCGGCTCTCCCCCGGCCCGCAGCACGACCTGGCTGTCCGCACCACCGCTGGCCAGCGCACCGCCATCCCTGCTCAACGCCACCGTTAGCACCGGCCCACGATGGTCCTGGTAGACCTGCTGCGCGCCCGTGGTCCGGTTGTGCACGAGCACGCCGTTCTGCCCGGCCAGCGCGACCAGGTCACCACCCAGCGCCACGTCGTGGACCTCGCCGAGGGCATGCGGGATCCGCCGCACCTCCCGAGCGCCTTCCCACAGGATGACCGTGCCGTCCTGCGACGCGGACACCATCAGCCGGCCGTCATCGCTGTAGGAGATGCTGTTGATCCGGCCGTGCGCCACGGGAAGGACGTGCGCGGCGACATTCGTGTTCAGGTCCCACAACACGATCTGCTCGTCTTCACCACCAGAGGCGATCTCCGGAGCGGAAGGGTGGAACGCCAGCGCGCGCACCGGCTTCGAGTGCTGGGTCAACGCGATCGGCGCAGCGGTCTCGGAAGGCGAGCGGACCAGCACAGATCGATCGTCCCCTGCGGACGCCAGCAGCGTGCCGTCCTGGTTGAACGCCACTGCCCGCACCGCACCGCGGTGGTCTTTCAGCAACACCCGCGGCGGTTTGTAGGCAGCGGTGCTCAGCAACGCACCGCGCGCCTCGATCGTCGGTGACGTGCGGAAAGCCTGCACGGCAAGGGCTTCCGCCGTGTCCGGCCGCGACCCGCTGAGGTCCTGGGCCTGCAACGCGAGCTGCCGGGACAACGCGACCTTCTCCCCGGCGACGGCGGCACGGCGCTGGACCACTGCGACACCCGTGATCACCAGGCACGCCACCAGCAACACGACCAGGGCTTTGACGAGGGTGCGCAACCGCCGGGTCTGCCGCCGGCTGCCTGCCCGTTCAGCGGTCTCGTGCGCCTCGCTCGCCGCGACGAACTCCCGTTCCAGCTGCGACAACGCGACCGGCGAGTCCGCGGCCAGCGACCGCGCGACCTCCAGCCGCACACCTCGGTACACGGCACCGGAATCGCGGTCGACGGCGTCCCAGGCGTGCGCGGCCGTCGTGAGGTCCTGGTGCTGCTGAAGGCGTTCGCGGTGTTCCTCGAGCCACGTCCGCAGCCGCGGCCAGGCCCTGGTCAACGCCTCGTGCGCCAGCTCCACGCTGCCGTCCGCGACCACCACGAGCCGCGCGGTGACCAGGGCGTTCAACGCCGGCCCCATCACCTCGTCCAGCGCGACCCGCCGCCGCAGGTCGTAGGCGCCCTGACCGGGCTGCACCAACCGGAGCAGCAACGACCGAGCCGCGGCCTGATCAGCGGAACCCAGCTCCGTGAACGCCTGCTCGGCGGTGGCCGCGATCGCACCGGACACCCCGCCGCTGGCCTGGTACCCGGCCAGGGTGAGCCTGTTGTTCTCCCGTCTTCGCCACGTCTCCAGCAACGCGTGGGAGAGCAACGGCAAGGCGCCCGGCTGACCGTGCGCGTCGATCACCGCCGCCGACACCATGTCCGGTTCGACCTTCAGCCCGGCGGAAGTGGCGGGCTCGACGACGACCCGCCGCAACTCCTCCGGCGTCATCGGCCCGACCAGCACCTGCGCGTCCCGCAGCGCGGTGACCAGCGCGGGGATCGCCGCACACCGCTCCAGGAAGTCGATCCGGCAGCCGATGACCACCTTGGCGTCACACGACAACAACGCCGCGACGAACGCGTCGCGCTCGTCCGGGTCGGCGCACAGCGTGAACGTCTCCTCGAACTGGTCCACGACGACCAGTCCCGGCTGGTCCGCGGTCTTGGCCGTCAGTTCCCGCACCGGGTGTGTGGTCGGCGTCAGGACGACGGCCGGCAACGACAGCGAGGGCACCAGACCGGCCCTCAGCAACGACGACTTCCCCGATCCGGACGCCCCGAAAACCCCCAGGAACGACCGCTTCCCCACCTCCCCCACCAGGTGCTCGACGAGCTCCTCTCGCCCGCGGAACAGCGCCGCGTCCTCGGGTTGGAACGCCGCGAGGCCGAGATAGGGAGCGCTCTCATCACCGGGCGCGAGGATCTCGGCGGCCACCTCCCGCCACTGCCGTTCCCAGTACTCCGCATCCCCCTCGCAGGCTTCGACGTACCCGAGCGTCACGGCCAGCGTCGGCAACTGCGTGCCACCCGCCGCCTCGGACAACGCGGTGGACGAGAAATGAGCCCTCCTGGACAACTCCCGGTAGCTCGGAGATCCGGCCTTCTCGCGCAGGCGCCGCAACTCCCACGCGAAGCGCTGGACCGGGCCTTCGTTCGGGTCGAGCGGACGTTCTGGCCGTCCCACCCGCACCTCCTCTGTTCGACTGCGAATGATTGTCCAGGCCGATCAAACCGTTGCTGGACAACTCCCACGGCATGAACGTGGACGCCGTGAAACGACTCGGGTTCATCGTCGCGATGTTGTTGCTGGCAGCGGGCACGCCGGCCACCGCAGCGCCCAACCAGATCACCGAACGGAACGGTTCCGCGTTCTCGCTGACGCCGGACTGGTCACTGGACACGCAGGCAGCGGGGCTCGCGTCCACGCTCGGTTCGCGCCTGCCGGTGTCGGACGTGCTGGCGGCGGCCAACCGGTCCACGAACGACTGCTCCACCAGTCGCAAGCAGGCTCAGCCGGAGTACTACGACCGCACGGACATCCCGTTGCAAGCAAACCAGATCCTGCGCAGCAGCGACCGGTTCTGCTGGGACGACAGCGACAGCAAGGTGTCCTACTGGGTGCCTCAGGGCGTGACCGGATCATCCGATGCGGACGATGACGGCCAATGGGGACCGAACAAGGTCATGGCCGTGAGTTGGCATTACGACACCGCGAAGGCCGGGACGCAGACGGACCACGGGGCACGGCTGTCCCTGGTGGACCGGGTGAGCGGCAAGTACCGGCACGTGCTGCTGGTGGAGCCGACCAGTTCGTCGAACTTCCGGGCGGTGCCGATCCACGCGGGCGGCCTGGCGTGGCTGGGGCGCTACCTGTACGTCGCGGACACCTCGCGCGGCCTGCGGGTGTTCGACATGGAACGCGTGCTGGAGGTGGCCACCGACCAGGACGACGTGATCGGCAAGATCGGCAGCAAGTACTACGCCTACGGCTACCGCTACGTCGTTCCGCAGGTGGCGACGTACCGGCAGGCGATCACGCCGCCGTCTCCGTGCGTGCCCCAGCCCAACGCGCTGTGCTACTCCTCGCTGGCGCTGGACCGCAGCACGACGCCGGACACGCTGGTCGTCGGCGAGTACCGGGACGGCCGCAGCACCGACCTGTCCATCGACGGCGGCCGCGTCGTGCACTACGACGTCGACGCGTCCACCCGAAAACTCGCGTCGTCGTCTGGCAAGGCCGTGCCGAGCAAGGCCGTGACCACGCCGAAGAGCAACGTCCAGGGCGTGCAGACGTGGCAGGGCGAGTACTACCTGGGCCGCAGCTCAGCCGACAAGCACAGCTTCATGTTCGCCGGGTCCGCGGACATGAACACCTACAGTTGGGCCGTCGGCGGGGAGGACCTGTACTACGAGCACGGCAGCGGCCTGCTGTGGACGGCCACCGAGCACGCTTTCAACGCCGCGGACACGTTGATCGACAAGCGGATCGTGTTCGCCGTCCCGCTCGCCGGGATCGCCCCGCGATGAGCGTTCCGGCTCGTGGGTTCGTACTCGTTGATCAGTCCGCGAGAGAACTGATCAACGAGTACTGACCGCCTCGTCGAGGAAGCCGCCGGACTGGTGGCGCCACAGCTTCGCGTACGTCCCGTCGACGTCGAGCAGTTCCGCGTGAGTGCCCTGTTCGACGATCCGGCCCCGGTCGAGCACGATCAGCCGATCCATCCGCACGACCGTGCTCAGCCGGTGCGCCACGACGATCGCCGTGCGGCCCTCCATGAGCCGCCACAGCGCCTCCTGGACCAGCACCTCGCTCTCCGAGTCCAGCGCGCTGGTCGCCTCGTCCAGCAGCAGGATGGGGGCGTCACGCAGGATGGCGCGGGCCAGCGCGACCCGCTGCCGCTGTCCGCCGGACAGTTTGATGCCGCGTTCGCCGACCATCGTGTCGAACCCGTCGGGCAGCGCGTCCACGAACTCCGTCACGTGCGCGGCATGCGCGGCGCGGTGGATCTCGGCGTCGGTCGCGCCCGGCCGTGCGAACGCGATGTTCTCGCGCAGCGTCCGGTGGAACATGGCCGGGTCCTGGGGCACGTACCCGATCAGGCCGCGCAGGTCGGCCTGGCTCAGGCGGGCGATGTCCTGGCCGCCGATGAGGACACGGCCCCGATCGACGTCCATCAGCCGCAGGAGCAGCCGGGTGAGCGTCGTCTTGCCGCCGCCGGAGCGGCCGACGAGCCCTATCCGCGTGCCCGCCGGGATGTCCAGGTCGAGCCCGTCGAACAGCGGCTCGCCACCGCCGTGCGTGAACACGACGTTCTCGAACCGGACCTGGGAGTCCTTCACGCGCAACGGTTCCGGGTGCGACAGGTCGAGCACGGTCGGCGGGTCGAGCAGCAGTTCGGTGAACTGAGCCGCCTCGGTGAGCGCACTCTCCACCTGCCGGTAGATCTGGTTGAACTCGAACATGATCCGCGTCGCGTTCCCGAAGTAGGCGAACGTCACCACGATCGCCTCCACGCCGAGCCCGCCGCTGACCCCGATCGCGACCACGAGGCCGAGCACGTTGGTGAGCACGGACAGCGGTGCGATCAGGGTGTCGATGCGCAGGTTGTTGTAGTCCCACGACCGCAGCGCCAGCGTTCGCTGCTTGGCGGCACGGGTCCGGTGCTCCGCGCCCTCGCGCCGCTCGGCCGCGAACGCCCGCACCGTCTCCATGTTCGTGAGCGTGTCCGAGACGTGGCCGGACACCTGGGCGATGGCTGCCTCGCGCTGGTCGACCAGCCGCTGGCGGTGGCGGATGAGCGGCGCGACCACACATCCCGTGACCAGGATCAGGCCGACCAGCACCGCGACGAGCACCGGGTGGTAGCTCCACAGCACGACGCAGGCGAAACCCAGCGGGATGACGTTGGCGAAGATCTTGAACGCCAGCGTGTCCACGAAGTCCTCGAAGCGGAACGCGAAGCTCAGCACCCGTTTGGTGAGCGACCCGGCGAAGTTGTCGTGGAAGAACGCCGCGTCCTTCCCCAGCAGCTCGTCCATCGCGAGGGCGGACAGGTTCTCGATCCCGCGGCCGTCCACGCGGTTGAGGCAGTGCAGTCCGATGCGCCACAACAGTTCCGAGAGCAGCATGAAACCGCCGAAGGCCAGCACGTACGGCAGGACCGTGCCGAGGCTCGTGCCGCCACCACCCGCAAGCTTTCCCACGAGCCCGCCCACCGCCAACGGCGCGAGATACAGCTGACACGTGACGCCCAGCGCGGGCAACACGAGTGCGCCCGCGGTGATGAATCCGTGGCGCCGCAATTCCTTGCCGTACAGGCGCAGGGCGAGCGGCACCGCGTTCTTGCGGACAGGCCTTTCCGATCCTGGCGCGATCATCAGGCCCCCCTCCGGTCACCTCGGCCTCCTCATGCTGCCGCAGAGGGTCGGGTGGCAGCGATCGAATATCGCCGCGGGGACGCGGTCGGCGTAGTGCCTCGCGACGACACGGTGTGGCTGCGCTGCCTCGAAAATGCATTGCGCGGGTCCGGCCCACCGCCGAAGCTAAAGCGCGTGGGGATGTTGGATGGAATTGCGGCTCGGGTCGCGCGTGGCGAAAAGGTGCAGTTCCGCCCGACCGGCTCGTCAATGGTGCCGTTGATCCGCAGCCGCCAGTTGGTGACCGTCGCTCCGGTCGACACCGCCAAGCTCGACGTGGACGACATCGTGCTGGTGCGGGTCGCCGGAACCCTTTACCTGCACCGGGTTACCGCGATCGCCGGGCAGCGGGTGCAGATCGGGAACAACCGAGGCCGGATCAACGGCTGGACCACCAGGGACCGCGTCTTCGGGCTCTGCGTGGACGTGGAAGGCGTCCCGCGCAAGAACGTCGAAGGCAAGATCGGTCCCAGCGACCCGGCCGAGAACACCTGACTCAGTGCCCTCCAGGAGGAGCCCGCGGCCTGACCTCCGCATCAGTGTGCGGACAGCGCGAACGCCAGCAGGGCCGTGGAGGTGAAGTCGATCGCCACCTCGGCGCTCGCCCAGGCGCCCGCGTGGTCCAGGAACCGCGCCCCGGCACCGTCGAACTCCGCCAGGGCGTTCGACCCGTCCGAGGGACAGGCCCGCATCGTCGGGAAGGTGTTGAGCTCCTTGAACTGTTCGGCCGCGTTGGGGCCGTTCACCACGGCTCCGACGGGCGACTGTCCGGTGAGGTTCGCGATCGCGTGGGACGGGCAGTCCAGTGAGCTGGTTCCCGCGCCGATGACGAACGACCTGCCCCAGGGGTTGGCGCCCAGCGCCCAGCCCCGCTGGCGCCCGGCGAAGGCCGTGAACTCCTGGTCGCCGGTGAGCCTGCGGTAGTACGCCTCGGTGAGCACGAGGCCGAACGTCTTCGGCACCGAGTCCCAATTCCAGTAGGCGACGCCGGAACCGAACGGGTCCTTCTCGGCGAGGGTGACGGCGTCGCGCAGGTGACCGCGCAGGTCCTGCGCCAGGCGGTCGCGGAGCTCGCCGCCGAGGTGCGGGGCGAGGTCCGCGTGCGCCATCGCGCTCACGTCGGCGATGCCGAGCGAGCCCCGCCCGTCGCCGTCGAGGTACGACGTGGCCCAGTCGGCGGCCTCGGCGAACCAGCCGGTTGCCCGCTCGTCTCCGAACCGTTGCGCTGCCAGGGCGAGCTCGGTCGCGCCGAACTCCATGTCGTCGCGCCATCCGGTCTCCGGGTAGTACTCGGGCGGATAAGCGGTGACGAGCGCACGCGGACTGTGGTCGGCGCGGGCGTACACGGCTGCTGCGAGATCGAGGTAGTGACGGTCACCGGTCACCTGGGCGGCCAGCGCGAACGCGGCGGCGACTCGGCCGGCGAGGTTGGGGCTCACCGGTTCGCCGGGGTTGTTCGCGGGGAACACCGGGCGGTGCTTGATGTGGTAGTCGCGATCGCCGGGCTTCACGTCGAGCGCGTCGTCGTCCTCTGGCAGCCGCCACACGTCGTGGTCGGTGCGCAGTCCGTCGTTGCCGACGCCGATGCCGACCTGGGCGTGCAGGACGTCGCCGGTCCACATCTTGTCGAGCCACCTGACTCCGTGCATCGCTTCGGCGGCAAGGCGTTCGTCCGCCGCACCGTCGCGTTGGGCCAGCAGCAGTTGAGCGGTGGCGTAGGACGTCGTGTGGGTGAACTTCAGGAAGTCGCCGGCGTCGAACCAGCCACCTTCCGCGTCGATCGGGCCACCGATCTCGGTCAGCGCCTTGTCCAGCAGCTCGTAGCGCTGCATGTCGATGCGCGGTGGCGCGTACACCACGGCCTCGCGGTCCGCGAGGTGTGACGGCTTGCGCCGCAGCAGGTTCGGGTCGACCTCGGCGCCGTCGCGCTGGGCGCGGAAGAACGACGTGGTGCTCGACACCAACGGCCGCAACAGTTCTTGCCGCGTGGCGACGCGAAACCAGTTCGATCGCGCACCAGCCGCTTCGACGACGTAACGGCCGGGTGAGGTGAGCGCGGACAGGTCGGCGACCCGCACCACGCGGTACCTGTCGTTCCACGAACGGGACGAGGTCGACAAGTTCCCGCGCAGCACCGTGCGGCCCGACTCGTCGAGCACCGAGAACCGCTCGTCGGCAACGTCGCGAGATGCCATCAGGTAAGCCGGTTTGGCCTCGTCGGGGGCGAAGCCCACCTGGTCGACCCGCAGGACCGCGAACGGTTCGCTGCTCGCGTGGACCACGATGGGCACGACCGGCGCCAGAATGGCGACGGCCGCCGCCACGATCAGGATTTTGCGCATGCCTCAGGCTGCGTGGCGGATCGTGAGGAAATCATGAGGACGGCGGCGGCAGGCGCAGCACGGCTCGCACCCCGCCCCTCTCCCGCTCCCCGATCTCCACGTCGCCGCCGTGCAGCCCGGCGACCCAGCGCACGATCGCGAGGCCGATGCCGTTGCCGCCGTTGCCGCTGCGTCCAAGTCCCGGCCCGTCGTCGTCGACCACCACGGCGTGCCCGGTCACCTCGACGCGCGCGCCACCGCCGTGCCGCACCGCGTTCTCCACGAGGTTGCGCACCGCCTGACCCAGCAGGTCCGGGTCGCCGCGCACGATCGTCCGCTCGCCCCGCACCGGAATCGTGTCGTCGATCTCGGCGACCACCTGCTCGACGAGTTGGTCGAGGAACAGCTCGACGTGTTCGACCTCCTGGGCACCGCCGCGCACGCGGGCCCGCGTCAGCAGCCCGTCGACCAGCCTGCCCAGCCGGTCGACGTGCCGGGTGACGTCCTCCTCCCGCGACACCAGCCGCAACGTCGCCAGCGGCGTGCGCAGCTCATGCGCCGCCTCTGCCAGGAACTGCTCCTGTTCGGCGAGTCCCCGCACGGCGGGATGCATGCTCAGGTGTGCGAGCAGGTGACCACCCACCGCGGCTACCGCCACGAGCGCCGCGCAGCCGATCCACAGCCAGCGCACCAGCAGGTCGTGCTCGGCCAGCGACTGGCGGTCGCTTGCCGCGACCAGCACCACCGCGCCGATGGCGTCGCCGTTCCAGACCGGCGCGCCGACGAGGTGCGGCGCGAGCAGCGCCGTGTCCTGGTCCCGCAACACCGGCTCGATTTCGGTACCGGGCGAGGGGGCGTTCCCACGTTCGAACCGCGTCTGCCAGCCGGTGTCCGCACGCTCCAGAATCCTGATCCCGTGGGCCTCGCGCGAGAGGTAGTCATCGGCGAGCGGTTCCAGGTGCAGCACGCCGTCGAGGAAGTAGACGGCCCTCGACAGACCGGTGGCCTGCCGGTTCGCCTCGGCGTCCACCGCGGCCTCCCGCGACCGCAGGTCGATCGTGGCCACCAGCAGCGCGAGCACCGCCAGGCACGCGGAAGTGGTGATGGTGAACAGAACGGTGAGCCACCACCGCAACCGGCGCAGCCGGGTCACGGCTCCACCACGAAGCCCGCACCGCGCACCGTGACGACCACGGGAGGATCGCCGAGCTTGCGGCGCAACTGCGCGACCACCGCGTCGACCACGTTCGACATGGGCTCGGCCATCTCGTCCCAGCAGTGCTCGATGAGCTCGGTCCGCGTCACCACCCGGCCGGCCCGCGCGAGCAACAGTTCCAGCACCGCGAACTCCTTGCCGGTCAACGTGAGCACGACGCCGTCGCGGGTGACGCGTCTGCGCGGCAGGTCCATCTCCACACCGCCCGCGCTCAGCAGGGTGTTCCGCGGCGCCTCTCCCCTGCGGCACAACGCGACCACCCGGACCTCCAGCTCCTCCACGGCGAACGGCTTGCCGAGGTAGTCGTCGGCACCGACGGTGAAGCCCGCCACCCGGTCGGTCACCGCACCGAGCGCTGTCAGCACGAGCACCGGCACGCGCACTCCAGCACGCCGCCACGCCGCGAGCAGGTCGAGTCCGTCACCGTCGGGCAGGCCGCGGTCCAGGACCACGCAGTCGTAGAGGTGCACGGACTGCTTCAGGTCCGCCTCGCCGAGGTCGGACGCGCGGTCGACCGCGAACCCGCGTGCCCGCAGGCGGCGGGACACCTGGTCGCCCAACTCGTGGTCGTCTTCGACTAGGAGCACTCGCACGGAAACACACGCTACCGTCCACGTTGGACACCCGATCGCATCGCCGGCCACGTGATCACGCCCGTGTTGTCACCTGACGACACCTGCGACCGCCCGGGCTTACCTTACGATGTCACTGGTCAGCCGGATTTCATCGATCGACTCGATGCATCGCGTCCGCAGTGGCGCGCGGTATGAGGTCAGGGGTGTTCGTCGTGGCGAAGTCGCCTGCCAGGCCTGCCGCGCCGCGATCTGGCCCGGTCACGATCGCCGACGTCGCCGTGGCCGCCGGGGTGTCCAAGCAGACGGTGTCGAACGTGATGAACTACCCCGAGAAGGTGCGGCCGGAGACTCGGGAACGCGTGTTGCTCGCTGTCGCGGACCTCGGGTTCCAGCCCAACCGGGCGGCTCGGGCGTTGCGCTCCAGTTCGGCCGGCATGATCGCTTGCCGCATCGAGCCCGTCTCCTCCCACTCGCTCGCTCACCTGCACGACCGGTTTCTGCACGCGCTCGCCGAGGCCGGTCAGGCGGTGGGCAGGCACTTGATGTTGTTCGCGGTGGACGACGCGGAGAACGAGGTGGTCACCTGCGTGCGGCTGGTTCGCAGCGGGGCGGTCGAGGGTGTCGTGCTGTACAACGTGGTGCCTGACGATCCGCGGCCGTCGATGCTGCGGGACGCCGGGGTGCCGTTCGTGTGCTTCGGGCGGTTCTCCGACTCCGCCGATGCGACCGGCTGGGTGGACGTCGACAACGCGGCGGGCATCGCCGTTGTCGTCGAGCACCTGGCTGCGTGCGGCCATCAGAGGATCGGGTTTCTCGGTTTTCCGGACGGCCACCGGGTCGGTGACGATCGGGCCGGGGGCTGGGTGACGGCCATGGACCGGCACGGTCTGCTGGCCGGCAGCCACCGTCTCAACGTGCGTGGCGAGGACACCTGGATCAGCGGCGCGAGGATGGCTCGCGGTCTCCTGGACCGGGCCGATGCGCCGACCGCTCTCGTGGCGGCCTCGGACACCCTGGCGGCGGGTGCCCTGCAGGCCGTTCGTGATCTTGGGCGGACTCCTGGGGAGGACGTGGCCCTGGTGGGGTACGACGACACGCCTTCGGCGGAGGTCCTCGACCTGTCCAGCGTCCGCCAGCCGATCCCCGAGATCGGGCGGCGGATCGTGGAAGCCCTGTGCCCGCCTGACGGGACAGTGCTTTCCGTGGCGGCGCTGCTGGCGCCGGAGCTGGTAGTGCGTGGTTCGTCCCGGCGCCGGGCCTGATCGTTCGCGTCGGGTGACGCTGACGGGGTGGATCGGTCCACAGCACCCCGCCGAGTCGAAAGCCAAGGCGTTGCAGGAGTTTTCCCAGCGTTGACAGTCCGAGAGAGCCTGTGGTTGGGTTTGGTCCACGCCAATTTTAACGATCCAATTTGGCGGCGGAGGTCCACGACCGGGGCGCGCTCGGAGGGGAAGGCCGATCATGAAGACGCACAGCCGACGGCGGCGCGGGTGGCCGGCCGTGATCGTCACCGCTGCCCTGGTCCTGGCCGGCAGCTCCCCGGTGTGGCACTCCAGCGATGCGCGAGCCGCGGTGACGCAGCACGACAGCGCCTCGATCGGGTGGGAGGGCGACTACTACGGCGTGCTCACGCACAAGGACGGGAGCTTCGACGTCCACTCCGGACCGAACACCACGGTCCGGTTCGGGATCTACAACAACCCCGGACGCGTTCAGTGGTTCAACGCCGGGGGCTACTACCCCGCCCTGACAACGCAGTTCGAGCGGGACAACAGCACCGTCACCATCACCAACTTCGGTGACGAGGTGACGATCGGCAACCGGGACTTCGTCGCGATCTACTCGCGGGTCCGCGTCGTCAACCACGACACGGTCGCGCACGTGCTGGACCCGGCGCCGACCGGCGGGACCCTCCCGCTCAACCGCCCGTCGACGACCATCGGGCCGGGGCAGACCACCGACTTCGACTACGTGATCGCGGCCGACCGGTTCGGCCAGGGTTACGCCTGGCCCACGGCCGCCGAACTGACGGCGGCCGGCGGTTACGACGCCCACTACGCGCACATGACGTCCTATTGGGACGGCAAGCTCGCGCAGATCGCCCAGATCCAGGTGCCCGACCCACAGCTGGCCAACGCCTACCGGGCCGGGTACATCACCACGAACCTCGTCAAGGACGGCAACCGCCTCAACGTCGGCGAGAACGGCTACGACGCCATCTTCAACCACGACCTCGTCGGCATGCTGGTGCAGTTGCTGGAGGCGGGTGACCTGAACCGGGCCAAGGACTACCTGCCGACGCTGATCGCCCAGGACGACCCGAACGACATCACCCGGATGTACCCGGACGGGACGTGGAAGTACAACTGGCCCTGGGCGGTGTACCTGCGCAAGACCGGCGACGCCGCTTTCGTCCGGGCCCACTTCGCCACGATCAGGCAGACCGCCCGCAGGATCGAGGCCGACGCCACCGGTCCCGGCGGCATCATGAAGGCGACCGTCGCGGTGGACCACACCGGTCACTGGACCGTCGACAACCAGTCGGCGTTGCTCGCGCTTCTCACCTACCGGTACATCGCCACCACCCTCGGCGAGACGGCCGAGGCGTCCTGGGCCGGCCGGACGTACGACACCCTCCTGCGCGCGGTCAACGCGCGGCTGAACACCACGATCTCGACCAACGGCCTGTCCTATCTGCCTTGTGCCATGGACGTTCCCAACAGCAGCGCGAACGTCTGCGGCCAGACCAACAACGGCAACTGGGCCTCGATGTTCCTGTTCGGACGCTGGGCGTGGGACGGGCAGCTGTGGGGCAGCAGCCCTGCCGGCCCGATGATCGACCTGATCGACGCCACCTACGACAACGGCTTCAGCCGCCTGTCGGGCCTGCCCCAGCACACCTTCGGCGGCTACCCCGGCGTGAGCAGCTCCTACAACGCCGGCTACGGGTCGGCGGGACTGGCCTCCTCCCGTTACCGCTCAGAAGGCATCTACGGCTACCAGTACCTCGTCCAGAACGCGCAGAGCGCTCCTTTCTCGTGGTGGGAAGGAATTCAGGCCGTGGGAACGAGCAACTGGTCCCCCGGTACCCACAGCACCGCGGGCAGCGGCTCGAGTCCTCACATGTGGGGACAGGCCAACGCCTCCAAGGTGCTGCTGGACTCGCTGCTCGCCGAGAAGCTCGACGGCACGGTGATCGTCGGCCGCGGCCTGCCGAAGCAGTGGCTCCGCGACGGCGCCACCACCAGCGTCGGCAACTACCCCATCGCGGGCGGCAGGCGCATGGGTGCGGCGATCACCGTGTCCGGGGCGAACATCAGCCTGACCTTGTCCGGAGCCACCCCCGCGGGCGGCGTGAGCTTCGAGGTGCCCGCGTTCCTCGGAAACATCACCAGGGCGAGCGCGGGCACCGTCGACAGCGCCAAGGGGGTCGTCAGGCTGCCGGCCGGTACCAGCTCGGTCACCGTGACCCTCGCACAGGCGCCGGTGTTCACCGAGAAGGGCGGCCTCGACCTGCAGGGCTACTGCACGTCCATCGGCGCCGTGAACGGGGTCGTCCTCGCCGGGACGACCGCCCACGACTGGCGCTGCGTCACGGGCACCGGCGCACAGGTGGCCATGAACCTGGACGACGCCTGCCAGCGCCAGAACCCGCACGAGCAGGCCGTCTTCTCCCGGTCTGCCGCCATCGCCGACCCGTACAGCTGGAAGTGCCTCGCCTAGCGACCTGGAGCGTCACATCTCATCCCGTCGTCAGCACCGCAAGGCGTTGAGGTGACTGGTCAGGACCGGGGAGAACGTCTCGTCGGCGGTGGTCATCGCGTGGCCCGCGTCAGGCAGGACAACACGATGGCGCACAACAACACGGGCATCGGCTTCAGCCGTCGTGCGACGTCAGACGGGAAGACGGCGTCGCCTGACTCGACCAGCTGCCTGGTCTGGTCGTGCAGTCGCATGGCCAGCACGTCCAGCATCCGCAACGCGAGCGGCTGCAGCATGATCAGCGCGGCGGCACGCCGATCGGGTGGAGCATCCGCGGCGAGCACCAGCGCCGTCATCGCCCCTCACTGTGGCTGGCGAGTGCCACCCGGCCCGCGGTCACTTCCCCACAACCTCGCAGGAAGTCACGGGTCGCTGGTGGCCCGGTGGCGCTCGACATCGGGGCGCCTGCGCAGCCACCGACCCAGCAGCGCCTCCGTGACTCCCGGATCCCCCGTCGCCTCCTCGAGTTCGGCGAAGACCGACGACACCAACTCGGAGTCGTCCGGCGCCCGATCACGCCGAGAACGAACGCACAGGTCAGCGGACTGACGCGACGTGTCATGTGCCCGGCCGGGCGTCCGCGTCCGCGCCGGTCGGCAAGGGCGCGTGATGATCCAACGTTGTCCGGAGAAGCGCGTACTGTTTCGGGAAAGTGCCCTGGACCCCGGCATGGCGGGCATCCGACCGAGGGGCACTTTCATTGCGCACATCGATCAGCTTCCCGCTGGCGCGCCGATCGCGGGGATCGCGGAGCCCCGTCGAAGCACGGTCGCTTCCATTCAGCGTGCTGTCGGGCTGGGCCTGTTCAGCGTGGCCGAGGCCGAACTGATGATCGACCGGATCCGCGCGCTCGTGACCACGCACGCAGCGGGAGCCATTCCGATCAGTCCTGATTGGACAGACACGTGACCGCTGTGTCTGCGAACTTCTGGCAGGGACGCTTTCCGATCAAGGAGATGTCACCATGACGCCCGCCCTCCACCGTGTGTCGGCTGATCGATCCTCACGCGCAGCAGTCGTCCAGCCAGACGTACAGGTCGCGAGCGCAACCATGTGCGCGGCCCCGCCCGGTGTTGTCGTGCTCGCGGTGCGCGGTGAGGTCGACTCGTGCACAAGCCCGCTGCTGCGTGATCGGCTGCTCGAGCACTTGCGGCCCACCTGTCGGCAACTGGTCGTGGACCTCACCGAGGTGAGTTTCTTCGCAGCAGCCGGTCTCACCGTCCTGGTCACTGTCGGAGAAGCGGCTACGGCAGCGGGCGTCCGGCTGTTCCTGGTCGCAGACACACCCGTGGTACTGCGACCACTGATGATCACCGGGCTGGACGACGTGTTCGACGTCCATCCCAACCTCGAACACGTCCAGCGGCACTTCGGTGCCGTCGCCGAACAGATCATCAGTGGATCGCTTGGTGATCGCGGCGTCCTGCCAATGCCGCGCGCGGAGCCCAGTCCGCACTGCTCGGCATGACCAGCATCATCAACAACGTCGTCTACCTGAACGGGCGGCATGCCGCGTCGCCGGCCACTCTGGCCGACACCTTCCGGCTGCTGGAGCGGCAGCCCGACAGCATGGCCTGGATCGGCCTCTACCGGCCGGTCGAGGCTCAGCTGATGGAAGCGGCCACCCAGCTCGGGTTGCACGGACTGGCGGTAGAAGACGCCATCACAGCCCACCAAAGGCCGAAACTCGAACGCTACGGCGACATCCTGTTCGTGGTGCTGCACTCGGCCGACTACCGCGATGACACCGAGCGGGTCGAGTTCGGTGAGCTGCATCTGTTCGTGGGCCCCAATTTCGTGCTCACGGTGCGGCACAGCGACACACCGGGCCTGACCGGCGTGCGGCACCGGTTGGAGGCCCAGCCCCATCTGCTGCGGCTGGGCTCCGTGGCGGTGCTGTACGCCGTGCTGGACGCGGTGGTCGACGGGTGCACGCCCGTGATTTCCGGGCTGCGCAACGACATCGAGGAGATCGAGACCGATGTGTTCAGCCGCGATCCGAACGCGTCGCGGCGAATCTACGAACTGTCCCGTGAGGTGATGGAGTTCCAGCGCGCCACCCGCCCGCTGCTCACGATCCTCGACAGCCTCTCGGCCGGGTTCGCGGAGCACGGCATCGACCAGGAACTGCAGCGGCACCTGCGCGACGTGGCCGACCACGCCACCGTCGTGGTCGAGCAGGCCGACGGCTTCCGCGGCGTGCTCGCCGACGTCCTCGCCGTCAACACGACCCTGGTCACCCAGGCGCAGAACGAGGAGATGCAACGTCTGGCCGAAGCCAGCAACGCGCAGAACGAGCAGATCAAGAGGATTTCCTCATGGGCGGCGATCCTGTTCGCTCCCACGCTGATCGGCACCATCTACGGGATGAACTTCCGCCACATGCCCGAGCTGAACTGGGTGTGGGGATACCCGTTCGCGCTGCTGCTCATGGTTCTGGTCTGCACCGGCCTGTACCTGGTTTTCCGGCGCCGCGGCTGGCTTTGACGCATCAGGCCGGGCGTCCGGCGCTCCGACGCGGTGGTTCCAGATGTCGCGGAGGACGACCTGGATGACGCCGGCGATCGGGATGGCGAGCAGTGCGCCGAGTATTCCGGCGAGTTCGGTCGCCAGAAGCAAGGCGACGAGCACGGTCAGCGGGTTGAGTTTTACCGTCCTGGAGAAGATCACCGGTTGCAGCAGGTGGTTCTCCAGCTGCTGGTAGACGATGAAGAAGATGATCACTGTGATGGCGGCGGGCAGCGAATGGATGAGTGCGGCGACGCCGGCGACCACCGCGCCGAGGGTGGCGCCGATCAGCGGGATCAGGTCGGCGATCGCGACGAAGACCGCGATCAGCTCGGCGAACGGCACTCCGAAGATCTTGAGCACGATGTAGGTGAGCACACCGCAGATCGCGCTGATGAGCAGGTTGCCGGAGATGTAGCCGGTGATGGTCTTCGCGCACTCGCGGCCGACCCGCTGGATGCGCTGCGCGCGTTGCGAGGGGAACAACGCGAGGGTCCCGTCGACCACCTTGGGGCCTTGCAGCACCGCGAGGTAGGACAGGACGAAGATGGAGATCGTTGCGACGATTCCGGTGACCGCGCTGCTCAGCAGGTTCAGGGCCGGCGTGCCCAGGCCGGTGGCGAACTGCCGGATGCGCTCTTCGTTGTCGCGGGCGAACTCCAGCGCGTTGGTGCGTTCCAGGAGGATGCCGACCGCGCCTCTGCCGCCGCGGGCATCAGCGATCATGTCCGGCAGCCGGGTCGCCAGCTGTGTGCCCTGCTCTGCCAGCGGGATGGCGAACAGCGTGAGCACTCCGCCGAATGCCAGGAAGACCACGAGGAACACGACCAAGGTCGCCAGTGAGCGGCGGCACCACCTGACGTGGCTTTGCAGCCAGTTCACCGCCGGGTAGAGCGCGACGGTGAAGACGACCGCGATGAGCATCCACACCAGAACTCGTTGGACGTGCATGACGAACACCACGGCGACGACCGTGGCCAGGGTCAGCCCGATGGTCGCGAGGATGGTCCGCACAGGAACCCTGTAGGTGCGCAGACTCGACATCGTGCCGGCACTCCCGTCCCGGTCGTCCGATGACCGTTCTCGGGGAAACGCCGAGCACGGCGCCGGTTCGGTTTCCGGCGCGTGAAGTGCTCTCGGCACCCTCGAACTTACGCCGATGGACTGTGCGGCGCCTCCCTGTCAGCGGGCCTGGGCTTGGTGATCCTCGTCAGTTCAGCGACCTTCGGCGATCGGGCGATGACCTGCTCCGCGACGTCCCGTCGCCGAGCTGCTGATGGAACCCGACACCTGCAAGTCGTGACCCCGAGCTTTCGCACCGAGAACGGACAACATTGCGCAACCACCACTACCCGATGACCTTCCTGATTCATTAACACAACCCATAAGACAACACAATTCCAGGCCGCCGAGGAACATTCGACCAACATGGTTCCGAGCAGCCGTCTTGATGCGGTTACGATGATTACACGCCATCCAAGAGGGCCATTTGGGGGACTGCGGTATCGATCTTCGCGAACGAAGGGGTAGATTGCTTTTCGTTACCCCGGACCTCGGTGACGTGACCTGCTCCGCGATGATCGTGGAGGCAGAACACGAGCCGAGGTTTTTGCATGCTCAAGTCGCCGCACAGCCTGGTTCGACAAGGTCTCCTGTGCGTCGCTCGCGCATTCTTTTCCGCTGACGCGTTCGCGCCGAGCGGCTATGACAAACAGTGTTCGGGAAATGAAGACATGAGGATCCAGCAGAGTCAGATCCGCCGGACGATCGTCGCCGCGGTGGCCGGAGTTCTCGCGGTCCCTGGCTTGTGGGCGGTCACCCCGCTGACCGCGCAGGCCGCCGTCAACTGCGTCGTGAGCGCCGGCGTGACCCAGACCGACACGGTCGTGACCGGAAGTCCCGGCAACGACACCATCGACTGCGGCGGCACTGATCCCGCCAAGACGATCAACGGCAACGGCGGCAACGACACCATCACCGGCTCAGCCCTCAACGACACGATCAACGGCGGCGACGGCAACGACACCATCACCGGTGGCACCGGCAACGACACCCTCACCGGCGGCCTGGGCATCGACACGATCTCCGGCAGCGCCGGCACCGACAACCTCATCGGCGCTTCCGTCGACGGCAGCCAGGACAGCCTCGACGGCGGTCTCGACGTCGACACCTGCCAGGGACCCGCGCCGGACCCCGACATCCACGCCAGCTGCGAGAACACGAGCACCCCGCCGTCCACGGGCCCCGGCTCGGGCATGGAAAACGCAACCCAGCTGTGCATCGCGACCGGCGGCGTGCTTTCCCTCACCGCCAACCCGGTGGGCTACGTCTGCGTGTTCAACCCCCTCAGCCCAGCCGACCGCCGCGTCCAGGAGGCCCGCGGCATCTGCACCGGAGCCGGTGGAACGTTCGTGAGCCTGCTCCCGCTGAGCTACGCCTGCCTCCTACCGGCCACACCACAAGCCATCCGCTCCACGAACTGATCCAGGTCACTCCGTTCCCGGTCGCGCACGCGGCCGGGCGGGGACATCGCGGCCCACCGACGAGCCGAATGGAGTTTACGTTCTACCGATTTTTGTGTTCAACCTCATGTTACGCGCTCACGATATTTCCGCCCGGCATTTGGTGGATCAACGAATGAGCCCCCACCTGCGAGGAGTCGCAACAGAAAATCAGGAGGCACGTTTGGTTGATCAAATCAGAATTGGTGTAGTGTTGATTTTGCTGGGAACACCTCGTACGTGGGCGGTCAAGCTCACGTCGTACTCGGCGAAAAACTGAACCGGCTGTTTTCCGGCCGGGGACGGGAGCCCCCGACATGATGTCGGCATCCCACCTTCCCATCGCTCCATCGACCGAGCCGGTCTCCGAGCGGCTTCGGCGCTCGCCGCGCACACTGCTCGCCGAGCTGGGCGACGCCCTGTGGCTGAGCTACTACCACCTCGCCGACCGATGGCGGCGGACTCAGCTCGACGGGTTCGTCTCACACCCCGTGCGCACCATCGACCTGACCACGCTGGACGGGCATCGCATCACGCTGCCCGCGCGCCGGGAGCACGTCGAGATGCGCAGGCTGAGCCTGCACGGTCACATCCCGGACCAGGCGCGGCGGCCCTTCGCCTGATCCGTCCACAGTGGAGCGTCTGTTTCCGACAAGCTGGCGTCCCTGCCAGAACCGCTGCTGCTGCACGACGACACGTTCGTGATCCCCTACGGCGCGAGCGACGCGACCATCGGGCTGGCCACCACATCACTGCGCGGCCTGCTGGCCACCTTGAGAAACACTCCACAAAGGATCGTGACCAGATGAGCGAACTGCCAGAGGACAGCGCGGTGATCACCAACCGGCTGCACCTCGCCACCGGCTTCCTCTCGAACGAACGCGGCTGGGTCGTGGAACGTCTGGCCGCACTCGGCTCGCGCCTGCGCTCGTTCCACGACGACCAGGTCGACCTCGAGATCAGCGTGAAGGACCGTCGCGGCGTCGAGCAACGAGTCACCCTGGAGTGCTGGATCAACCGCACTCCCCGCCTGCACCTCGTCGCCACCTCGTCCGAGCCGGATCTGCCGGCCGCACTCAACGAGGTCCGCAACGAGCTGATCCGGCAGGTCGACGAGGCCAAGACGCGGACCGAACCGCGCCACAACCGCGCGCTGAGGCTCGTCCCCGTGCTGCCTGAGCCGGATCAGCCCCAGCACTCCCCAGGCTGAGGCCGATCCTCAGTTCTGGGCGGGGACGGCGATCGAACCGCTGCACCGCCGAACGGGCACACATGACGACCCGAACGAGTGGTGGCACCCGACGCGGGCTTGTGCGTGGACTCCGCTGATACCTAACGTGCGGCTTCTCATCCCTCCGCCCGCCTGGACCCCGCGGTCGCCACGGTTCCCCGAGGAGAATCCCCGTGAGCACCGTCCGTCTGCCCAGGGCGCCCGTGATCGACCAGAGCGTGTCCCGCCAGCTGGGCAGATCCCCCGGCACCGTGCGATTCATCGTCACAGAACAGCTCGTCCGAAGAGGGTCCGTCGTGATCGCGGTACTCGGCGAGGTCGACCTGCGCAGTGGTCCACTACTGCACACCCGTCTCCACGAGCACGTCCGCAAGGCAGGCCCGGATCTCATCGTCGACCTCACCGCGGTGAGCTTCTTCGGCATCGCCGGCCTGGCCACCCTGATGGCCGTGTGGGAGGCCACCGTGACCGCCGAGGTCGAGTTCATCGTGGTGGCCCGCACCCGCGCAGTCCTCCGGCCGCTCAGGCTCACCGGATTGGACCGCAAGTTCGACGTGATCCCCGCCCTGGCTGCGCAACGATGACGGCTGATTCCCGGACGACACAGCAGAGAAATTGGCTGGTCCGGTGTCTCCACCGGCGGAAGGATCTACGCCGTGATGCTCCACGAGAACGAGATCCCGACCGACGAGGCAGTCGTCAAGGCACTTCTGCGGAATCAGCGCCCTGATTGGGCTTCACTGCCACTGGCCCCGGCGGGTGCCGGCACGGACAACACCATGTTCCGGCTGGGAGACGAACTCCTCGTCCGGCTTCCGCGGACAGCCGACAAGGCTCGGTCCCTGAACAAGGAGCGGACATGGCTGCCCAGGCTCGGACCACTCCTGCCGCGCCAGATCCCGGAACCGGTCCACGCCGGCACGCCGGCCCCCGAGTTCCCGCTGCCCTGGTCGGTCTACCGCTGGATCGACGGGACCGAAGTCTCCTCGAACGCCGTCCAGGACTGGGCCGTCTTCGGAACCGACCTGGCGACGTTCGTCCACGAACTGCACAACATCGACCTCATGGGCGCCGCTCGCGCCGGTGACCTGAGCTGGTACCGCGGAGGCACCCTGAAGGACTGCGAGGAGGCCATCAGCGCCTACTTCGCGAACTGCCGGGCCACCGAGGACAGCAGCCTCGACGTCGAGACGTTGGAACAACTCTGGCGCACAGCCATCGAGCTGCCTGAGCCATCAAGCCCTCACGTCTGGCTCCACGGAGACCTCAGGCCCGCCAACCTCCTGGCCGCGAAGGGCAGGCTGCACGCCGTCATCGATTTCGGGTGCCTCTCCGTCGGCTTCCCCGCTGCCGAGCACGCCCCGATCTGGGACCTGCCCGACCCAGCGCGACAGGCGTACTGGAACGCCACGAACATCGACGACCTCACCTGGACCCAAGCACGAGCATGGGCCATCGCCGTCGGCATCGCCGGAATCTCCTACTACCGCAACACCTGGCCCGCCTTCGTGACCGACTGCCGGACACGACTCGAAGCGATCCTCACGGACGCCGCAACACGTTGACCAAGCAACGGCGATGAGTTTCGCCGTGGCGTCCAGTCTGCCTTCCACACACCCGACTTCCTGACGCTCCAGCAGAGCGTCAGGACGGCCACGTACAGGAGGCACGCGTGAGGCTTCTTCTCACGTCCGCAGGCGTCACGAACCCGAGCATCCGCGATGCGCTGGCCGACCTGCTGGGCAGGCCGATCGCCGACTCCAGTGCTCTGTGCATCCCCACGGCGACGTACGGCAGCCCCTGGGGCGGGCCGGCCTCTGCCTGGCGCTTCATCACCGGACAGACGCCACTGCCCATGTGCGACCTGGGGTGGAAGTCGCTGGGAGTTCTGGAGTTGACCGCGTTGCCCAGCGTCGGAGAGGAGCGGTGGGTGCCCTGGGTGCGGGAGGCCGACGTCCTGCTGGTGGGCGGCGGCGATGCGATGTACCTGTGCCACTGGATGCGGCACTCCGGGCTGGCGGACCTCCTGCCTTCGCTGCAGGACACCGTCTGGGTGGGGCTGAGTGCCGGGAGCATGGTGATGACGCCCCGGATCGGTGACGACTTCGTCGACTGGACGTCACCCGACGGGGGCGACAGCACCCTCGGGGTCGTCGACTTCTCGATCTTCCCGCACCTGGGTCTCCTGCCGGACAACACCATGGCCGCTGCCGAGAGATGGGCAGCCGAGATCGCGGGGCCGGCGTACGCGATCGACGACCAGACGGCCGTCAAGGTTGCCGACGGCACCGTCGAGGTCGTCTCCGAGGGGCATTGGAAGCTGTTTCCCTGAGAACTCAACGGCTCGCGCGCAGCATGCGGATCGCGTGCAGCGCCGGGGGTGGTTCGCCTTCGAACGCCGCGGGTCCGCCGAGATAGCCGACGATCAGGTCGGGGGCGGAGTGGTCCTCGACACCCGTGAACCCGAGCGCTCGCAACTGGGCGGCGATGCCGTCGGGAGTGAAGTAGCTGAACAGGGGTTCGCCGACGGCGGCCAGCCGGTCGGCGCGTGCGCGCTGGTGGGCACGTTCCGCGTCGGTGGTCGCGGACCTCAGGTAGTCGAAGACCACCTCGACCGGCTGGGCCTGATCGGCGATGTAGGCGAGGGTGGCGTGGACGGCGTCCGGGGTCAGGTAGTAGACGACGCCCAGCCACACGAACACGGCCGGGTCCGTCCGGCTGAATCCGGCGGCTTCCAGTTCCGTTGCGAGCGTTTGGCTTTCGAAGTCGACCGGCACGAAGGTCAGCGTCTCGGGGCTGTCGATTCCGGTCGTGGCAAGGCGTTCCCGCTTCCACGCCTGGGTGGCGGGGTGGTCGACCTCGAAGACGCGCAGGTCCCGGTGCGGATTGCGGTAGGCGAAAGTGTCCAGGCCCGCGCCCAGGATCACGACCTGCCGCACACCGGCGGCGACGGCCCCGGCCACGGCGTCCTCGGCGAAGCGAGCCCTGGAGGCGAAGAACAGACGGCGGAACCGGTCTGTCACGGCGCCGCCGAGGCGATCGGTGGCGGCCGTGCCCAGTTTCGGGAGTTCTTCCGTGGCGTAGCCGAGCAGACGTGCCGCGAGAGGGTCCGTGAAGATCCGTGGCCGGTCAGCGATCTGGTGGTAGGCGCGGGCATACGCGGTGACGAGCGCTGTCCGGCTGGGTCCGCCGTTCTCCATGGTCACCACGCTACTCACGAAGTCGCCACGTATCGGGCACCCGTGGGCTCACCTGCTGAACACGCACGCTGAACCTTCACAGAACCTCCCCACAACCCGGCCAACGCGTGCGGTGATCCGGCCGTCTTCCCATCATGTTCACCACATGGGTCGAGAACTTCGAGGCCGAAGCCGCGCGCCGGAAGCGCATGGGCGATCCCGACTGGGCCGTCGGAGCCCGGTTGCACCCCGACGTCGTCAAGAGCGTGCAACGGTTCCAGGTCGGCGAGTCCGGCGACGGCGCCAACCTGATCGCCAAGGCGGGCGGCGGGACCTACGGCTCGGCGGTGCGGTTGTTCGTCGCCGAGGAGCAGAACCACGCGCGGATGCTGGAGCATCTGCTGCGGGCGGCCGGCCAGCCGACGATCAGTTCGCATTGGACGGACGCGGTGTTCGTACGGCTACGTCGTGCGCTGGGACTGCGACTGGAGCTGATGGTGCTGCTCATCGCAGAAACCGTTGCGCTGCGGTACTACCGGGCGTTGCGGGACGGCAGTCGTGACCCGCTCACCGCTGAGGTCGCGGATCGGATTCTGCAGGACGAGGAGCGGCACGTCCCGTTCCACCAGGCCCGGCTCGGCCGGGTTTGGTGGCCTGCACGGGCGTTCTGGTGGCTGCTGTTCGTCGGTGCCGTGGTGACGGTCGCGCACGACCACGCGCCAGGGCTGCGACAGCTCGGCGTCGGGCCGTGGCAGTTCGTCGTGCAGACGCTCGAAATCGTTCGGCGGCAAGGGATCATGGACGGCGATGCGCATCGTCCCGCCCGCACGGACGCGCCTTGATCTCGCACACGACTCGTTCAACGGGCTGTTCGCCGGCCACCCGCTATGCCGGTGTGGCCGCGCGGCGGAACCTCGTCGCGAGGCGATCGAACGCCGCCACGAGCTCGTCTCCGTCGATCACCTCGATGTCGACGTCGAGCTGGGCCATCCACAGCGCGAGCCGGTCCGGGTCGTCGGCACCCACCTCGACCCGGCAGGTGGACTCGTCGACCACCTCGATCGCGACCGGGATGTGGATCTTCGCGGCGACCTGGGCGGCGGGAGCGTGCACGAGGATCCGGGCGCGGTACTTCCAGGACCCCTTGCTGACGCGTTTGACCACGTACTCGACGGCGCTGTCATCCGGGATCACGCGCGGCCGGAACCGCGCACCCGTCAGTGCGTACGGAACCATGCGGTCGACACGGAAGACCCGCCAATCGTCACGGTCGAGATCCCACGCGAGCAGGTACCAGAGCGCTCCCCAGCTCACCAGCCGTTGCGGTTCCGCATGGCGCGCCTCTTCCTCGCCCCTGGGCTTCGTGTATCCGAACCGGAGCCGTTCGTGGCCGCGGATCGCGGCAGCGACCGCGCCGAGAACCGAGGGATCGAGAGGCGGCGAGGCTCCTGGCACAACGCTCATCGCCTCGCGGACAGTCTCCACGCGCCGACGCAGACGCGATGGCAGCACCTGCTCCAGCTTCGCGAGCGCGGTGAGCGAGGTCTCTTCGACGCCGAGCCTCTGGGTCGCGACCGCACCCAGTCCGACCGCGACGGCGACAGCTTCGTCGTCGTCGAGCAGCAGTGGGGGCATCGCCGTTCCGGCGGCCAGCCGGTACCCGCCCGCGACGCCGGGGCGCGCATCGACGGGATACCCGAGCGACCGCAGCTTGCCGATGTCGGCGCGCACGGTCCTCGTGCTCACGTGGAGCCGGTCGGCGAGCTCGGTGCTCGTCCAGTCGCGCTTGAGCTGGAGCAACGACAGCAGTTCGAGCAGGCGTGCCGAGGTCTCCAACATGTTCTCGATCATTCCAGCAATTGCGGAAGCCACCCTGCCGCATTGCCTGAAAACGTCATGGTCATGAACGAGAACACCGCACTCACGCCGTTCCACATCGACATCCCGCAGAAGGACGTCGACGACCTGCGCAACCGGCTGGCGCACGCGCGCTGGCCGATCCACGTGCCGGGCCGAGACGATCGCACCGACTTCAGCCGCGGCATCCCGCTGGTGTACCTGAAGGAGCTCGCCGAGTACTGGCGCGACGGATTCGACTGGCGTGCACAGGAGGAGAAGCTCAATCAGTACGACCAGTTCACGACGGTAGTCGACGGCCAGACGTTCCACGTCGTCCACGTTCGATCGGCGAACCCGGAGTCCACCCCGCTGATCCTGAACCACGGCTGGCCGGGATCGTTCGTCGACTACCAGCGACTCGTCCCGCTGCTGACCGACGAGTTCCACCTGGTCATCCCGTCGCTACCCGGCTTCGGGTTCTCCACCCCGCTGTCGGGGACCGGCTGGGAACTGGCGCGGACGACGGACGCCTACGCCGAGATCATGACGCGTCTCGGCTACGAGAGGTTCGCCGCTCACGGCACCGACGTCGGCGCGGGCACCACCGGCCGCCTCGCCGCGCTCCACCCGGAGCGCGTCATCGGCACGCACATCGGCGTCGACCCCCGGTTGCTCGGACTGCTCGGCGACAAGTTCCCCTTCCCCGATGGCCTGTCCGATGACGAGATCGCCCAGATCGAGGCGGTGCGCATCGAGGACGCGGCTGATCGCGGGTATCTCCTGATGCAGGACCACCGTCCCGACACGATCGGCCCGGCGCTCACCGACTCGCCGGTCGGTCAGCTCGCGTGGATCGCCGAGAAGTTCAGGACCAGGACCAGCGGCGGCTACCGGACACCGGACGAGTCGGTCGACCGCGACCAACTGCTCACGAACATCAGCCTGTACTGGTTCACCCGCAGCGGCTCGTCGAGCGCGCAGTTCTACTACGAGTCAGAGCACTCCGGACTCGACCTGGTCATGGCCGCCGGCGTGCCGTCCGGATGGGCCGTGTTCGACACCCACCCGCTCGTGCGCCGAGCGATGGACCCCTGGAAGGCGATCGGTCACTGGAGCGAGTTCACCGAGGGTGGTCACTTCCCCGCGATGGAGGAGCCGAAGCTGCTCGCGGACGACATCCGCACCTTCTTCCGCGGCATCTCCACGCCGTTCGAAGAGATCAGCAGGTGACGTTGACGGTCGCGTTCGCCTGGAACGACACGTGCACGTGGTCCATGTGGTTGGCCGTGGGACTACCCCGGTCCTCCATCGGCGTGAAGCCGCTGCCGTCGTTGTAGCGCTGGCGCCAGATCACGTAGGTGACGCCGAACGCCTTGCGGTTGGCCAGCACGTAGTCGGCCAGGGCGTTACCGGTGGCGGTGTTGACCATGAAGTCCAGCGCCAGGCCGGAGGGATGGTCACCGGACCCGCCACGGCCGGCGGCGCCGCCGATGTCCTCGACGCCGAACTTGCCCGCGATGTGGTGGCCTACCTGCGCCACATGCGGCTTGACTCCGTCCAGCGTGGTCGGACAGGGCGGCGGAGGTGGGGGCGGAGGCGGGGGCGGCGTGGTGGTCGTGGTCACCGGAGGCGGCGTCGTGGTCGCCGGAGGTTGCGAGGACGACGGCGCGTTGCTCGATGACGTGGCAGACCGCAGGTCCTGGCTGACGGAGGTCGACGGGGCCGCCAGCAGGGCGGCCGCGCCGACTGGATCGACCTGCTGGTCGGAACCTCGGACGACCCAGAAGGTCGCGGCCAGGCTCGCGCCGAGGGTGACGGCGACTGCGAAGGGCAGCTTCCGGCTGGCTGTCGGCGGCGGTCTATGTCGGCCCTGCATTCAGGAGAACACCTTGCGTTGGGGACAGGGGCATGGTCACACGCCGGGCAACATTACGAAATGAACACGGCAACGTCATAGGCGAGTGTTTATGCTCACATCTCCCCTGGTAAGCGCGTCGCCACAGAAAGTGACGTCCCTGTGCGTGATGACGACCTCATCGCACTGTCCGTCGAGGTCACCGGAGTGGGGAGGGGTCCCGGCCGGTTCCGGCCAGGCTTGGCGGATGAGTCGACGGTTCACCTCCGCATTGCTGCTCGTGGGACTTCTCAGCGGGTGCGCCGGCACCGGGACGCCCGCGCCTGCGCCGGACTCGTCCGTGGCGGTGACGCCGTCGTCCACCACCGCGAAGGCCGAGGCCGCACCGAACGTGGTCGTGCTGGAGGTGACGGGAACGGCCACCATTTCGTCGCTGTCGCTGGTCGTCGACGGAAGTTCCAGCGAGGAGACGTCGGTAGCGCTCCCCTGGAGCAGGACTCTCGAGTTCCCCGCGGCGAGCAGCCACGAGTGGAAGCTGGTGCTGCGGCACAGCGGCGGCAGCGTGCTCGCGACATCCACCGCGAACGGGCAGCTGCTGACGCAGACCGCCGGCAGCAGCTCGCCCGGCAGCGACAGCACCGCACAGCTGTCCGGCAGCATCACGAAGTGAACCCGGTGCCGCCCCTCACCTCGCCTCGGGCGCGAGTGGTTCGAGTCGGGCCGGCACGTGCTTGTGCCACGGTGTGCCGGCCCACTCGTCACGGTCCTCGGCGGCGGTCAGTTCGTTGGGAGCAACGCCCGTGCGCTCCTTCACCGTGAGGCCGAGGCCGTTGGGCAGCGAGATGTGACCGGAGCGCATGGTGTCCGTGGCGTCCACGGACACCTCCGCGCTGCCGCGCCGGGTCGTGAGCTTGACCCGGTCGCCTGTCGTGACGCCGAGCCGCGTCGCGTCGGTGACGCTCATGCGCAGGCGGCCGTCCGGGTCACGCCGGCGCCAGCTGGGGTCGCGCATGATCGTGTTGGCGGTGAAGGCGCGTCGTTCTCCCGCGGACAGCACGAACGGCCAGTCCGGATCCTGCCGCGGGACGGGCCGGTCGCCCAGGGCGGCTACCGCGGCGAGCAGCTCCGGCACAGCGAGGTTGATCCGCTCACCGCGCAGGCGCCGCCACGAGACGTCGTACTCGTCGTCGGTGATGTGCACGCCGTGCTGGCCGTTGACGATCGCTTCGAAGAGCCGCTCCCCCGCCTCGAGCCCGGACCCGTAGCCCGCCTTCTCGACGCCGGCCGGGTTCTTGCGGGCGCACTCGTGCGCGGCCATCCACAGCACCGCAGCTGCTGAGGCGTCGTGCGGCAGCGTCGGGCCGAGCGTGCGGTACAGCAAGACGGACGCGAGCCGTCGCTTCGCCGGATCCGCCAGAATGGAGAGGAACGCCTGCGCGAACTCGGCTCGGCCGGCCTGTGCGGCCGCGCGCAGCGGTGCGTAGTCCTGTTCGGTGAGCGCGCCGGACGCCTCGACCAGCCGGGCGTGGATCTCCGGTTCGGGCAGCAGGCCCTCCGGCGCGGGCACGACGGGGTGCCGCAGGTGGAAGATGTTGCGCGGGAAGTCGAAGTTGAAGAACGTGGCCTCGAACTTCTCGAACTGCGTGGGCGCCGGCAGCACGTAGTCGGCCAGGCGTGCGGTTTCGGTCATCGCGATGTCGATGACGACTACGAGTTCGAGCGCGGCGAGCGCTTCCCGCATCCGGGCCGAGTCGGCCAGGGAGTGCGCCGGGTTCGCGCTCTCGACCAGCATCGCCCGGTAGCGGGCTGGGTGGTCGGTGAGGATCTCTTCCGCGATCACGTTGCACGGCACGAGACCGCTGATGATCCGTGCGCCCGCGACCGGGCTGCGCGGGCCCTCGCCGTCGGCGTGCCCGCGGTCGCGGCCGATCGGCACCAGGCTGGAGGGCACGTACTGGGCGCCTTGTTTGCCGAAGTTGCCGGTGAGCAGCCAGACCAGCTTCTCGACGTAGCTCACGAGCGTGGAGTCGCGGTTCATCTGGACCCCGAGGTCCTCGAACACGGCCACGGAGTCCGCGGCGGCGATCCGGGTGGCGACAGCCCGCACCAGCGTTTCCTCGACGTCGGCGATGGCGCAGTAGTCGCCGACGGGTACCTGCCGCAGGACAGCGGTGACGGCGTCGAGGCCGTCCGCGTGCTCGGCGAGCCAGTCGGCGGCGATCAGGTCCTCCTGCACGAGCACGGCGGCCAGCGCCGTCAGCAGGTAGAGATCGGTGCCGGGCCTGACCTGGAGGTGGAAGTCGGCCAGCTCCGCCGTCTCGGTCCGCACGGGGTCGATCACGATCATCGACCGTGCCGGGTCCTTGGCGATCTCCTTGAGCACCGAACGGGCACGCGGGAAGCCGTGCGACTGGTAGGGGTTCTTGCCGACGAACAGCGCGACCTCGCAGTGCTCGAAGTCCGCGCGGGTCAGGTTGCCGAGCATGCGGGCGCTGACCCAGAACTCGCCGGTCTTCTCCTGCGCGAGCGCGGACGACCGGTAGCGGGCGCCGAACGCGGCCATCGAGGCGGGCGAGTACGCGCCGCCGAGGTGGTTGCCCTGACCGCCGCCACCGTAGTAGAAGATCGTCTCGCCGCCGAAGGTGTCGCGGACCTCGCCCAGGCGCGCCGCGATCTCGCTGATCGCGGTGTCCCAGTCGATCTGTTCGAAGGTGCCGTCCTGCCGCCGGCGCAGCGGGTGCGTGATCCGGCCCGTGTCGCCGTTCTGGTGCAGGTCGAGGCGCAGCGCCTTGTTGCAGGTGTAGCCGGCTGACGCGGGGTGGAGCTTGTCGCCGCGGATCTTGTCGAACGACCGGCCGTCGTCACCGACGAGGATCTCGATCCCGCAGTTGCACTCGCAGAGGATGCAGGCGCTGGGTTTCCACATGGGCCAGGCTCCTAGTCTCGTCGCTCGAGCAGGGGCGCGATCTCGACGAGCACGTCGTCGAGCGGGCCCAGGTCACGGTGAGCACGGCAGAGGATGATCGCTCCCTCGATCGCGGACACGACCAACGTCGCCAGCCGCTGTGCGCGCTGTGCCGCGAAACCGTTGGCTGCCAACGCCTTCGCGAGGCTGCCCTGCCAACTGGTGAAGATCTCCCGCACCACGTCACCGGCGTCGGGGACGACGTCACGGCTGTCCATGGCCATCGCGGCGACGGGACAGCCCGCCCGGTAGTCGGTCTTGGTCAGCGCCCGCTTCCAGAAGGCGACGAGACGGTCCACCATCTGCCGGACGTCACCCTCGGCCGCCGACTCGCTGACCATGGCGGCGATGTAGTCCCCGGCCTGGCGGACCGCGCCCAGGACCATCTCGTTCCTGCCGCCGGGAAAGTGGTGGTAGACGGAACCCCGCGGCGCACCGCTGTGCGCCAGCACCGCGTCGACCGTCACGCCGGCCGCACCACGTTCTCGCAGCAGCAGAACCGCGCTGTCCAGCATCCGCTGCTTGGTGCCCCGCCTGTCCTGCTCGCTCATCGCGCCTTCCCCCTGACTCGGGAGTATGGCAGAGACCATAGTCGGTCCCACGATCCACGGCTACCCGCCCGCCGGGGCCCGATGCCCGCTCCGATTGCGCCAGGGCGAACACATCATTGCCGAGAACGCACTTGTCGCCACATTGATCCCTGCCTAGTTTCAAAAGGGAGGCTCACGGCGATCGCCATTGTCGAGCAGTGACAGAAAAGCGAGAAATTCGTGTTCCCCCATCAATTCGCGCGTACAACCCTGCCATCGTCCACGGCCTGGGCGGAGTCGCCGCCGTGGTGAGCATCGAAGGCGCGGTGCGGGACCTGTTCCGCTACCCGGTGAAAGCGCTCAGCGCGCAGCCACTGAACCAGGTCGCGCTCCGGCCGGGAGAAGGGATTCCGCACGACCGGATGCTCGCGTTCGCACGGCCGGACGGCGGGTATCGACCTGGGACACGGACGGGGCTGTCGAAGCAGGAGTTCTTCGCTTTGGTCTCGGACCATCGCCTCTCCGGTCTCGACACGCACTTCGACGTGGAGACAGATGTCCTCACCGCACAAGTGGCCGGACACGAGGCACTGAAAGCCGCTTTGCGCACGGAAGAAGGCATCGCCGCCGCGATGCGGTTCTTCGCCCGCGTGCTCGACCTGCCGGCGGATGTGGTGCCGGTGCTCGCGCGGGGAACCGGGCAGGCGCTTCACCGACGCGAACATCGCCGGGGACGGACCGATGAACTGGGTCTCGGTGGTCAACACGGCCTCGGTCCGCGATCTGGAGTCGCGCATCGGACCAAGCGCTGTGCTGCGACCGAGGTCGCCCTGGGAGCAGCACCCCTGCCGGGCACAAACGCAGTTACAGCCTCGTCGATCCGGGCGGCGGCGAGCCCCGGGAGTACGTCGTGTGCGTGCGGCGCGACCGCGCCGGCCGGGGTGGTTCCGCGAGCATGCACGACGACGTGGCGGTCGGCACCGAACTCCGGGTGTCCGCACCGGTCAACAGGTTCCCGCTGCACCCTTCGCCCCGGTACCTGTTCATCGCCGGCGGGATCGGGATCACCCCGATCCGGGCGATGGTGCGCCGGTTGTGCGCTCAGGGTCATCCGGCTGTGCGGCTGCTCTACATGACGCAGTCCGCTGAGGAAACCCCGTTCCTGCACGAGTTCAGCGGCCCAGAGGACACCGTGCACCACAGTGACGACCACGGTCTGCTCGACCTGTGGCCACATCTGGCCGAACCGGACGACGACGTGCGTGTCTACTGCTGCGGCCCTGCTCCGCTCATGCGAGCCGTGCGAACGCTGACAGCTCACTGGCGCGCGAGCCGGATTCACCTGGAACAGTTCTCCGCCGACCTCACCGGAATCTCCCTGCCGTTCACCGCGGTCTGGGCTCCGGACGGGCTTCGGGTGTGCGGTACCTGCCGCCTGGCAGTCCTGGCAGGCGGGGTCGAGCACCGCGACTCCGTGCTGACCGATGAGGAACGTCTTTCCAGCGTGGTCGCCCGCGTGTCGTGCGCCGTGTCCTCGGAGATCGTCGTCGGGCCTCACGACCATTCACGAAAGGATCCTTCGTGATCGACTGGCTGCGGCTCACCGAGTCGCTCATCTCCTCGCCGTGGCTCTACGCCGTGCTGATCGCGGTGTCCTTTCTGGACTCGTTCCTGCCCCTGATCCCGAGTGAACCCGTCGTGATCGTCGCGGGCGTCTACGCCGCGACCGGGCAGACCGACATCGTGCTCGTCATCGCCGCCACGACACTCGGCGCCTTCCTCGGCGACATGGTCCCGTACGCGGCAGGACGGCTGTTCGGCACGCGCTTGCTCAAGCGTCTCCCGCCTGGCACCAAACGCCGCGCGGCGCACGACTGGTTCACCCGCGAGCTCGACGCCCGCGGCGGCTTCATCCTGGTGACCACGCGCTTCATCCCGGTCGGGCGTTACCTGGCCACGTTGTCCACCGGCCTCGTCGGCTTCCCGCTCGGCAGGTACGTGCTGTTCGTCGCGTTCGCCACCGCTTCCTGGAGCGCCTACACCGCGCTCACCGGCTACCTCGGCGGCGTGCTGTTCCAGGAGAACACGCTCCTGGCGATCGCCGTCGGCGTCGGTCTCGCGTTGGTGGTGACCGGGTTCGTCGAGGTCGTGCGCCGCCTGCGCCACCGCGGAGATCCCGCCGTGCAGGTCACCGACTGACGCCCTCCGCGGCGGCGGTGGCCATGATGTGACGGGCGCGCTCGCGCAGCAGTTGGTGCGTGCGGTCGTGGTGGTTGCGCGGATGCCACGCCATGGCGACGGTCACCGACGGCAGTGCAAGGGGGATCGGGAACGTGCGGAGCCCCAACGTGTTCAGCATCCGGCGTGCCAGCCGGGCCGGGGCGATGCAGACGACATCGGTCTCCGAGGCGAGGAACAGCGCGCTCGCGAACGTGGGCACCACGGCCACCACGCGCCGGTTGAGTCCCAGCTCTGCCAGTTGTTCGTCGATCGGACCGTGTGCCCGGCCACGCCGTGACACGACGATGTGATCGGCCTCGGCGAACCGTTGCGGCGTCACCTTCTTCGCCGCAGCGAGCGGGTGGCCGGGCCGCACCACGCCGATCAGCGTCTCGGTGACGAGCGCTTCCGAGTGGATCTCCGAGTCGCCGGGGCGGATGCTGCCGATCTCCAGGTCCACCAAGCCTTCTCGCAGGGCCGGGGTGTCCTCGAGGTTCTCCGGCCGCAGCCGCAACGAGATGCCGGGTGCCTGCTCGCGCAGGTCGTCGATGAGCGCGGGGATGAAGGTCGTGGAGAGCATGTCGGTGACCTGCAGGTCGAACATGCGCACCGCGGTTCGCGGATCGGCGGTGGTGGACGGCGCGAACAGCGCTCGGGCTCTGGTGGCGATCGCGTGCACCTCACCGCGCAGTTCGAGCGCCCGCGGGGTGGGCACGAGATCGCGCCCGGCCCGCACGAGCAGCGGGTCGTCGAAGACCCGGCGCAACCGGGCCAGGGCCCGGCTCATCGCCGGCGCCGAGGTGTGCAGCCGGGCAGCGGCCTTGGTCACGCTGTTCTCGGCGAGCAGCGCGTCCAGCGCCTCGATCAGATTCAGATCGATGTAGTCCACTCACCGATTATCACATCCGAAATTGTTCCTTGCCAGAGTTGCACTGGAGTTAATCCGGTATCGCTCCTACTGTCGAAAGCAGGAAGAAATCGTTGGAGGACAAGCACATGACGAGGGAACGACTGTGACGCGGGCTGTGGTGATCGGCGCCGGAATCGTCGGGCTGACGACGGGAATCGCCCTGCGCCGGGCCGGGATCGACGTGGTGATCTGCGAGCAGGCGCCGGAGATCCGCGCGGCCGGTGCCGGGCTGGGGCTCTGGGCGAACGCGCTGGCGGTGTTCGACGAGCTCGGCATCGGTGAGCAGGTGCGCGCCATCGGCAAACCCAGCGAGATGTACTTCCACGACCCCGCCGGGCGCCTGCTCGAGACCCCGGAGTTCGGTGTCGAGGACCACCGGTACCTGTTGGCGCACCGCGCGAAGCTGAACGATCTGCTCGCCGATGCCGTGGGACGCGAGAACATCCGTCTCAGCACGGGGTTCCGCGAGTACGAGGAACACGCCGGCGGTGTCACTGTGCGGTTGACCGACGGCAGCAGCGCGGAAGCGGACGTGCTCATCGGAGCGGACGGGGTGTACTCGGCGGTGCGCACGCAGCTGGTGCCGGGCGCTCCGGCACAGGAGCACCGCGGCCATCAGGTCTGGCGCGCGGTCGTTCCGGCCGACGGCATCGCCGTTGCGGGGAACCGGCTGATCCTGGGCACCGACGGATGCCGGGGCGGGTACGTGCGCACCCACGACGGCGGCGTCTACTGGCTGGTGAACCAGTTCAAGTCACCACCACTGACCGGTACCCGCAAGCAGCAGGCGTTGGAGCGCGCCCTCCACTTGGAGGACGGCCCGGACGGAGTCCTGGCTCAACTGATCGGCGCGACGCCGGAAGAGCTGATCCTGCACAACCAGGTCATGCTCGTACCTCCGCTGCCGCACTGGGTTTCCGCACGGGTCGCACTGGCAGGGGACTCCGCACACGCGATGTCGCCGCACATCACCGCCGGTGCGACGCTGGGCATCGAGGACGCCGCCCTGCTCGGCGGCCTGCTCGCCGGGACCGGCGACGTGCCCGCAGCACTGGCGGCCTACCAGGCCGACCGGATGCCGCGGTACGCCCGCGTCGCGGAACTGTCCGCGGCGGTTGAGCACGCTCCCACACCACAGGAGTTCGCCCGGCACTACGCCGCGTTCAGCCACTGGATGATCACGCCCCAGAATTCGGCCCAGGACCAGGTGCGGGCATGAGCTTCTCCGTCGACGTGGACCTGACCGTGCCGATGCGCGACGGCATCGCCCTCGCCACGAACGTGTGGCTACCCGAAGGTCCAGGCCCCTTCCCCGTTCTGCTGATTCGCACTCCCTACGGCAAGGACGACGCCGGAACGTACGGCAACCCGAAGCTGCCGGACGTGTTCGCGTTCGTGGAAGCCGGATACGCGGTGGTGGCGCAGGACGTCCGCGGGACCTCTCGCTCATCCGGAACGTTCGTGCCGGGCACCCACGAAAGCCGTGACGGTGCCGACACCCTCACATGGCTGGCCGAGCAACGGTGGTGTGACGGCACGGTCGGCATGTGGGGCGGGTCCTACATGGGCTTCACCCAATGGCTCGCGGCCGCGCACGCCTCACCGGCACTGCGCGCCATCGCACCCGTGATGAGCTCCGCCGACCTGTACCACGCACCTTGGTACTCCCCCGGCGGCGCGTTGTCCCAGGACGCAGTGCTCACGTGGAGCACCCTTTCGGCGCTGCGCAACCTGCGCCGAGATCTCGCCGACGGCCGCGGTGACCCTGCCGACGCGCAGAAACTCCTGTCCAGTGTGGACGATCCTCGGCTGCTGCACGATCCGTTGCCGCTCTCCGGGCTAGACGCCGTGACGCGCAACCTTCCGTGGTTCGGCGACGTGCTCGGCCATCCTGAACACGACGCGTTCTGGCAGGAGGTCGCCCCGATCGACCACTGCGGCGACATCTTGGTACCGGCACTACAAATCGGCGGCTGGTACGACGTGTTCATCGGCGAAACCATCCGGTCGTACACGATGATGCGCAACCACGGCGGCAGCGCCTCGGCCCGTGACGGCCAGCGGCTCGTCGTCGGCCCCTGGGCCCACCCCGACGGCGCTGACCTCGGCACGTTCCCGGACCGGTCGTTCGGCCTCGCCGGCAGCATCAAAGCCGCCGACGTCACCGGCGAGCACCTGAGGTTCTTCGACCGCTGGGTCCGCGGCCGGACGGACACTCCCGCGGACACCCACCGCGTCCGGATCTTCGTCATGGGCATCGACCGGTGGCGCGACGAGCAGGACTGGCCGTTGCCGGACACCAGCTACACCGACTTCTTCCTCGCCGGTGGCGGTCGCGCCAACACCGCCACGGGCGACGGAGTCCTGACACGCGATGGCGTGCGGGTCGAGGCGACGGACACCTGTCTCCACGATCCATGCCGTCCTGTTCCCACGCTGGGTGGCACCGTGCTGGCCGGCGCGTCCGGTGCCTACCCCGGTCCGGCCGACCAGGCCGCGGTCGAAGCGCGGGACGACGTGCTGTGCTTCACCACCGACGTCCTCGAGCGCCCGATCGAAGTGACCGGGCACGTCACTCTCGTGCTGCACGTCTCCAGCTCGGCGCCGGACACCGACTTCACCGGCAAACTCGTCGACGTGCACCCCGACGGCCGCGCAATCCTGCTGTGCGAAGGCATCCAGCGCGCCCGCTACCGCGACTCCCTCACCGACCCGGCGCTCATGGAACCGGGCACGGTGTACGAACTGACCATCGACGCAGGCGTCACCTCGAACGTCTTCCTCGCCGGACACCGCATCCGGCTCGAAGTCTCCAGCAGCAACTTCCCCCGCTACGACCGCAACACGAACACCGGCGGCACCATCGCCACCGACACCGAGGACGACCTGACCGTCGCCGTCAACCGGGTCCACCACGGACCGGCGCATCCCAGCCGCCTGGTGCTGCCGCTGATCGAACGCGCGGAGGTGCGGCCGTGAACACACTTGAAGAACTGGTCGACCGCGCAGCCGTCGCCGATGTCGTCGCCGGCCTCGCCCACGCCCAGGACGACAGGGACTGGGCCGCGCTGCGCCGGCTGCTCGCCGACGAAGTGCTGCTGGACCTGTCCACCCACCACTTCGGCACACCACCTACCACCACGGCGGCCACCGATCTGGTCGCGCTGGCGAGCAACACCCTGACCGGCTTCGACTGCACCCACCACGCCACGTCCAACCTGGACGTGCGCCTGTCGGGCGACGACGCCGAGTGCCGCGCCCACGTGGTCGCCTACCACCACGTCCCCGCGGACCCCGGCGTTGTCGACCACTGCACCATGCGCGGGTACTGGCAGCTGAAGCTGCGCAAGCTCGGCGGACGCTGGCTGATCACCCACTGGGCCGTGCGGCGCACCTGCCCGTGGGAGGGATCCCCGGACGTCTACGCGCTCGCCGCCCAACGCTCCGCATCGATGTCCTGACGGCCGACGAGGAGAACTCGATGTTCTACGAGATCCGCACCGAACACGCCCGCGCCGGCCTCGGCGCCGAACTGGCGCTGTACATGGACGGGACCGTCATCCCCCTGCACCTGGAGATGGGCATGACCGTGGTCGGCTCCTTCACCGTGGCCGGCGACGAGGACAGCTTCGTCTGGATCCGTCGTTTCGAGGACGCAGCAGACCGCGAACGGGTCCTGGACGCCGTCCACAGCCACCCCCGATGCGCGGCAGTCGTCGACACGGTGTCGGCACTGCTGAGCGGAGCCGAGTCCACGGTGCGGCTGGAACCGACTCCCCAGTCCGGCCTCCGCTGACCCGGTCAGGCGACAGATCGCTGAGCCAGGGCGGCGAGCTTCCGCCCGTCCAGCAGGCCCGCCACGACCGTGCCCCACAGCACCGCCGCCAGGAGCAGGAACCTGGTGGAACCGAAGAGCTTCGCGAACGGTGCGAAGTGCGCGCCGACGACGAACAGCACCCAGGCGGGCACCGCCTGCGGCAGGTCGAGCACCGTCAGCAGCCGCGACCCCGCGAAGATCGCGACCACCATGAGCAGCACCGCGATGCCGTACGTCTTGCCGAACGGGCTGTCCTCGCGTCCGCCGCCGGAAGGCAGCTGCCCCGCGGACCGGCTGAAGCGGAACACCCAGCCCGCGAGGCCCGCGGCGATCACCACACCCAGGACCATCAGCACGGTCCCACCGCCGGACACCGCGACCGCGCCGGAGAACCACCATCCGGCGCCGAACCCCACGCCGATCAACGACGTGATCATCAGCGTGATCGCATCGCCTTGGTGAACTGCGGTTCGGCTCCCGTCGTCTTTTTGACGACAATCCATCTTGTCGTCGTTCCGATGACATCCTACAATCGAGGTGCGCGTTGACAGCAGTCGAAACATCGAGGAGGTGCCGGATGTTGATGCGCACTGACCCGTTCCGGGCGCTGGACCGCTTGGCGCAGCAGGTGTTCACCGGACCGGGCACGTGGTCACGGCCCACGGCGATGCCGATGGACGCCTACCGCTCGGGCGACGAGTTCGTGGTGGCGTTCGACCTGCCGGGCGTGTCCGCGGAGGCGATCGAGCTGGACGTTGAGCGCAACGTGCTGACTGTGAAGGCGGAGCGGCGCCCGGCCATCACCGGCGACGACGTCGAGATGCAGGTCGCGGAGCGGCCGCTGGGCGTGTTCTCCCGCCAGCTGTTCCTCGGCGACACTCTCGACACCGAGCGCATCCAGGCCGCCTACGACGCGGGTGTGCTGACCCTGCGGATCCCGGTGCTGGAGAAGGCGAAGCCGCGCAGGATCGCCATCACGAACACCGAGCAGGACGTGAAACAGATCGACGCCTGACCAGGGGTGGTCATGGCCACGCGGACGCTGGACGAGGAGTTCCTCGCGCTGGTGGGCGAGGACGAGGACCTTGTGCGCGCCGAGTTCGACGAGATCATCGCGGCGAACTGGGGAGAGCCCCCGCTCTCCCCAGCACCACGCCGACCGGTCCCGCCGACGCCGTACCGGGACGTGCTCCACCCGCACGGGCAGGACCACGTTCCGACCGGCAGGCCTGCTCGGCAGCGCTCCCCTCCGTCACGGAAGGCAGGTGATGCGTGGGCCCGATGAACACGAGGACGTGGCCTCGTACGCCAGATCGCGTACGAGGCCACTTGCCATGAGCCACAGCTTTCGACGCTTATCCGGCCGGAGCGCGGGTATTGCCAGTCGTAGGTTTCCCGCCCCGAGGAGGAAGCAGTGGCTACCCACAAGCCGGGCAAGCTCGTGAAGGCAGCGCTCGAAAAGGCGGTGGACAAGGTCACCGAGCTGGTGAACCCGCCGATCCCCGGTGCCCCTGGCAGCGAGCCGCCGTCGCTCGAGGAGCCGACCGAGCCGCGCGGACCGTTGCCGCCCAAGCCGGACCAGACCGGGCCGGAGACGGTGTCGCCGACAGGAGCTCCTACCGGCGCACCGCAGTCGGCCAACGGACAGCAGGGCGACTTCCTCACCACGTCGGCCGGCGCACGGCTGTACGACACCGACCACTCGTTGAAGGCCGGAGAGCGCGGACCAACGCTGCTGCAGGACCACCACCTGCGCGAGAAGGTCATGCACTTCGACCACGAGCGCATTCCGGAGCGCGTCGTCCACGCTCGCGGGTACGGCGCGCATGGTGTTTTCGTGGGCTACGGCACGGCCTCGAACGTCTGCAAGGCCGGTTTCCTCGGCGACGGCGTCGAGACACCGGTGTTCGTGCGGTTCTCGACCGTGCTGGGCTCACGAGGTTCGGCCGACACCGTTCGCGACACCCGCGGGTTCGCGACGAAGTTCTACACCCAGGAGGGCAATTTCGACCTGGTGGGCAACAACATCCCCGTCTTCTTCATCCAGGACGGCATCAAGTTCCCGGACATCATCCACGCCGGCAAGCCCCACCCGGACCGCGAGATCCCGCAGGCGCAGAGCGCGCACGACACGTTCTGGGACTTCGTGTCCACCCACACCGAAGCCACCCACCACGTCATGTGGAACATGTCCGACCGCGGCATCCCCCGGTCCTACCGCACGATGGAGGGCTTCGGCGTCCACACGTTCCGCCTCGTCAACGCCGACGGCGAGACCGCGCTCGCGAAGTTCCACTGGAAGCCGAAGCTGGGCGTGCACTCCCTGGTGTGGGAGGAGGCGCAGATGATCAACGGCATCGACCCCGACTTCCACCGCCGCGATCTCGCCGACGCCATCGAGTCCGGCGCGTACCCGCAGTGGGAGCTCGGCCTGCAGGTCCTGCCCGACACGCCTCGGCAGACGTTCGAGGGCATCGATCTGCTCGACCCGACGAAGATCGTGCCGGAGGAGCTCGCCCCGGTGCAGCCGGTCGGCATGCTGACGCTCAACCGCAACACCACGAACTACTTCGCGGAGACCGAGCAGGTCGCGTTCCACCTCGGAAACCTGGTGCCCGGCATCGACGTCACCGACGACCCGCTGTTCCAGGCCCGTCTCTTCTCCTATTTGGACACTCAGCTGAGCAGGCTGGCCGGTCCGAACTTCAACCAGATCCCGATCAACCGCCCGCACGTGCCGGTCAACGACATGCTGCGCGACGGGTTCCACCAGCACGCTGTACACGCCGGTGTCGCCCCTTACCGGCCGAATTCCCTCGACGGCGGCAATCCGTTCGAGGCGGGAGTCGAGGACCGGCCGTTCGTCGAGGTGGCCCAGCCGTTGCCGAAGGCGGTGAAGATCCGGCAGTCGCCGACGTCGTTCGCGGACCACTACACCCAACCGAGGTTGTTCTGGCTGAGCCTCTCGCCGATCGAGAAGGAGCACGTCGTGCGCGCGTTCACCTTCGAACTCGGCAAGTGCTACGAGCAGGCCATCAAGGAACGCCAGCTGCGAGTGCTGGCCAACGTCGACCCGGTGCTGTGCAAGGAGGTGGCCATCGGACTCGGACTGCCCGTCCCCAGCGCCACCGTGCGGCCCAGGAAGGTCACGCCGAGCCCTGCCCTGTCGCAGATCGGGCGGACCTGGCCGACGGACGGGCGCATCATCGGAATCGTGGTCGATCCGGCCGATCTCGACGGCGTGCGGACGGTCCGCGAGACGATCCTGGCCGGTGGCATGGTCCCGTTGCTGATCGCCCCCACCGGCGGACCGCTCACCCCCGACAGCGGCCTGGTCGCCCAGCGGACGCTACTCACCGCGCGATCGGTCGAGTTCGACGCCCTGCTGCTCGCGGGCAGCCCACCGCCCGGACCGGACGCCGTGCCTGCCAGGGACGCGAAAGCCGGCGCACCGAGCACCGCCGTCGATCCCCGCATCGTCCTCATGATCCAGGAGTGCTTCCGCCACGCGAAGGCCGTAGGCGCGTGGGGCACCGGACGCACCGCCGTCGAGGCGGCCGGGTACGGCACCGAGCCGGGAATCGTGATCGGCGACGACCCGTCGGACGTCCTCAAGGAGATGACCATCCTCCTCGAAGCCCACCGGGTGTGGGAACGCTTCCCCGCGACGATCGCCTGAGGAGTCCGGTCGTGACCAACGCGCTCACCGAGCAGGAACTCGCTATCCTGCGGTCGATGTTCGACCTCGCCCGCACCGGCGACACCGACCGGCTGGCCGAGGCGATCGACGCGGGGATCCCGGTGAACCTCACCACCAGCGCGGGCGACTCCCTGCTCGTCCTGGCCGCGTATCACGACCACCCCGGCACCGTCGCGGCGTTGCTGGAGCGAGGCGCCGACACCGGGCGCGTCAACGACCGGGGACAGACAGCGCTCGGGGCGGCGGTCTTCCGCCGTTCCGAGCGCACGGTCGAGCTTCTGCTGGACGCGGGAGCGGATCCCGCCCTCGGGACCCGATCCGCTCTGGACGTGGCCCGGTTCTTCGACCTGCCGGAAATGCTGACCCTGCTGACGTCCCGGGACGCCAGGTAGCGCCGGAACGGCCCCCGAGTTCGCCGAGGTGCGCATCTACCCCCGAACTTTCTCGCAAAACCCTTGTCTCGCAATAACTTCCGCCGCCTCGACCTGGTTTGCACCGGGTTGCGTGGGGTAGCTCGCACTGCGAGCACCCGTCGACATTGAGGAGCCAGTCGTGACCGAGAACCAGATGGGCGGTGTTCGTGACACCGCCAAGCAGGAAGGCGCCGCGGTGATGGACCACGCCAAGGATGCCGCCGAGGAGGTGCGGGCGACCGCTCAGGACCAGTTCGGGCAGGTGGCGCAGGAGGCCAGGACACAGGCGAACCACGTGCTGCACGACGCGCGGACCAGGATCTCCGAGGAAGCCGAACAGCAGGCCAGGAAGGCGTCCACCCAGCTGGGCAGGATCGCCGACGAACTGAACTCCATGGCCGACGGCGCCTCGCAGGACTCCATGTCGGCAGGCGCCGTGCGCCAGATCGCCGACTCCAGCAGGCAGGCCGCGCGGTACCTGGAGGAGCGGGGTGCCCGCGGCCTGCTCGACTCCGCGCAGGACTTCGCCCGGCGGCGGCCAGGCGCGTTCCTGCTGGGCGCGGCGGTGGCCGGGTTCCTCGTCGGCCGCGTCGCGAAGAGCGCGACCGGTCAGCAGCCCGCCGCTTCGCCTCGACCGGCACCGGAACCCGAGTTCGCGGCAACGCCCGCGGCGCCCGCCCATGAACTGGACGCGCCGGCCGCCGCTCCGTCCTTCGAGGAACGAGGTGCGATCGGCACCGAACAGAATCCGGCGCTGCGGGAACCGTACTCGCCGGATCCGGTGCCCTCCGGAGGTGCGCGGTATGTCCAGCCCTGACACGGGTCTGCCTCCCGCTCCCGCCGAACGTGAGTCGCTCGGAGAGCTCGTCGGGGAACTGGCGCAGGACCTCTCCCAGTTGATGCGCCAGGAACTCGAACTGGCCAAGGCCGAGATCCGCGAAGAAGCCAAGAAGGCGGGCAAGGCGGGCGGCATGCTCGCCGGCGCCGGCTTCGCCGGGTACATGACCGCGGTGCTGCTCAGTCTCGCCCTGGTCTTCGCGCTCGGCGCCGTCCTGCCTCTCGGCTGGGCGGCCCTGATCGTCGCCGCGCTGTGGGGCATCGCCGGCTTCGCGTTGTACAGCACCGGCCGCACCAAGCTCCGCCAGGTGGCGCCCAAACCTGAACGCACTGTCGAATCCCTGAAGGAGGACGCCGAATGGGCGCGACACCCGACCAAATAAGGCGCGAGATCGACCACACCAGGGCCGACCTCGTCGACGACGCCAACCGTCTCGTCGACCGCACCAGTCCGCGCCGCATCGCGCAGCGTCGCACGCAGCGGATCCGGAACGGCCTCACCTCGTTGAGGGACAACATCATGGGCACCACCAACGCCACCTCGACCGTGCAGGACCACGCACACCAGGCGAAAGAAACCGTCGCGGACAACGCCGGTCGCGCCGTGGAAGCAGTGCAGGACGCCCCACGTCAGGCGATGCGTCAGACGCAGGGCAACCCGATCGCGGCGGGCATCGTCGCGTTCGGCGGCGGCCTGCTGATCGCTTCACTCCTGCCCAGATCCCGGGCCGAACAACAGTTCGTGGCCGAAGCCAGTGACCGGGCGAGCGACGTGATCGAGCCCGTCAGGCAGTCGTTGACCGAATCCGCCGAACACCTCAAGGAGGACATGACGTCGGACGTCCGCGATGCCGCGGGCGAGGTGAAGCAGACTGCCACGGACGCGGTCAGGACCACGGCCGACCAGGGCAAGTCCTCCGCTCAGGACGTGGCTCAGCACGGCCGCGATGCTGCCGGCGAAGTCCGGTCCTGACACGGCTGTACGAGGGCCTCGATCTCCGCGGAGATCGGGGCCCTCTTCGCACGACGAGGCCGCGAACCGCGAGCACGGTCGGCCCAGGCCACGCTTGAGTTGCCCGTGGCGGTTCGTGCCTGCCCCGTACGGGTAACCGCAGTTCGCAACGTCCAGGAAGAGCGGAGACGGTCACTTGCCAGACGCGTGCGCCGACACCGTTGGTGTGGAAGAAGAGTTCCTGCTCTTCGATCCGGCCTCCCAGCGCACGGTCATGCGCGCGAACGCTGTGCTCGCTCGGTTGCACCACACCGATCTGACCCACTTCCACGCCGAACTGGCCGGAACCCAGGTCGAGGCCGCGACCGGACCGTGCACCAGCGTGGCCAGGCTCGGCGAGGCCCTCACGCACGCCCGCGCGATGGTCGCGGACGCTGCGCGCGAGGAGGGCCTCGAGCTGCTTTCCCGTGGTACGCCGATCAAACCCGCCACGCGTCCGGTCGTCACGGACGGTGCGCGGTATCACCGCGTGCTCGCCGCCTACGCGGGCGTCGTCGAGGACTACGAGGCCTCCGGGTGTCACGTGCACGTCGGCGTGCCGGACCGCGAGACCGCGGTGGCCGTGCTGAACCACGTGCGGCCGTGGCTGCCCACGCTGCTGGCCCTGTCCGCCAACTCCCCCGACCGCGGCTACGCGAGCTGGCGGACGGTGCTGCAGTCGCGGTTCCCGGGAGCGGGCGTGCCTCCGCTGTTCTCCGACGCGGAGGAGTACGACGCCCACGTCGACCGGATGGTGGCCTGCGGGACGCTCGTGGACCGGGCGCAGTCGTTCTGGCTGGTGCGCCTGGCGACGACGCTGCCGACCGTCGAGTTCCGCGTGGCGGACGCGGCCGCCGAGGTGGACGACGCGGTGCTGCAGGCGGCACTGTCCCGTGCGCTCGTGCACACCGCTCACGAGGACGTTCTCGCCGGGAAGGAACCGCCCGCGGTGCGGGACGACGTGCTCGCCGCCGCGGTGTGGACGGCCTCCAGACACGGGATCGACGGCGTCGGCGTGGACCCGTGGCGGGAGTGCCGGGTGCCCGCGACCGCGTTGCTCGACGACCTGCTCAAACACGTGACGTCCGCTTTGGAGGAACGCGACGAGCTGGCGCTCGTGCATGGGCTCGTCACTGGGCGGGTATGACAGGTGGGTGCAACTTCCTTCGCCTCGCGGCCCTTTGTCCGAGCGTGTCGTCGCCGCGCTGAACGGTGAACCGGACGGACGCGAGATCGTGTTCGAGGCCGCCGATCCGTACGGCGAGGACCTCACCGTCGCCCTGCACACGTTGTACGAACTGCATTATCGCGGTTTCGACGGCGTGGACCCTGCGTGGGAGTGGGATCCTGAGCTGCTGCGTCTGCGCGCGCAGATCGAACGCGTCTTCCTCGACCGGCTGCGGTCCGATGTGGACGGCGGGGACGATCTCGACGGGACTCTGGAAGCGATTCTGGTCGAGCACGTTCCGGGCAGCGGCGTCTCACACCACCTGCGGGACAACGGAACCTGGGACCAGATGTGCGAGTACTTCGCGCATCGTTCGGTCTACCACCACAAGGAGGCAGACCCGCACGCGTGGGTGATTCCGCGCTTGCGGGGCAAGGCGAAGGCCGCTCTGGTGGCGGTGGAGTTCGACGAGTACGGGGGCGGCCGGGCCGACCGGATGCACTCACGCCTGTACGCCGATCTCCTCGAGGGCGCGGGAATGTCGGCGGAGTACCTGCACTACTTCGACGACGTGCCGGCACCGGCCATCACGATCGTCAACATGATGTCGATGTTCGGCCTGCACCGGTCGTTGCGCGGCGCGCTGGTCGGCCACTTCGCCGCCGCCGAGATCACCACGGGACCGAGTGCGCAGCGCATGGCGCAGGCGTTGACGCGGTTGGACGCCGACCCGCGTTGTGCCGAGTTCTTCACCGAGCACATCGAGGCCGACGCCGTGCACGAGCAGATCATGCGAAACGACGTGATCGGCTCGCTGCTGGAGCAGGAGCCGTCGCTCAGGGCGGACGTGGTGTTCGGCATCCAGGCGACGGAGCACCTGGAGTCACGCCTCGCCGATCACCTGTTGTCCTCGTGGGAGGCGGACGCGTCGTCACTGCGGACCCGCTTGCGATGGCTGGTGTCGCAGAACGGATAGCGCTTGCTGCGGCGACAAGCGCACACCGCGACCACGAACCGGTCACTGGTGTGCGTGATGCCGTCGTCGGTGACGATCTCGATCGGTCCCTCGACGAGCATCGGGCCGTTCGGCACCATCGTCACCCGGCGCGGGTTCTGTCCGGCCACCGCGAATCACCACCAGTTCCTCGTGTCGCTGATGGCTACCCGATGTGTGTCGCCATCACTCGTGGCGAATCGCCACCAGAGCGATGTCGTCGGTCGCCGGCCGGTCACCGACCATCGTGGCCATGATCTGAATGCACGCTGCCTCAGGACCTGCCGGGGTGACAGCCCTGCGCAGCCGCTCCAGACCGACGTCGAGGTCCTGCCCCCGGCGTTCCACGAGACCGTCGGTGTAGAGCACGAACAGGGATCCCGGCGGCAGTTCGACGACGGTGCTCCGGCGGCCGGTGCTGCCCAGATCGAAACCGATCGGTGGTCCGACGTGGACATCGGCGAACCGGGTCTCGTCGCCTGGCACCGCGAGGGCGGGAGGCAGATGTCCGGCCACCGCGAGACTCATCCGGTCCGTTGCCCTGTCGATGATCCCGTAGGCGACCGTGGCCATCGTGTCATGCTCGAAATGGCTGGCCTTGCGGTCGAGTTTGCCCAGAACCTCCGCGGGATCCGCGTAGTCCAGCGCGTAGGCGCGCAACGCGCTCCTCAACCGTCCCATGACGACCGCGGCCCGCAGTCCGTTGCCGGCGACGTCGCCGATCACCAGGCCCAAGCGCTCACCGGGCAACTCGAACACGTCGTACCAGTCGCCGCCGACGCCGCTTTCCGTGCCCGCGACGTAGCGGGCCGCCAGCTCCCAGCCCTCCGTGCGCGGCAGACGGGCGGGGAGCAGGCTTTCCTGCAACATCGCCGCCGCGACGCGTTCGGAACGGGTCCGGTCCACGTAGACCGCTACCGCGAGGCGATCGGCCACGAGCTGCAGCGCCTCGATCTCCTCGTCGGTGAACCGGCGCGACGTCGTGCTGCCGACGTGCAGGACACCGGTCAGCTCACCCTCGGCGATCATCGGTACGCCGAGCAGCACCCGCAGACCGTGCTCCCACAGCAGCGGATTGACCACTGTGGACTCGTCGACGCGTTCGATCTGGAGCGGCTCCCGGAACTGGGCCACGCGGCCCGCGAAGCCCTTGCCGACCGGCACGCGCACTCCCTGGAAGACCTCCTCCTCGAAGCCCGCGGTCGCCCTCGCCACCAGCTGCGTGGCACTGCGATCCATCAGCAGGACGGTGACGGTGTCGACTCCGAGCAGGTCACGAGAGCGTTCCAGCAGCACCTCGAGGAGTTTGTCGAGGTCGAGTTCCTTGAGCGTCCCGTCCGTGACCGCGTCCAGGACACGCAGCCGGATCGACGAACTACCGTCCTTCTCCATTTCACCTCCGTCCCACCACGTACAACCGGCACCACGTGCGACTGCCAGCTTCCCATGACCGGTGCTGTCCTGCGGCTGGGTGATCCAACCGTGGGCTGGGCGACGGTTCACCACCGCGAGGAGCGGGCACCCAACCCAGTGCGAAGAGCATGTTCGGGACCAGTTCGCTCGGTGGTGTGATGCACAAGGAGGACGAAGTGACGAACGGCAGGACCTCCTCTGATGCGACGCAAGTGCTGGAGCTCGACCGGGATGTCGCCGACCTCAGCCGGGTGCGCCGATGGACCGAGGCCTCGCTGTCCGGCATCCACCAGGATGAGCTCGTGGACGTGTTGCTGGTCGTCACCGAGCTGGTCGCCAACGTCTACGACCACGCACGGTTCCCGGCGCGCCTGCGGCTGCGGAAGTCGGCTGAGCCGTGCGTCGTCCAGATCGCGGTCGAGGACGCATCACCGTCGGCACCCGCCCTGCAACCCCTCTCGTCCGATTCGGTACGGGGTCGTGGACTGGTGCTCGTGAACCAGCTGGCCAAGCAGTGGGGCGTGGTTCAACGTGCGCTGGGAAAGTCTGTGTGGGCTCTGGTCCCCTGCCCACGCACGTCCTGAGTTCTCGGACGAGGACTCAGGACGATCCACTGTGGTCACACACCTCGCAGAGGCGGGTACGGCTCGCCGGGGGCCGGAGAGGGCGGTGCCTGGGCGTTGAGGCTCCTGGCCTCATCGAGTTGGTCTTCCAGGGTGACGATGCGGCAGGCGGCCTCCAGGCCGATGCCGTCGTCGATCAGGGTGCGGACGCGGGCTGCCAGGCGCAGCTGCATGCGCGAATAGCGGCGATGCCCACCAGCCGAGCGTTGCGGCTCGATCAGCTTCGCCTCGTCGAGGGTGCGCAGGAACGCCGGTGTGGTGCCGAGCATCTCCGCGGCGCGGCCCATGGTGTAGGCGGGGTAGTGGTCATCGTCAAGGGGTGTCTCTGGGGTCATCGCGCCTCCGCGTCACGAGGGGCCCCGATGCGTAGCACCGGGGCCCCAAGGGTTTGTGGGTTTCACTTCCATCAACCGACCGTGAGATCGGCTTCTTTTGTCCGCGTGATCCGCACCAGGGGCGCGGTCCGCGGGGACCGTTGCTTGTGCTTAACCGAAGACCACCTGCCAATCCGATGGAACTGCGGTACCCGCCCGGCGGAACTCAGCCGACGGCGGGCGATCCGATGGCGTGCGACCCTCCCCTTCTTCTCTGGTATCCGACTTTGCTGCGTCTTGCACTTGCCACGGGCAGTTCGTCATCTCCCGTGCCGATAAGACGTTGTCTCTCTCGCTACACGCAGAACACTACACCCAGCCAGAGGCGAATGTCTACCTCAGCCACTACAGATTTGTTCGCTCCGGCGACGCAGGCACGCCGACCTGCGGCTTCGGGATTCCTTGCGCCGACACGGGAGCGGCGCTGCGTGGTGAGCCAGCTGGCGCGAGTGCGTTAGCCTTCGCACAGATTGTGGGTGACCAAATGAGTGAGCCTGACTTAGGCCCGATGGGCCGTCATGACTCCGAACTGCTCGACAACGGCACCGAACAAGCGCGTGAGCGGGCGATCGAAGTGCTCGAACGGGCTGTCGCGGCGGGAGAACCCACGGCCGCGCGGCTGTTGGCCCTCGGGTATCTCGAGCAGGGCCGGCTGATCGAGGCACACGAGTTGCTCGGTCCCCTGGTCGCGACGGGACGCGACGATCTCGCCGACGTGCTGGCCGAGGTGCTGGCGGACCTCGACATGATCGACGACGCCGAGAACGCATACCTGCTCGCCGTCGCCTCGGGCGACAGCAAGGCGATGAACAACTTCGCGTTGTTCCTGGCCGAGCAGGGCCGCTTCGACGAGGCCGTGGGCATGTTCGAGCGGGCCGTCGAACTGGGCGACACGCTGGCGCCCGCGAACCTGGTCCGCACCCACCTGCACGACCGGCGCGACGTCGTCACCGCGCTCACCGTCGCCGAGCAGCACCTCGACGCGGCCAGGCCGACGACCTACTGCGCGCTCGCCGAGGTCTACGCCGAGCTGGGACGCCTGGACGAGGCAGAGCAGCTGCTGCGCGTGGCCATCGACCTGGACGCCCAGCAGGCGCACATCGACTACGCCAAGTTCCTGCACCGTCGCCGCGACGATCTCGAGGCCGCCGAACGCGAGTACCGGACGGCCGACGAGCTCGGCGAGCCTGCCGCCGGCTACCACCTCGGCGCGTTCCTGCTCGAGCACGGCGATGAGGACGAAGCCGCCGACGTGCTCGAGCAGGCCGCCGGCTGGGGCGATCTCGACGCTCGACGGCTGCTGGACACCGAGTTCGAACTCGTCACGGATCCGTGAGCGCACAACGGCGGGCCGAGCTGACGCCGACTGCTCGAACTACGAGTTCAGACCGTGTCGCCGGGGTGCTGCGGCGCGTCAGCCGGTTCGCGGAACAAGCCGGTGTAGGACCGCTGGTCACCGTCGGGCGACGAGTCAGGCCTCGCGTCGAGGTGATCCATGTCCGGGTGGCTGAAGAGACCGTCCCCTGAGAACGCGGCCGTCGGCTGCGTCCCGTCATGGGATCCAACACCTGCATCATCCGCGCCGCGGTCGTGCACGCCGTCACGGGAAACGTACTGGGATTGCATGGGCTCCGACTTTCTTTGCGTCCTGTGCGTGCTCGCGGTGAATGGTGCTGCAGCAGCCGCACGGCGCTAGGGGGTTCGGGAAGATTTGACGAAGTCAGGCCCCGATGGCGGCAATGGTACACCTCATCCGGCGGCGTGTGCCCGGCAATACCGCAACACGGGCACGTGACACGTCGCGAACATGCCGCATAAGTCCTTTGTGGACCTGAACTTGAACTCCGTCACGCGAGTGTCCTCAGTGGATCGTCGCCGTGGCGCGGGTAGCCGTCGACCGCTCCGGCGAGGGGATCGTCGGGCACGGACAGCCTGACGACCCGATTCCTCCCGGCCACGCCACGTTCGGCGAATCCTCTGTTCAGCGGTGCCGAGCGAGGGCGCGGCGGGCATAGAACAGGACTCGTCCACGGCCACGGGGAGGGGCGGTGCGCTGATGGTGGAGTCGCGCGTGCTGGGACAGGTCGAGGTTCACGTCGGGGAGACGCCGGTGGCGGTCCGCGTGGTGCTCGCGCTGCTCGCCGTCGCGGCAGCGGTGGCCGTGACGGCGGTGTTGACCTACCTGGCGATCGCGACCTTCATGCGGGTGTGGCGACGGGCGCAGGCAAAGGGCTACACCGGCCCTGTCACGCCCGCGATCCTCATGATCAGCGTCTTGGTCGGTCTGCTGGGCGGGGCGTTCCTCGGCGCCGTGCTGGTCCGTCCTGCTTACGACGCGTTCGTCGTTCTCGCCATGATGCTCGGCGTTGGGGCGGCGTTGGGCGGGCTCGCTCTGGCCGTGCACCTGCTGCCCGCACGGCTCGTCCGGTCCGGCAGACGACAGCGACCACGAACTCCGTTCCGGGTAGTGGGCAACCTGGCGGCCGTGACACCGCCGCTGGTGATGGCGGCGCTGCTGCTGAACGGCAAACCCGCGACGGTCGGCATCCAGTTGCTGCTGCCGATGGCGATGCTCTCGGCCCTGTGCCACTCCGCGGCACGGCGAGCGGACCGCATCGACGCGCTGCCACCGGTCGACCCGCGCCCGGCCGTGGTGTGGATCCGTGGTTTCGGCAACGAACGCCGCCAGTTCGGCTTCCGGCGACGCGGCGAGGAGGAGACGCGCGCCCGGCCGGAGCTCAGGAAGATCTTCAGCCGCCGCGCGGAGCCGATGCCGTTCGACGACTACTTCGCACCGGCGATCGCTGATGGGCTCGGCCGCGGGTACGGCCTGGGCAACCCGCGCGACTACCTCCCGCCCGACGGGCTCGACCGCCACTACGCCACCGACGACTCGTGGCGCGAGCAGTTCGCCGACCTGGTCGCCGGGGCCCGGTGCGTGGTCATGGCGCCGGGTGACTGGCCGGAGCTGCAGTACGAGTTCCAGGTGATCAGGGAGCTGGGGGCGCACCGCAGGCTGTTCGTCTTCACACCGCCGGCGGACAAGGCTCGCCAGATCCGGCGGGTCAACCGGCTCAAGGGGTTCCAGCACGAGGACTGGGACGATTTCGCGGCGGCACTGGGTGATGAAAGCGGCTATCGGCTCGGGCCGGACCCGGGGCCCGGAGCAGTGGTGACGTTCGAAGAGGACGGGCGTGCCGTGGTGCTGACTCGTGGTGCTGAGGAACCGGTGGACTACCTGGCCGCCGTGCTCGGTCACCTCGCCGAGGTCGAGCAGTCAGCGCCGCCCGAGACCCGTCCTGGAACCCCCAAACCACCGTCGAGTTCTGGAAGGACCTGATCTGAGCACAGTGGCGAGGACGGGCGCGCCGCCCTCGCCTCCGTCTGTCCGCTCAGTCGCTCAGCAGCAGGTGGTCGACCATGAGGTGGCCCCACGCGCCGGTGGCCTGGTCGATCACCCGCACCTGGGCGCTCTGCCCCTGCAGGTCGCTGACGTCCCAGTCGAGTGGTTTGAGCACTCCCGTGTCGTCCCCGGTGGCCGTTCGCACCACCTGGCCGTTCACGATCAAGTTGATCGTGGTCTCCCCTGGCGAGCCGTGCGGATGGTTTCCGCCGGCGATCAGGAAGTGCAGGTGCTTGCGGTCCAGGGTGAACGCCGGTGAGGTGATCGTGCCGGTGGCCGGGTCGCCGCCGCCGGCGAAGGTATCCAGCGTCGCGTTGCCGACCATGCCCGGCAGGTGCCAGGGCAGCGGTCCGGTGCCGGTGAAGCTGCCGGTGGTGGTCCAGCCGGGGTCGTAGGAGGAGCCTTCGAACCCCGAGAGGACTGTGGCCGGGCGCTGGTTCAGGTCGTTGAACTCGGTGATCGTCGTGTTGGAGAAGGTGGCACTACCGCCGGTGGCATAGAGGTTGATGCCGGTGTCCGAGGGATCGGCGAACACCTGGCTCGAGTGCACGTACCGGCCGTCGTCGACGAACACCTCGATGGAGGTCCGGTCGACCAGGATCCGCAGGTGCGCGGTGGTCTTCGCCGGATTCCACGGAGCGCTGCTCTCACCCCGCGGCCCGCCAGGATCCGGCTGCCCGGTCTGCCGCCGGTTCAGGTAGCTGTAGTCGTGGTAGATCCCGGCATCCGCGTGCCGGGTGCCGTCGGCCGACACCCGCAGCTGCAGCCCGATGTTGTCCAGCTCGGTCCAGCTGACGTCCGTTTCCAGCTGGTACGCCGTGCCGTGGTACGCCAGCGGCACCAGGCCGTCGTTGACCTCGATGGTGCCGAGGTTCGTCACGGACGCGGCGTGCGAGGCCAGGGCCGAAGTCGGTTGAGAGGCGAGGGAATACCCGTCCGCATAGCGCTTCAGCGTGATCTGCCGGACGATCGAGTCGGTTCCGTTGAAGCCGTCGGAAGCTCTCGTCGGCGTGGTGTCCGCGTACGCCCAGTTGTTCATCCAGGCCATTGCGAACCGCCGGTCCAGCGGCGCGGACTGGTCCTCCCAGGTGACGCCGGCGTACCAGTCGAAGCCGTGGTCCAGCCACTGCGGCGCAGGCGAGTCCGCGGTGAACGCACTCCCGTCGAACGAGCCGGTCCAGTACGCGTAGGTCTCCGGCTTCCCTGCCGCCCGGCCGTTGGCGCTCACGCCCAGGACCCAGTGCGTGGTGCCGTCGTCGGCGCGGATCTGGAACAGGTCCGGGCATTCGAGCGTGCCGTAGGTGCTCGCGAACTCCGATCGCCGGGTCCACGTCTTGAGGTCCGGTGACGTGAAGAACCCGATCCGGTCTCCTTCGGTGATCACCGCGACCCACCGTCCGCGTTCGGCGTCCCAGACCACCTTCGGGTCGCGGAAGGCGCCGCGGCCGCCGTTCGGGATCACCGGTGTGTCGCCGTGCGGCCGGAAGGTCCGGCCACCGTCGATCGAGTACCACAGGAACTGCGCCTGCGGCCCGGAGCCGTTCGCGATCTGCGCAGGGGTCGGGTGATCCATCTGCGTGACGAGCTGGATCACCGCACCCGCGCCGAAACCGGCGGTGTTCGCGGTGTCCACGACCGCGGATCCGGACCACAGGTCGTGGTTCGCGTTCGTCTTCTTCGGCGCGGCGATGCCCTGATCCGCGAAGGCGACCCCGTCGGAGGTCGTCGCCAGCCGCCAGGCGGTCCCGACCTCGGTCGGGTAGTCGGCGTTGTAGAGGTAGTAGTAGTTGTATTTCCCGTTGAGGTACACCGGCCGCTGAGGATCGTTCTTCCAGCGGTCGGGCACGGTGAAGTGGTACTGCGCGCGATATGTGGCCGCGGCCTGCGCCGGGGTGGCGCTACCGGGACTCGGCAGGCCCACGGCCGCGGTCGCCAGCACGAGTGCGGCGGCGAAGGCGATCCGCAGCAGGCGAAGTCCGCTCGTCGTTGAGCTCATTCGACCTCCAGATCTCTAGGATTCGATGACGCTGAGGCGTTTGCCGTCCCACGCCACCGGCATGGGATCGCTGATGACACCGGCGAAGCCGTGCTCGCCGCGGTTGTGGAAAGCGATCAGCACCCACCGGTCGTCGGACCGGCGGCGGATCAGGCGCCCGCTGTAGCAGCGGTCGTCGGTGACGGGTTCTGCGGCCGCGATGTCGAACGGCCCGAGCAGGCCGTCGGCAGGGGCGGCCCAGATTCCCCCGGTCGTCCCGGTCGCCCTGCGGTCGGGCGAGGCGTGCTCGGCCAGGCAGGAGAACAACAGAACCGGCCTGCCGTCCACCACCTCGACCTGCATGACCTCCAGTTGGCCGAAGCCCCGCGGCTCGGGAACGGTCAGCGGCGGGCGCAACTCCCAGCGCCGCAGGTCCTCCGAGACCGCGTGGCCGACCACGCCACGTTCGAACGGTTCGCCGGAGGCGGCGCGCGCGGTGATGAGCATGTGCCAGCCGTCGCCGTCCGGGTCGGCGAACACCCACGGGTCGCGGAACGCCTCGTCGTGCCACAGGCCGGCGTTGAGCGTCTCGTACCAGCGTGGATCAGCGGCCAGCACCGGGTTCTCCGGAACACGGTGCCAGGTCACGAGATCCGCTGACGTCGCGCAGCCGATCCGCTGCACGTTCCTGCCTTCCGGAGCGGATGTGGAGCCGGTGTAGAACAGGAACCACGTGCCATCCGGGTGGCGCACCACCGAACCCGTCCAGGTGGCCAGGTCGTCGAACGCCGGGGTGTCAGCGCGGACCAGCGCGTCCTCGATCCGGGTCCAGTTCGTCAGGTCGGTCGACACCGCGTGACCGATCGAGGCGCGGTAGTGGCGGGCGTCCGGATCGCGCAAAGCCTTGGAGGCGTAGAGGAAGAACAGGTGGTAGTGCTCGCCGTCGTCGGCGAACCAGAAGTCCCAGACCCAGGACTCGGGCAGCGCGAACATCCACAGCCTTTCAGAAGTCGTGTGAGAGAACGAGATCGCGCGTCAGCCCTTCACGCCGCTCGCGGCGACGCTGCTGACGAAAGCACGTTGGAAGGCGAGGAACACCACGAGCACCGGCAGCGTGATCATCGACGTGTAGGCCATGATCTCGCCCCACGCGGTGGTGTCCTGGAAGAAGTACTGCATGCCGACCATGACCGGCCGCAGGTTCTCGTCCTGCACGACCATGCTCGGCCACAGGTACTGGTTCCAGGCCGGCAGGAAGGTGAGGATCGCGACCGTCGCGAACGCCGGCCCCGACAACGGCACGGCGATCTTCCGGTAGATGGTGAACCAGCCGGCGCCGTCGATCCGCGCCGCCTCGTCGATCGCGGCCGGGATGGTCGAGAAGTACTGGGCGAACAGGAAGACCGAGAACCCGTTGGCGATGAACGGGATGATCTGCACCTCGTAGGTGTCCAGCCAGCCGAAGTCGTAGACGAGCTGCCCGTTCTGGACCAGCAGGGTCGGCAGCTGCGAGACCCAGTAGACCATCGGCACGGCGATCGTCTCGAACGGCACGATCAGCGTGGCGATGATGATGCTCAGCACCACCCCGCGGCCGGTCCAGCGCATCCGGGAGATCGCGAACCCCGCCATGGAGTTGATCACGAGTCCCGCGACCACGACGACCGTGGTGACGAACAACGAGTTGAGCAGGAACCGGCCGACCGGAACCCGGTCGAACACACCGAGGTAGTTGCGGAAGCTGATGTCGCCGACCGGAAGGAACGCACGCCAGCCGCCGACGTCGGACAGGATCTGGCCGTCGGGCTTGAGACTGGACACGAACATGAACACCAGCGGGAACAGGAAGAAGACGGCGAGTCCGGCCATCGCCAGGTAGATCCAGAGCCGCCGGCGGCGGCGCAGCGAGCGCTCGCCCGTGTGCGATGCCATGGCTCAGTCCTTGTCTCGGGTCAGGTAGCGCTGGACCAACGCGACGATCAGCACCAGCACGAAGAACACCAGCGACAGCGCCGATCCGTAGCCGATCTGCTGCTGGCGATAGCCCATGCGGACGGCGTGGTAGACCAGCGTCGAGGTGGAGTCCACCGGCCCGCCCTGGGTCATCACGTCGATCTGCACGAACAGTCCGAGCGCGGCGATCGTGATGGTGATCAGCACGAACACCCTGGTCGGACGCAGACACGGCCACGTCACGTCGCGGAACTGCCGCCAGGTCCCCGCGCCGTCGATCCGCGCGGCCTCGTACAGCTCCCCGGGAATGGTCTGCAGCCCGGACAGCCAGATCAGCATGTGGAAGCCGACGGCCTGCCAGATGGACAGCACGATGATCGCGGTGAGGGCGGTGCTCGGGTTGTTCAGCCACGCCATGCCCTGCCAGGCGCCGAAGGTGATCGTGTCGATGAAGGAGTTGATCAGCCCGTCCGGCTGGTACAGGAACTTCCACAGGATCGAGACCACGACGATCGAGGTCACCACCGGGATGAAGAAGATGACCCTGAACGCCACCGCGCCGCGGATCTTCTGATTCACCAGGACGGCGAGGACCAGCCCGAGCCCGGCCTGCACCGGAACCACGACGGCGGCGAAGGCGACCGTGTTCAGCAGCGAGTGGAAGAACGTGGGATCGGCCGTGAAGGCCCGGACGAAGTTGTCGAATCCGGTGAAACTGGTCGGTTCCGGCGAGATCAGCCTGGTGTTGGTGAACGACAGGGCGAACCCGAGGATCACCGGGACGATCAGGAACGCCAGCAGCAACAGCACCGCCGGGGCCGCCATCGCCCAGCCGGCGCGGCGTTCGGAGCGCAGGTCGCCGCGGATCCCGCGCCGGGCGACCGATCTCGGGACCGCGCTCACGGCGCGGGAGTCCGGCGAGGAGATCGCCGTCATGGGAGGCACCTTCCCTCTCAGCCCGCCGGGCGCTGCCGCCCGGCGGGAGTGACGACCTAGAAGCCGTAACCGTTCTGCGACGCGATATCCGTGTCGATCGCCTTCACCGCCGTGTCCAAAGTGGACTTCACCTCGGCGCCGCTCATGATGTCCTTCGCCGCCTTCTCGAAGGTCGAGGAGATCACCGGGTAGCCGGGAGTGGCCGGGCGGGCCAGGGCGAACTTCTGCGACAGCACCGCGAACTGGTGCAGCGCCGCGGTGTCGCTGAAGTACTTCGACGCCTTCGCGGCGGCCGCTGTGCTCGGGATGACCACCTGGCTGTCGGCGAACGCGGTGAGGTACTTGTCCTGGAAGCTGAACTTCAGGTACGCGCGAGCACCCTCCGCGTTCTGGCAGCCGGCCGAGATGCCCCACTGCCAGGATCCACCGCCGATCTTCGGGCCCTTGCCGAAGTCCACCGGCGGCAGGATCAGCAGGTCGTCGCCGACGCCGGCGAGTGCGTCCTTGGCGTTCCACACACCGGTGTAGCTCAGGGCCACCTTGTCGTCGATGAAGCGCTGGTTGCCGACGGGCCCCGCGTTGTCCGCCCAGCCGTTCTTGAACGCCTGCTGGAACCAGGTGAAGAACTTCACCGCGTCCGGACCGTTCAGCGCGCCGTCCGCGGTCTTCATGGTGCCGCGGTTGATCAGGTCACCGCCGGCGCTCTGCAGCATCGGCGAGTACGCGTACGACCACCACTCGCCCTTGTCCGCGGCGCCCAGATCGAGCGGCGTGCCGTACCCGGCCGCCTTCAGCGTGGTGACGGCCGCAGTGAACTCGTCGAGCGTCCACGGCATGTCGACGGTCGGGATCCTGATGTTGTTCTTGTCCAGCACCGACTTCCTGGCGAAGATCGACAGCGCCGCGTCCCAGTAGCCCGCCGAGTAGACGGTGTCCTTGTAGCGGCCGACGGTGGTGGGCAACAGGGAGCTGATCAGGTCGTCCGGCAGCCCCAGCGGCTGCAGATAGCCCGCCCAGGCCCAGTTCGGCATCACCGGGCCGTCCATGTCCAGCAGGCAGGGCAGCTTGCGCGCCGTCGCGGCCGCGGTGATCGCCTCGTTGTAGGAGCCCTGCGGGAAGTTCTGCTGGACGATCTTGTACTGGGTCTGCGACGCGTTGAACTCGGAGATGATCTGCTGGTACACCGCCAGTTCGCCCGGATTGCCCGCCGAGTGGGTCCACATCGTGATCTCACCAGGACCGCCGGACGAGGAGTCGTGGCCCGCGCGAGCGCACCCGCTCAGCGCGAGCACCGCGGACACACCTGCCGCTACTATGGTGGAGAGGGACTTGCGCTTCACCGTGAGTCTCTTTCTCTGCTCTGGAGCGCGACCAGCCGTCGCCTCCGGGTCGGATGGCAGCGCCAACTGCCATGTGATTCGCAGTGCAGAAGTGAGATCCGCCGTCGGCCGTCAGTCGCTGAACTGCGCCGGCGGCGGGCCCACCGAGGCCCGCCGGATGAGCGGGCACGGCATGAGATGCGGGACTGCCGGGTCCGCTTGGAGCAACCCGAGAGCCACCTCCATCGCCCACCGGCCCATCTCGTAGTGCGGGAGCGCGACCGTCGTCAGCGGCGGGTCGAGTTCGGCCGCGACCAGCTGCTGGTCGTCATAGCCGATGATCGACAGATCGCCGGGAACCGAAAGTCCACGGTGGTGCACGGCCGCATAGGCACCCATCGCCATGCGGTCGTTGAAGCAGAACATCGCGGTCGGCCGTTGCCCGGCGGGAAGGTCCAGCAGACGCCGGGCTGCTTCTCGCCCACCGCCCGCCACCGGTTCCGCGCGAACGTGCAAGGCCGGGTCCGGCTCGATCCCGGCTTCGGCCAGAACCTCGAGGTAGCCCTCGTACCGCAGCCGCGAGGCGACCAGGCCGAACCGTTCCTCGGCGTCCAGGAAGGCGATCCGGCGATGCCCGGCCGCCACCAGCTCGCGCACCGCGGCCACCCCGCCTGCTCGCTCGTCCGGCACGACCGCGGCACGACCACCCGCCGCGGGAACGCAGTCGAGCAGGACGGCGTCCTCAGGCAGACCCGCCGGCACCTCGACCACGCGATGCCACATGCACGCGTAGATGATCGCGTCGACCTGCTGACCGTTCAGCGCCTGCAAAGCCTGGCGCTCAGCCTCGGCGTCGTGGTCGGTGTCGACGAGAACCACCAGATGACCCTGCTCACGAGCGACATCGTTCGCCCCGGCCAGCATCCGCCCGGCGAACGGCGTGCTCGCGATGGTGTCCGAGACAAGGCCGACCATGCGGGTCTGCTGCGTCCGCAGACTGCGGGCCACGGAGTTCGGCTTGTAGCCGACAGCCTCAGCCGCTTCCCGCACGCGCTGCTGAGTCTGCGGCGAGATGCGCGTCGAGTTCACCCCGTTGAGGACCATCGACACCGTCGCCGTGGAGACACCGGCACGGGCCGCCACATCTGCCATCCGGACGCGGACCATCGCGGCACCCCTCCTTGTGTCTCCGTCTTGTTTAATCGATTAACTTGAGGTTAAGCGAGTATGCAGTTCGGTGGTTCAGCCCGTCAAGAGCCGATGGAGACCGCAACCAGCGGGTGAGGAGGCGCAGCTCGTCCGAAGTGGACCTGGACGGTTCCGGGGGAAGATGGCGGAATGACCACGTCGAGAAGGGGCAGGCCCGCGGGCCCCACCGGGCCGGTGATCGGCCGCGCGTTGCGGCTCCTCGACGCGTTCGACGCCGAACGCCGCGAGCTGACGTTGAGCGATCTCGCCCGGCGTGCGGACATGCCGTTGTCCACCGCGCACCGGCTGATGCAGGAGCTCTGCGCGTGGGGCGCCGTCGAACGAGGCGCGGACGGGCTGTACCGGATCGGGCTGCGGCTGTGGGAGCTCGGCTCGCTCGCGCCGCGCGGTCCGGGGCTGCGCGACGCCGCGTTGCCGTTCCTCGAAGACCTCTCCCGGATCACCAGGGAGAACGTGCAGCTCGCCGTCAGGGAGGGCACGGAGCTCGTCTTCGTCGAACGGATCGCGAGTTCCGGCGCGGTGCCGGTGCTCACCCGCGTCGGCGACCGGTTCGCGCTCACCGCCACCGGTGTCGGCCTGGTCCTGCTCGCGCACGCCCCCGCCGAGGTGCAGGAGGAGGTGCTCAACGGACCGATCGCCCGGTATACCGAGAAGACCGTCACCGATCCGGCGCAGTTGCGGCGGATGCTCGCCGACGTCCGGTCGAACGGCTTCTCGATCAGCGACCGCCAGGTCACGATGGACGCCCTGTCGGTCGGCGCACCGATCCACGACCGGCAGGGCGAGGTCGTCGCCGCGGTGTCGCTGGTCGTGCGGCACGGCAGCACCACTGCGCACGCACTGGCGCGGCTCGTGCGCACCAGCGCCCAGGCGATCTCCCGCGCACTGTCGAATTAGGATCGACTTCCATTTTCCGGAAAGTGCTCTACGGCACGGGCTGTGGCCTGGGCCACTCTGTGGTTTCCCACCACGGATGAGGAGCGTCGATGACCGGCTTCCCGCGCGACCAGTGGTACGTCGCGGCTTACGGTTCCGAGATCGAGCACGATCTGTTCAACCGCACCATCTGCGGCGAGCCGATCCTGTTCTGGCGCACCCGCGACGGCGCGGTGACGGCCATGCCGGACCGCTGCGTGCACCGCCGTTTCCCGTTGTCGCAGAAGCCTTCCCGGCTCGTCGACGACCAGGTGGTCTGCGGGTACCACGGGTTCACCTACGACGCCGGCGGCAAGTGCGTCGCCGTGCCCGGCCAGACCCGCATCCCGCGCACCGCACGGCTTCTCCCCTACCCCGTCGTCGAGCAGGACTCGTTCGTGTGGGTCTTCATCGGCGATCCGGCGAACGCCGACGCCTCGCGGATCCCGCGTGCGCCGTGGCTCGTCTCGCCGGACTACACGACCGTCGCCGGCATGGAACCGTTGAACGCCCGGTACGAGCTGCTCGTCGACAACCTGTTGGACCTCTCGCACGAGACATACCTGCACGGCGGTTACATCGGCACACCGGAGGTCGCCTCCACCCCGATCACGACCGAGGTCGACGAGGACGCCGGCATCGTCTACGTCTCCCGGCACATGGACGACGCGGAATGCCCGCCGTTCTACGCCAAGTCCACCGGCCTGCAGGGCAGGATCGCGCGCTGGCAGGACATCGAGTACACGCCACCGTGCCTGTACAAACTGCACAGTCGCATCGCGCCGGTCGGCTCCGCGCCCAACCCGGACGGCACCGACCCGGACGCGTTCCACGTCGAGGTCGTGTACGCGATCACACCGGAGACCGAGACCTCGACGCACGACTTCTGGTGCGTAGCCAGGGATTTCGCACTCGGGGACGAGGAGGTCTCCGCGTTCCTCGCCGAGAACAACCGCACCGTCGTCATGCAGGACGTCGTGGCGTTGAACGTGCTGGAGCAGGTCATCGCGAACGAGCCGGAGGGCTACCAGGAGCTGTCGATCAACATCGACACCGGCGGGCTCGCCGCACGGCGGATGCTCAAGCGCCTGTGCGAGAAGGCATGAACGCGCTCACCGGCGACCGCGTGTTCCGCATCCACTGGGTGCTGGGCACGGACCGGCTCCGCGCGGTGTGCCACTGCTCCGCCGAGCGCGAGTTCGAAGATCCCGTCGAGCTGTGGGAGTGGCTGCTCGATCACCCCGTGGGGCACACGTCATGAAACTCTTGCTGGACAACAAGGAACTGATCGCCGACGGCGTGGTGCTCCTGACGCTGCGGCACCCGGACGGCGACCCGCTGCCGGGCTGGACACCCGGCGCCCACGTCGACCTCGTACTCGCCGACGACCTGGTGCGCCAGTACTCGCTGTGCGGCGACCCGAACGACACCTCGATCATGCAGGTCGCCGTCCTGCGTGAACCGGACGGCCGCGGCGGTTCACGGCACGTGCACGACGTTCTCGCCGTGGGACAGCAAATCGAGGTGCGCGGGCCGCGCAACCACTTCGAGCTCGTCGAGGCGAAGCGCTACCTGTTCATCGCTGGTGGCATCGGCATCACCCCGATCCTGCCGATGATCGCCCAGGTCGAGGCGACGGGTCACGACTGGCGGTTGCTCTACGGCGGCAGAACGCGGTCCTCCATGGCGTTCCGCGACGAGCTCGAGCACCTCGGCCACGTTGAGATCCGGCCGGAGGACGAGCACGGCCTGCTGGACCTGCGGGCGGTGCTCGGCCAGCCGGACGAGGGCACCGCCGTCTACTGCTGCGGCCCGGAAGGCCTGCTGACCGCCGCCGAGCGGCATTGTGCGGACTGGCGGGAAGGCGCACTCCACCTCGAACGATTCGCACCGAAAACCGGTGCGGCACAAGGGCCCCGGCACGACTTCGAGATCGAGCTGTCGCGGACCGGTGCCGTGCTGCGGGTGCCGGCCGGGCAGTCCGTGCTCGAGGTCGTCGAACGAGCGGGCGTGTCCGTGCTGTCGTCCTGTCAGGAAGGCACCTGCGGCACCTGTGAGACGACCGTGCTCGCCGGGACACCCGATCACCGCGACTCCGTGCTCACCGACGAGGAACGGGCGGTGGGCGACGCGATGATGATCTGCGTGTCCCGGTCCCGGTCACCCCGCCTGGTGCTGGACCTCTGAGGTAGACCCAAGAACTTCTTGACAGTTCAACAAAGCAGGCGCATCCTCCCTATATCAGGATTCCTGATATTCGAGACCCTGATACCGCCGCTCGACGAGGAGCTGAACCATGCGTGGTCACTAGGAGCCTGCGAGAGCGGCGCGGCACCGGTTGAGCAGGTCGTGCAGCGCGGTTCGCTCGTTCTTGCTGAGCCTGCTCACCATCCGTTCCTCGATCGCCGCGACCTCGGCGGCGTGCTCGTCCAGGAACGCCCTGCCCTTGGCCGTGAGGCTGATCAGCAACCTCCTGCCGTGCGCGGGGTCCTGCTCCCGGACGATCAGCTCACGCCGCTCCAGTGCGGCGACCATGTCGGTCATCGTCTGCGCGGTCACGAACGAGTTGCGCGCCAGTTCCGCTGACGTGAGGCCGTCGCGGCCGGCCAGCACCGTCAGCGCGGTGTACTGCAGGGTCGTCACGCCGGCGGGGCGCAGCACCTCGTCCATGAGTGCCCGCACCGCGAGCTCCACCTGCTTGACCTCGTACATCAGCGACGGTCGCAAGCGCCTCACCTTCCCCGACTCGATCTTGCCTCTCCTCCGAAGCCTGTCACAGAAAGGCAAATCCACCATGACCACACTGGACGACCGGCCGGCCGCAATGCTGCGCCGCCCCGACGTCACGCCTGGCAGGTTGTTCATCGGGGGTCGGTGGCAGGAGTCCGCGGATGGCGGCCGGATCGACGTCGTCGACCCTTCCACGGGGTCCGTCGTGACGTCCGTCGCCAGAGCCGGAACAGCGGACGTGGACGACGCGGTCGCCGCCGCACGCGCCGCGTTCGACGGCTGGGCGGCGACACCCGGCAGACACCGCGCCCGGATCCTGCACCGCGTCGCCGACGTCGTGCGGGCCAGGGCGGACGAGCTCGTCGCGACGGAGAGCCTCGACGTCGGCAAGCCGGTCTCGTTGTGCCGCCCGGTCGACGTGGAGACGACCGCCGAGCAGTACGAGTACTACGCGGCGCTGGCGCAGGGCATCGACGGGGCGACGCGGCAGATCCCGATCCCGTCGCACGCCTACACCCGCCGCGAACCGATCGGGGTGGTCGCGGCGATCACCCCGTTCAACTTCCCGCTGATCCTGTCGAGTTCGAAGATCGCGCCCGCGCTCGCGGCCGGCAACACGGTGGTGCACAAGCCCGCGGAGGACACGCCGCTCAGCGCGTTGCTGATGGCCGAGATCCTCACCGAGGCCGGCGTGCCCGCGGGTGTCGTCAACGTGGTCACCGGGTTCGGCGCGGACATCGGCGACCACCTGGTGCGCCACCCCGGCGTGGACAAGGTGGCGTTCACCGGGTCCACCGCGGTCGGCAGGCACGCGGCGAGCGTGGCGGGCGCGCAGCTCAAGCCGATGACGATGGAGCTGGGCGGCAACGCGGCGCACATCGTCTTCGAGGACGCCGACCTCGAGAAGGCGATCGGCGCGGCGATCAAGGGGTTCGTGTTCAACACTGGCCAGTTCTGCATGGGCGGACCCCGTCTCCTCGTCGCGTCGTCGTTGTACGACACCGTTCTGGGAGCGCTCGCCGACGCCGTGCCGCACGTCCCGCTCGGCGACCCGTTCGACCCGGCGACCGTGATCGGCCCGATGGCAGGCGAACGTCATCTGTCCAAAGTGGAACGCTATGTCGCACAGGCGAAGGCCGACGGCGGCCGGATCGTCACCGGCGGGCGGCGCGTGGACCGGGACGGCTTCTTCTTCGAGCCGACGGTGATCGCGGACCTGCCCGACCACTCCCCCGTCGTGCAGGAGGAGATCTTCGGCCCGGTGCTGACCGTGCAGCGGTTCGGCAGCGAGGACGAGGCGGTCGCCATGGCCAACGGCACGTCCTACGGCCTCGCCGCCGGGCTGCAGACCGAGAACCTCGCCCGTGCGCACCGGGTGGCGGCCCGGCTGCAGGCGGGCATCGTCTGGGTCAACGACTGGGCGATGCTCGATCCGGCGATCCCGTTCGGTGGCGTCAAGGACTCCGGCTACGGCCGTGAGTACGGCCCGGAGGCACTCGCCTCCTACACGCGCACCAAGTCCGTCGTGATCTCCCTGGCCTGACTCTCCGGCCGTCACCGTTCCGCTCGCCTGATCCCGCAGAACGATCCCCTCACCCTGATCCCAGCAGGAGAAACCCCATGCCCACAACAACGACGGCGGCCGTCGTCGAGTCCGCCGGTTCCGGGTTCGCGCTCTCCGAGGTGACGCTGGACGACCTGCGACCGGACGAGGTCCGCGTCCGCGTGGTCGCCGCGGGTGTCTGCCACACCGACCTCGGCGTCGCCGCCGGCCACCTGCCGTTCCCGCTGCCGGGTGTGCTCGGCCACTAGGGCGCCGGGATCGTCGAGGACGTCGGCTCCTCGGTCACGAAGGTCGCCGCCGGCGATCAGGTGCTGCTGAGCTACAGCTCGTGCGGCCGCTGCCCGCACTGCCGCGACGGCCACCCCGCCTACTGCGACACCTGGCTGCCGTCGAACCTGATCGGCGGCGAACGAGCCGACGGGACGTCGCCGATCTCCCGCGACGGCGTCCCGCTCGGCGGTCACTTCTTCGGCCAGTCGAGCTTCGCCCACCACGCCGTCGTCGACGAGCGCAGTCTGGTCAAGGTCCCCGCCGACGCACCGCTCGACCTGCTCGCCCCGCTGGGCTGCGGGATCATGACCGGCGTGGGCGCGGTCTGGAACGTGCTCGCCCCGCGCCCCGGCGCCACCCTGCTCGTCACCGGAGCCGGTGCGGTCGGGCTGTCCGCGATCATGGCGGCCCTGCTCACCCCGACGACCCGGATCATCGCGGCCGATCGCGTGCCGCATCGGCTGGCGCTGGCCACCGAACTCGGCGCCACCGACACCGTCGACACCACGCATCAGGACCTCGGCGACGCGATCGCGAAGCTCACCTCCGGCCGCGGTGTCGACGGCGTCGTGGAGACGACCGGCAACGCCGGTGTGCTGCGCACGGCGATCTCCGCACTCGCGAGCCGCGGCACCGCGGTGATCGTCGGCGCGCCCCCGTTCGGCACCGAGGTGCCCGTCGACGTGAACTTCATGCTGCCCGGCCGCCGCGTCGTCGGGCTCACCATGGGCGACGCCGAGACGCAGTCGCTGATCCCCGCGCTCGTCGACCTCGTCGCCGCCGGCAGGTTGCCGATCGACCGGCTGGTCACCCACTACGCGTTCGAGGAGATCCAGCAGGCCGTCGACGACGTGCTGGCCGGCGTGACGATCAAACCCGTGCTGCGACTGGCTTGAGGTGACGACCGTGAGCTCGTCGATCATCGGGCCCGCCAACACCGGCCTCGGCAGCTGGCCGGCGCGACGGGCACGCATTTCCCCGCACCGCACGGCGCTCGTGCAGGCCGGCCGGTCCCTGACCTACGCCGAGCTCGCACACCGGGTCGAACGGCTGGCGGCCGTGCTCACCGGGCTCGGCGTGCGCCGCGGCGACCGGGTCGCCTACCTCGGGGTCAACGACATCACCGTGTTCGAGACGTTGTTCGCGACCACGCTGTGCGGTGCGATCTTCGTACCGCTCAACCACCGCCTGTCCGGCCGGGAGATCGGCTACATGCTCGCCGACAGCGGCGCGTCCCTGCTGGTGCACAGCGCGGACGCCGACGAGCTGGTCGCGGCGGCCGGTCCGCTGCCGCGCGTGCTCCGGACCTCGGACTTCGACCAGGAGATCCCGGCCGCGGGTGAGCCGCCCGCGGCCGGGGTGACGTTGGACGACCCGTGCCTGCTGCTCTACACCTCGGGCACGACCGGGAAACCGAAGGCGGCGGTGCTCACGCACGGCAACCTGACCTGGAACACCGTCAACCAGCTCGCCCACTTCGACGTGCTGAGCACCGACCGGGCGCTGTGCGTCGCGCCGTTGTTCCACTGCGTCGGCCTCGGCCAGATCACCCTGCCGACGTTGTTCAAGGGCGGCAGTGTCGAACCGGTCGCGAAGTTCGATCCGGGCGCGATCCTCGCGCGCATCGAGCAGGCGGGCATCACCGGCTTTTCCGCGGTGCCCACGATGTTGCAGATGCTGTGCCAGGACCCGTCCTGGGACACGACCGACCTCAGCTCGCTGACCTGTGTGCTCTACGGCGGATCACCGGTGATGGAACGTGTCGCCCGAGCCTGGCTCGACCGCGGTGTCCGGCTGTTGCAGGGCTACGGCATGACCGAGGCCTCCCCCGGCGTGTCGATGGCCACCCACGACGGCACGCTGGAACACCCGGTTTCCGCTGGTGTGCCACATTTCTTCACCGACATCGCCGCGCTCGGCGAGGACGACCGCGTCACGCCGCTCGGCGCGGAGCCCGCCGAGCTGCTCGTCCGCGGCCCGAACGTGTTCGCCGGCTACTGGGACCGGCCGCGGGAGTCCCGCGACAGCTTCGTCGAAGGCGAGTGGTTCCGCAGCGGCGACGTGGTCCGCGTCGACGACGGCTGGACCCACGTCGTCGACCGGGTCAAGGACCTGATCATCTCCGGTGGGGAGAACGTCTACCCCGCCGAGGTGGAGGCCGTCATCGCCGAGCTCGACGAGGTCGAGTCCTGTGCCGTCGTCGGTGTGGCCGACGAACGCTGGGGCGAGGTCGGCGTCGCCTACGTCGTCACCCGCGCCGACCTCGACGAGGACGCGCTGCACAAGCACCTCGAGGCCGGCCTCGCCCGCTACAAGGTGCCCAAGCACCTGCGGTTCGTCGACACGTTGCCGCGCAACGCCACCGGCAAAGTCCGCCGCGTCGAGCTGCGCGCGCTCGCGGCCCGCGCCTTCGGAGCGGCCGGTTCCGCGTGACCGGCGCCCGCACTACCGTGACGCGGCGGTGGACACCGTGGCGGTGAGCATGCCGACGATCAGGTCGACCAGCTCGGCGGCCGAGTGCGGGTCGTCCGGCGGCAGGTCGCCCGCGCACACGGCCCGCTCGCGGTCGGCGAGCAGGGCGAACAGCACGGTGGGCAGGACGCGCAGCCGGCGGCGCCTGACCGCGGACGGCAGGTCCCGCAGCGCGCGGTCGAGGCGAATGATGATCAGCCGGACCGCGGCCCGTCCTGCTCGGTCGAGGTTGGTGTCCGCGGCCAGCGCGGAGTGAGTGCGGACCTGTTCGAGAAACCGCGCGTAGTGGGTGGCGCCGTGTTCGTAGGGGACGGTCAGCATCGGCACCACCAGCGCCGAGACCAGAGCGCGGACGTCCTGCGCGACGCCTGCCGCCTCGCTCTCGGCGAGCAGTTCGAGGCGATGCTGCTCCAGGTCGGCGATGCGGTGCTCGGCGACGGCGTCGATCAGCCCGTCCCTCGAGCCGAAGTGGTACTGGACCGCCGAGTTGTTGCGCTGGCCCGCGGCCGTCGCGATGTCGCGCAACGGCACCTCGGGGCCGTGCTCGGCGATCAACCGCTCGGCGGCGACGATGATCCGTTCCCTGGCGTCCGCGCTGGCCACGGCACCACGTTAACACGCGTGTCTTGACTTTTAAGCACCAGAGCTTAAGAGTGGGCCGGGTGGTGACGGACATGTTCAGGTTGCCCGGCGCGGTAGCTGTGGTGACCGGCGCGGGCCGCGGCATCGGTGCGGCATCGGCGGTGGCGCTGGCAGAGGCCGGCGCGGACGTGGTGATCAGCGCGCGCACCGCGGAGCAGTTGGCAGAGGTCGCGGGCAAGATCGAGGCACTGGGGCGGCGGGCAGTCGTCGTGCCGGCCGATCTGTCCGATGTGGACGCCGTGGCCGCGCTGGCGCACACGGCAGCCGAGCGGTTCGGGCGGCTGGACGTGGTGGTGAACAACGTGGGCGGCACCATGCCGAACACGTTCCTGACGACGACGCCGGACTTCCTGGAAGACGCTTTCCACTTCAACGTCACCACCGCGCACGCGCTGACCGGTGCGGCCGTCCCGCTCATGCTCGACGGAGGTGGCGGGTCGGTGGTCAACATCGCCTCCGTCATGGGCCGGCTCGCCGGTCGCGGGTTCCTCGCCTACGGCACCGCGAAGGCGGCCCTGACCCACTACACGCGCCTGGCCGCCACGGACCTCGCGCCGCGGATCAGGGTGAACGCGATCGACGTGGGCTCGGTCCACACCTCGGCGCTGGACGTGGTCGCCCGCGACGAGAAGATCAGGACCTCGATGGAACAGGCGACGCCGCTGCGCCGGCTGGGACACCCCGACGAGGTCGCGGCCGCGGTGCTGTTCCTGGCGTCACGTGCCTCCGGCTACACCACGGGATCAGTGCTGCGCGTCGACGGCGGGATCGGCGCGCCCAACCTCGACTTCAACCTGCCTGATCTCTGAGGAGGCTCGGATGCGCGTGGTGCAGTGGAGCACCGGCAACGTCGGCAGGTGGGCGTTGCGCGGCATCATCGACCACCCCGCTCTGGAACTGGCGGGCGTGTGGGTGTCCGATCCGGCCAAGGACGGCCGCGATGCCGGGGAACTGGCCGGGGTGGACCCGCTCGGAATCCGGGCGACCACGGACGCCGCCGCGCTGATCGCGACGAAGCCGGACTGCGTGGTCTACACGGCGATGGCCGACAACCGGTTGACCGAGGCGATCGACGACCTGTGCCTGCTGCTGCGGGCAGGCATCAACGTGGTGGCCAGTGGCCCGGTGTTCCTGTCCTATCCGGAGGGCACCGTGCCACCCGAGCTGATCGAGCCGATTCGCCAGGCCGCCGCCGAGGGCGGAAGTTCGCTGTGGGTCAACGGAATCGACCCCGGCTGGGCCAACGACTGGCTGCCCCTGCTGTTGTCCGGCACCTGTCAGCGCATCGACCTCATCCGCTGCTCGGAGATCACGGACTACTCGACCTACGACAACCCGTTGGTGCTGTTCGACATCATGGGCTTCGGCACGCCGCTCGACCACACTCCGCTGCTGCTGCAACCCGGCGTGCTCTCGCTCGCCTGGGGCAGCGTGGTCCGGCAACTGGCCGCCGCCCTGGACGTCCCGCTGGATTCGGTCGTCGAACACCACGAGCGGTACCCGGCACCGGCCCCCTTCACTGCCGCGGGCCGCACGATCGCCGAAGGCACCATGGCGGCACTGCGGTTCACCGTCAGCGGCATGATCGCGGACCAACCGGTGCTCGTCCTCGAACACGTCACCAGACTGCGTCCGGACCTCGCGCCCGACTGGCCACAGCCGGTCGGCACCGGCTGCTACCGCGTGGAGATCACCGGCGAACCCAACTACGTGCTGGACCTGCGACTGACCGGCGGCGACGGCGACCACAACACCGCGGGCGTGGCGTCCACCGCCATGCGTCTGGTCAACGCCGTTCCCGCGGTGGTCGACGCACCACCCGGCCTGCTCACCGCGCTCGACCTGCCCCTGACCACCGGACGCGGACTGGTGTCGATGCCAGGACGCCGCGTCACGACCGCGTAAGGGCCGGCGGGCGAGCGCGGCCTCGTCGGGCACGCGCGGGCCGCCGACACTCGGCTGAGGCCATCCGGAAGAACAAGACTGTTCTTCGCTGAGTTCGTCGCGCACCCTCGGTACCTCGGATCGCCGATCCGCAGGGGGAGCGCAGAGATTTGGCCAGCGGAGAAATCGCAAACGAGCAGGGATACCTGACGGCCCTGTACGCCCGTGTGGACGCCATGCGTGCACAGGCGGCAGCGCGCCTGGCGGTCGGCGGGGACCGGGACGCGGTGGCCGTGTGGCAGGCGGAGGTGACCCGTCTGGACGCTGCGGAGCAGGGACTGTGCTTCGGGCGACTGGACATGCGTGACGGTCGGCGGATCTACCTGGGCCGGTTGGGGCTGTTCCGGGACGAGGACGACGAACCGCTGCTGGTGGACTGGCGTGCGCCGGCGGCCCAGGCGTTCTACGCGGCGACCGCGGCCGTTCCCCGAGGCGTCCGGCGACGGCGGCGGATCACCACGCGCGGCCGGACCGTCGTCGCGTTGAACGACGAACTGCTGGATTTGGACAACCCCGAGGACGACAGCCTCACAGGAGAGGCCGCGTTGCTGGCCGCGGTGACCGCCGGCCGAACCGGGCGGATGCCCGACATCGTGACGACCCTGCAGGCCGAGCAGGACCGGATCATCCGGGACGAGCACCGCGGGGTGCTGGTCGTGCAGGGCGGTCCGGGTACGGGCAAGACGGCTGTCGCGTTGCACCGGGTCGCCTACCTGCTGTACCGGCATCATCACCTGCGCGCCCGCGGTGTGCTGGTCGTCGGTCCCAGCCGGATCTTTCTCGACTACATCGGGCAGGTGCTGCCCGGCCTCGGCGAGAACAGCGTGGTGACGGCGACCATCGAAGACCTCTGTCCCGGCTTCGGTGTCAGCGGGGTCGATCCGCCGGAGGACGCCGTGCTCAAGGGCCGTTCCGCCATGGCAGGACGGCTGGCAGCCGCGGTGCGGTCGCGGGTGCGGATTCCCGGCGAGCCGGTCGAGGTCGAGTTCGAGCAGCAGGTCCTGCGGCTCGAACCGCCGGCCTGCCGCCGCGCCGTGCGCAGGGCCAGGCAGACCGGGCTGCCGCACAACCAGGCCAGGCTGGTCTTCCAGCGGGAGATCGTGGACGTCCTCGCGCAGGGCCTGGCCGACGGCATGGAGGCGGTCGTGCTCACCGACACCGGTGAGGCGATCGACGGCGGCAGCCCCGACGGCCGGCTGAGCGAGGCCGACCTGCGCGCGCTGGCCTCCGCGGGTGTCGTGATCGGCCAGGACGAAGGTCCGAGAGCCCTGCTGGACGAGACCGACCGGGCCGGTCTGCGGGACGCATTGCTCGCCGACTCCGGCGTCCAGCTCGCCCTCGACGGCCTGTGGCCGCCGCTGACCGCGCAGCGCGTGGTGTCGGACCTGCTCGGCAGGCCGGCCGGCGACTGGAGCGTCACGGACATCCCGCTGCTGGACGAGGCCGCCGCGCTGATCGGCGACGGCGACGGCCTCGTGACGTTCGGGCACGTCGTCGTCGACGAGGCCCAGGAACTGTCCGAAATGGACTGGCGGATGGTGATGCGCCGGTGTCCCACCAGGTCGATGACGATCGTCGGTGACCTCGCCCAGACCGGGACGCCGGCCGGCGCCTCGTCGTGGGAACGCGTGCTGCGGCCGCACGTGGACGACCGCTGGCGGCTCGCCGAGCTCACCGTCAACTACCGCACCCCGGCCGAGATCATGGCCGCCACCACCGACCTGATCACCACCCACCACCCCGCGATGCGGCCACCCCGGTCGATCCGTTCGACCGGACACCGGCCTTGGCGCGTCCGCACAACCCACGCCGACTTGGCCGACGACATCGCCCGGCTGGCCGGCCCGCACACCGACGGCCAGCTGGCGATCATCGCCCCGCGAGCACACATAGAGCTCCTGGCCGCCGCGCTCTCCCTCGCCAGCGCACCGGACCTGACCGGCAGGATCGTGCTGCTCACCCCGGACCAGGCCAAGGGGCTGAAGTTCGACTCGGTCCTGATCGCCGACCCGGCAGCGATCCTCACCGCCGGGCGGCTCGGCCACAACGACCTGTACGTCGCCATGACCAGAGCCACCCAGCGGCTGGGCGTCGTCCATCCCGGACCACCACCGGCCGAGCTGTCGGCAATGCGGGAGCTCGAGCCCTGACCGGGGTGACGTGCGCTAGGCGTAGTGATCGAACTCGCTTTCCAGCACGCCCTCGCCACGGGTCAGCGAGGGCAGTCGCCGTTGCAGCTCATGCACCCGCGCCGCGGGGATCTGTCCTTTCAGGACGGTCGCGGTGGTCGTCAGCGGAACGGCGCCCACCTTGCCCAGTGCGACGAGCACCGCGTTGAGCGCGTCCTCCGGAATCTCCAGCCGGAAACGGTGCACCGGCTCACACGTCACGGTTCCCGCTCGACGCAACGCTTCTCGCAGCACGATCGGTGCCAGGCTCCGGAAGTCGCCCGCCACACTCACCGGCGACGAGTATCCGGAGTGCGTCATCACGACCGTGCAGTCGTGGATCCGGTCGGTGCGCAACGTGTCGCGCACGCTCTCCTCGACGGCCCGGAAGAAGGCGATCGGCAACGAGCCCAGCTCCACCTCCAACCGGAACTCCTCCGGCCCCGGCTCCACCCGGAGTCCGATGGTGGCCGCGTACGGGTTCTTGCCGAGGAACCGCACCGCCTCACCCGCACCCCGGAGCCGTTCCACGCGGATCGTCCTCGTCTCGCGGAACGTCACGGCCACGCCGTACTCCAGAGCGAGCGTCGCCTCGATGACCTCCCTCTGCACCTCGCCGTACAACGAGACCACGATGTCGTCGCCGTCGAGCCGCAGGTTGATCAACGGATCCTGCTCGGCGAGCTGCTTCAGCGCGGCGTGCAGAGCCACCCGGTCACGTGATTCCACCACGGTTTCCAGCGTCGGCGGCGCGAAGTGGTGCACGCGGTCGTTGCGTGCGGCACCGATCGTGTCGCCGATGCGGACGTCGAGGCCGCGGAGCTTCGCGATCTGCCCCGCCCTGGCGACGTCACGACGCGCCGCCGAGCCGCCTTCGAACACCGCGATCGCGGTGACTTTGCCTTCGCTGTCACCGATTCTCACCCGGTCACGCGTACGCACGGTCCCGGAGAACAGCCGTACGAGCGCGACCTTCTCCCCCGCCGTGCCGCGTTCGACCTTGAACACCGTGCCGGACAGCGGACCATCGGCCGTGACGGTCACCGGCAACAACGTCGTGACGGCGTCGACCAGCTCATCCACTCCGTCACCGGTGATCGCGGACCCGAAGTAGATCGGCGCGTCGGTCTCCAGCTTCTCGGCGACTTCGCGCGCCACACGTTCTCCGTCAGCGCCACGCCGATCCATCTTGTTCACGAACACGACCATCGGGATCCCCAAGCGCCGCAACGTGCGCATGAGCACGCGGGTCTGCGCCTGCACACCCTCCACAGCGGACACCACGAGCACGGCGCCGTCGAGCACGTCCAGCACCCGCTCCACCTCGGCGATGAAGTCCGGGTGGCCCGGCGTGTCGATCAGGTTGACCGCGACGCCGCCGGCCACGAACGACGCGACGGCGGACTTGATCGTGATACCGCGCTGCTTCTCGAGCGCGAGCGAGTCGGTCTGCGTGTTCCCGGCGTCCACGCTGCCGAGCGCGTCGATGACACCCGCGGTGTGCAGCAGCCGCTCGGTGAGACTGGTCTTACCAGCGTCGACGTGGGCGAGAATGCCCAAGTTCAGGGTGCGAGACAAGCGTCATGTCCTCTAGATAGGCGACGAATACCTTCTGGGTGAACATGAACGCTCCGCGCATGTGCCTCTCCTCGTCCTGACGACTGGTCCCGCGCAGTGGAGCAGGCCCGCAACCGGCAGCGCAACCGAAATTGACCGATCAGAAATCCTCCGCCGCGTCGTCAGTTCTGGCAGCCCCCTAGCACCGGTGGAAGGATCGACGACCATGACCGACGCCAGACCGCTGGATGCCGACGACGCCACGTTCATCGCGGCCGCCCGCTCCGGCGATGCGGCGCGGTTCGCGCTCATCACGGAGCGCCACCGGCGTGAGCTGCAGGTGCACTGCTACCGGATGCTCGCGAACTACGAGGACGCCCAGGACATGACGCAGGAGACGTTCCTGCGAGCGTGGAACAAGCGGGAGTCGTTCCAGGGCAACGCCGCGCTGCGCACCTGGCTGTACCGGATCGCGACGAACGCCTGCCTCGACTTCCTGGAGAAGCGCAACGACCGCACACCCGTGCCGGCCGAGCTGCCGGACTCCGATTCCGAGGTGCTGTACCTGCAGCCGTACCCCGACCGGATGCTGCCCGAGGACCCGCAGGAATCGGTGGTGGCGCGGGAGACGATCGAGCTGGCGTTCATCGTCGCCGTCCAGCACCTGCCGCCGCGGCAGCGGGCGGTGTTCATCCTGCGCGACGTCCTCGGCTGGCCCGCGTCGAAGGCCGCCGACGCCCTCGAGCTGACCGTCGCATCGGTGACCAGCGCACTGCAGCGGGCGCGCGTGACGATGCGCGGGCAGCTGCGCGGCCGCCGCCTCGACTGGCGGAGCCCCGCCACCCACGAGCTGTCGAACGACGAGCGCGGCGTGGTGAAGTCGTACATCGACGCCCATGAGCGCAACGACCTCGACGGGCTGACGTCCCTGCTGCGCGACGACCTGCGCTTCGCCATGCTGCCCGAGGCGGGCACCTCGACCACGACGGCTGCGGACGCGGTGAACGGCTGGGTCTCCGGTGGGCTCTTCCAGCGCGGCCACGACGACTGGCGCGGTGTCACCACCACGGTCAACCGCATGCCCGCCGCCGTGCTGTACCTGCGCACCCCCGACGACCCGGAGTACCGGCTGTTCGCCATCGCGGTCCTGCACGTCGTCGACGGGAAGATCGCCGAGCTCACCGGATTCGACACCGCCGGCACACCGTGGCTGGACCTGCCCCCGACACTGTGATCACCACCGCCCCGCCGGCGTTGCCGGCGGGGCCTGTGCTCATCGCCTCGTCTCGTACCGGGCCAGCACCACGCCGCCGGGAAACGTCCGCGTCTCCACGAGGTTCAGGTCGACCCAGCTGTCCAGCGCCGTGAAGAACGGCGTGCCGCCGCCCACCAGGACCGGGTAGGTGACAACGGCGTACTCGTCGATCAGCCCGGCCCGCATGGCAGCCCCGGCGAGCGTGGCTCCGGCGATGCCCATCGGGCCGCCGTCCCCGGCCTTGAGCCGGGTGATCTCGGCGACCGCGTCCCCGGTGACCAGGCGGGTGTTCCAGTCGACCTCGTCGATCGTCGAGGAGAACACCACTTTCGGCGTGTCCCGCCAGTTCCGCGCGAACTCGGCCCGCGCCGGCGTCACGTCGGGCTGCTGGTCGCCGGTCGGCCAGTAGGAGCTCATCATCGCCCACAGCTTGCGTCCGTACAGCAACAGATCGTTCGCCCGCTCGTGGTCGAGCCACCACTGGAACAGCTCGTCGCTCGGCGGCCCGCTCCAGCCGATGTCGGCGCCGGTCGCGGCGATGTAGCCGTCCAGGGTCGCGTTCATGCCGAAGATCAGTTTTCGCATGGTGCCAGCCTCCTGTGAGTCGATCTCACACGTACAGACGGGCGCGGCAGGAAAACCTGATCGGTGCGCGATCGCCCTGGGACCACGAGACCGTTGTAGTCTTCATGGACCTGAACCCCGTCACGCCCGGCCATCTCCTCGTCGTGCCACGCGAGCACGTGGTCGGCCTCGAAGACCTCGATGCAGCCACGAGCGCTCACGTCTGGTCAGCAGGTCATGACATGGCACGAGCCCTGCGACGTTCAAACATGGGCTGCGAGGGGATCAACGCGCCGCAACGCGAGAGGTCGCTTCTCGACCGCGACGCGCAAGCCGTCAAGGACGCCATCGCGTCGACGGACTGATCGCTCAGGGCTTCGCGGTCAGCGGGAAGGTCACGCCGGTGAGCCGCTCCGACGCCTCCCACAGCCGCCGTGCCAGCGCCGGGTCGCTGGCCGCCGCCGACCGGCCGACCAGCGCGGGGTGGCCGTGCAGCTCGAACCGTCCGTCCGGGCCGACGTAGCTGGCGCCCGGCAGGTCCTGGGTCGCCGCGTACAACGACGGCAGCGCGCCCTGCGCCTCGGTCTGCGCGAGGTACCGCCCGGCCAGGTGCACGATCTTGACCAGGTGCCGGTTGCGGCCCTTGGTACCCAGGTTCGACGCCGTGTAGCCGGGGTGCGCGGACAGCGCGCGCACGGACGACCCTGCCTCGCGGCAGCGCCGGTCCAGTTCCAGGGTGAACAGCAGGTTTGCCAGCTTCGACCGGCCGTAGCCCTTCACCGGGGTGTAGCCGGAGCGGGCGAAGTCGAGGTCGTCGAGATCGAGCACGCCCGACTTGTGCGCGCCGGAGGCCACCGTCACCACGCGGCCGGTGATCGAGGGCAGCAGCAGGTTGGTCAGCGCGAAGTGGCCGAGGTGGTTGGTGCCGAACTGCAGCTCGAATCCGTCCGCCGTGCGACCGAACGGGGTCATCGCCACCCCGGCGTTGTTGACCAGGACGTCGAGTTCACCCTGCCAGCCCTCGGCGAACGCGCGCACCGACGCCAGGTTCGCCAGGTCCAGTTCACGGACCTCGGTGTGGCCGGACATGGCGGCCGCGGTGCGTTCACCGGCGGCGACGTCGCGCACCGCGAGCACCGTGCGCGCCCCTGCCGCGGCGAAGGCGGTCGCCGTGCCGCGGCCCACCCCGCTGGCCGCACCGGTGACCACGACAGTGCGACCGGTCAGGTCGGGAAGGTCCTCGGCGGCCCACCGGTGCTTCGTCATGATCGCAAGTCTAGGCCCGTTCCTCAGTGGACTCTCCAGGACTGATAGGCCTCCGCCTGCAAGCCGTACAGGCTCGCGTACGTACCGCCGAGTTCGAGAAGTTCGGCATGGTTTCCGACTTCTGCGATGTGCCCGTTGGCCACGACGATGATCAGGTCGGCCATTTTGACGGTGGAGAAGCGGTGCGACACCAGAACGGTGATGGTGCCGTTGGCCTCGCCGATGCGGCGGCCGTGCTCTGCGTAGCGTTCGAACAGCTGGTGCTCCGCCTCCGCGTCGAGTGCGGAAGTGGGCTCGTCGAGGATCAGCAGCAGCGGGGCCTCGCGCATCATGGCGCGGCTCAGCGCGAGTTTCTGCCACTGGCCGCCGGACAGTTCCCTGCCGTCGGCGTAGGTCTTGCCCAGCTGGGTCGCCAGTCCTCGGTCGAGCTGGTCGATCACGCCGGCGGCGCTGGCGCGGTCCACCGCGGCGAGCACGGCGTTGTCGTCGTTCAGGAAGGGGAGGTCGCCCACCCCCACGGTGTGCCGCGCGGCGACTTCGAACCGGACGAAGTCCTGGAATCCGGTCGCGATCCGGGCCCGCCACGCGTCGAGCGGGAACCGGCGGATGTCGGTTCCGTCGAGGTCGATGGCGCCCGCGGTGGCGTCGTAGAACCGGCACAGCAGCTTGACCAGCGTGGTCTTCCCGGCGCCGTTCTCGCCGACGATCGCCACGGTCGACCCGGCGGGCAGCGTGAGGCCGACCTCCTGAAGTGAGGCCCGTCCCGTGCCCGGGTAGGCGAATGCCACGTCGGTGAACCGGATGCCGGTGAGGATGGAGCCGGGTACCGCGGCGTCGGCGGGTGGCGGCTGCTGGGCGGCGATCAGGGCGCGCAGCCAGCGCAGCCGGGTCATGCCGCGCGTCATGCGCTGCAGCCGCCGGAACATCTCCAGGGCGGAGTTGACCTGCCGGTTCACCTGGGTGGCGAGAATGATGACGAGGACTACGGAGCCGACGCTGCCATGCCCGGAAATGGCCTGGCGCAACGAAAGCAGGACCGCCGCGATGTACGCGGCGGAGAACGCCAGTTGCCCGGCCGCCTCGATGAGTGCCGACCGCAGTTCGGCGCGGGCCAGCACCCGGCCCTCGTCCGCCCACAGCGCGCGGTGGCGGCGCCGGAACTCGTCCTGCAGCCGGAACACGCGGATCTCCTTGGCAGGCGCAGTGCCGGTCCCGAGCTCGAAGAGGTTGCGGGCCTGCCGGGAGACGGTGGCGGAGCGTTCCCTGGCTCCGTTCTGGACGTTCTGGGCACGGTGAGTCGCGTACACCGGCAGCAGCGCGGCGACCGGCAGCAGCATCAGCCACGGGCTGACCGAGGCGAGCAGCCAGGCCGTGAACGCCATGGACACCCCCAGCGACAGCAGCGCCATCAGCCCGACCAGGGCGTCCGGATACTGCCCGATCTCCTTGCGCAGCAGGGCGATCTCGTCCGCGTAGTCGGGTCGCTCGTGGTGCTCCAGGCCCGCGGAGCCGTTGGCGAGCTCGATCAGCTCGCTGTCCATCGTGACGGTGACGAGGTCGGCGGCCTCCCCGTAGGGGATGAAAGCGAAGTGCTGCACCATGAGTGAGCAGACAGCCAGTGCCCCGACCACCCCGCCGGTCAGGGCCGCGCCCGTCACATCACCGGCCACCGCCTGGTTGATCCCGTCCCTGAGCGCGAGCGCGAGGAGCGGCGCCGCGGCACCGCCGAGGATCATCAGCACCACCGACAACGCCATCCGGCCAGGGCTGTCCCGCCAGGCGGCTGCCATGATCTCGCCGGTGGCGCGCAGTGCGGCGATCACCGTTGCGCCCCTTCGGTGGCCTGGTCGTCGATGTCTTCTCCGGCCTGGAACCGCCGCGCCTGGAGGTGGTACAGCCCGGCGTACCGTCCGCCTTCGTCCAGCAGGCTCTGGTGGGTGCCGTCCTCGATCACCCGGCCGTGCTCGAGGACCACGATGCGGTCCGCGTGCCGGATGCTCGAGAACCTGTGCGAGATCAGCAGTGTCGTCCGTCCTCTGGCGTTGGCGATGAACTCCTCGTAGAAGGCCGCCTCGGCCCGTACGTCCAGCGCCGAGGTCGGTTCGTCCAGGACGAGCAGCTGCGCTCCGTGGTCCATCGCGTACAGGGCACGGGCGATCGCGATCCGCTGCCACTGACCGCCGGACAGCTCGGCCCCTTCCGCGTACTGGCGCGACAGCAGCGTCCCGATGCCGTGCGGCAGCTTCGCGATCGCCTCGCCGATGCCGGCCCTGTGAGCGGCCGCGGCCACCCGTCCGGGATCGGCCGGCTGCTCGACGGCACCGAACGCGATGTTGTCCACAGCGGACAGTTCGTAGCGGTTGAAGTCCTGGAAGATGACCGCGATCTGGCGCCGCCACGCGTCGACGTCCAGCGACGCGATGGCCCGGCCGTCGGCCAGGATCGCGCCGCTCGTCGGCTCGTACAGCCGGGACAGCAGCTTGACCAGGGTCGTCTTCCCCGAGCCGTTCAGACCGACGAGAGCCGTGCACTGGCGGGCGTGGATGGTCAGATCGAGTCCGTCGAGCACCAGACGCTCGCTGCCGGGGTAAGCGAACGACACGTTCTCGAACCGAATGCCGCCACAGAGCGGCCCGACTGGCTCGGCTGTCTCAACGGCTGGTGGGGCCTCGAACGCAGCGGTCGCCTCCTGGAACCGGCGCAGCGCGCTCACCGACTGCATGCCGAACTGCGTGCCGTTGTCCGACTCGTGGTAGAACTCGCCCAGCGAGATCGCCCCGAGCGTTGCCTGGACCGCCAGGACCAGGTGGGTCAGGGAGAACTGACCGGCGGCGGCCGACCGCAGCATCCAGGTGAGCACCAGTGCGGCCATGATCACGCCGAACACCGTCCGCCACGCGAACGCGACGCCGTTCGCCGTCCTGCGCTCGCGCCACACCGGTCGCAGCGCGGCCATGGCGCTGGCGCGGTATCGCTCCGTGAGCCAGCCGGTCAACCCGAACACCCGCGTCTCCTTGGCCGCGCCAGGTCCCGTGCCCAGCTCGCGGAAGTACATCGCCTCACGGCGCAGCGGGCCCAGCACCGGGCGCAGCCGGGTGTAGACCCGGACCACCGCCCGGTGCCCGACCCGGAAAGTCATCGTGACCAGGCAGACCACGGCCGCGGCCCACCACGAAGCCGCGATCCCCAGCAGGACCGTGTACGTGGCCAGCTGCACGTACTTGACCACCAACGCCACCGTGCCCGCTGCCGCGTCACCCGGCGTGCGGCCGCGTTCCAACTGCTCCGCAGCCAGCCACAGGTCGCCTGCGGCCTTGTGGTCCTCGAGCCCGGCGATCCCAGTGCTCCGCAGTGACGCCGCCAGGATCTGGTCGTGGAACTCGCCGTCGACCCGGTGCTTCAGCACCCGCCCGAGCGACACCGACAGCGGAGCCAGCAGCTGCTGAACGAACAGCAGACCAGCGGACACCGCGAACGCCACCACCAGCGAACCCCACGCCGGCGACCCGAGCCCGCCCACGACCGCGGCCGGCGCGCGGCCGACCACGATGCTCGACGCGATCATGAAACCGCCGGGGAGCACACCGACCAGCACGTTCAGCAGCGCGAGCCAGATGGCCAGCGGACCGGCCACACCGCGCAACTCCCGCAGCAGTTGTAGCCGCGGCTCAATTCGTTCGTCTTTGTAGATGTGCCACCAGCTCTGCACGCTCAGATCCCCGCCATCGAGCCGCGAAGCTGTTTCTCAGCCTCGGCCAGAACCTGGACGGTGTCCCTGGCGGAGCGCGCATCGCACGAGTGGGAGCGCTGACCGGAAGCCGCCACGGCGGCGAGTTCCGCGGCCGCGACCCGCATTGACTGCTGGGGATCGACCGAGCCGACCGGCATGGCCGAACGGCCGGACGGGCCCCAGAGGAAGAGATCAGGTCCGGATGCCGCCCTGGGCGCGCTCAGCGTCATCGTGGCTGTCGACGACGCGCCCGTCACGTGCTGGAGCACCAGGTGACTCACCTCGCCGCCGCCCGGCACCGCGGTCACCGAGGTCACCGGGCCGAGGCACGCTCCCAGCACGTCGACCAGGTGCGGGCCGACGTCCCACAGCGCGCCCGTCTCCTGTCGCCACGCGGTGTTGAACCGCGAGCCGGGCAGCAGCGACGTGGCCAGCCAGAGCGCGGCACCGCCGGCCCAGCCCCCTTCCGACTCCCGCACCTCGGCGAGCCACGCGCGGATGTCGGGGTTGAAGCGCCAGGTGAAGAAGACCACCGAGGCGACACCCGCGTCATCGATGGCCGAGACGAGCGCATCCGCGTCCTGCGGGGTCAGCGCGATCGGCTTCTCCAGCAGCACGTGCTTGCCCGCCCGCGCGGCGCGGATCGCCAAGGACGGCTGAGCGCGCGGCGAGACCGCGAACGCGACGGCGTCGACCGCGTCCAGGAACGCGTCGAAGTCGGTGAACGCAACAGCACCGTGCTGCGCCGCGAGTTCGGCGGTGGCGCCGGGATTGCGCCCCCAGACGGCGTCCAAGGTCGAGCCGGGAGTGGAAGCGAGAGCGGGCGCGTGCGTGAAGTTCGCCCAGGAACCGGTACCGATCAGGCCGAAGCGCAATGCAGGTCCTTTCCAGTCACTAGCTCAGCCGCTCGAGCAGGTGCTCGCCGACCCTGATCGCGTTGGCCATGACGGTCAGCGCCGGATTCGTCGCGCCCATGCTCGGCAGGAAGCTCGCGTCGGCGACGTACAGGTTGTCCAGTTCGTGCGCCTTGCAGTTGAGGTCGAGCACCGAGGTCGCGGGGTCGGCACCGAACCGGCAGGTGCCCGCCTGGTGGGCGACGCCGGCGAGCGGGTTGGCCTTGTGCTGGAAGAAGTTCTTGCCGAGCACGCGGTCGGCGGCGATGCCGATGCGGCTCATGGCCGTCTTCAGCTCACGGCCGAGCCCGTCCGCCTCTGGCTGGTTGGTCACCTGGTAGGTCAGGTGGATGTTCCCGTCCCGGTCGACGGTGACCCGGTTGTCAGGTTTCGGCAGGTCCTCGGTGGTCAGCCAGAAGTCGACGGCGTGGCCGGCGATCTCCGCCGGGGTGAGCGGCAAGCCGAGCGTCGACAGCCTCGGATCCGCGTGCCTGGCCGCCATGCTGGACTTGCCGACCATCTGGATGTTTCCCAGCGGCCAGGGCCTGTCGTCGCCGGCGAAGTAGAAGTCGTTGAGCCCCAAGGTCTTCTGGAACGCCGTGTTGTTGGGCTCGTTGGCGATCACCAGCACGGGGTTGCTGTTGTGGAACATGTAGTTGCGGCCGACCTGGCCGGAGCCGTTGGCCAGGCCGCCGGGGTGGGCTTCGGACGCTGAGCGCAGCAGGATGCGGGCGGTGTTGGCCGCGCCTGCCGCGAGCACCACGACGTCCCCGCTGTAGGTCTCGGTCTCCCCCGCGCGCGAGACGACGACTCCGGTGACAGCCCTGCCCGAAGGGCCGGTGGTCAGTCGCTGCACCTCGGCGTCGACCACGAGGGTGACGTTGTCCAGGTCGAGAACGGGCCGGACGCCGATGACCTCCGCGTCCGATTTCGCGTGCAGCAGGCAGGGAAAACCGTCACAGGTGCCGCACCGGATGCACGCGCTCTTCGATCGGTTGACCTCGTCGAGCAGGATGCCGCACGGGGCGGAGAACGGGTGGTATCCCGCTTTCTCCAGATCGTCGCTGAGCCGCTGGATGCTGTGCTCGTGGGAGACGGCGGGCCAGGGGTAGTCCTTCGACCAGTGCCCACCGGTGGGATCCGCGCCGTGCGTGCCGTGCACCTGGTAAAGCCATTCCGCCTTGGTGTACCACGGTTCGAAGTCGTCGTAGCCGAGTGGCCACGCCGGCGACAGCCCGTCGATGTGCCGGACCTCGCCGAAGTCACCAGGACGCAGCCGGTACAGCGCCGCACCGTACATTTTGGTGGCGCCACCGACGAAGTAGTAGACCTTGGGCTGGAACGGGCGTCCCTCGTCGTCGTACCACGTGTCCCGCGAGACGTACCGGCCGTTGGCGCGAACCTGGTCCGGGTCCCAGTTCTCCTTCTCGCGCGGCAGGAACTCACCGCGCTCCAGCAGCAGAATGCGCTTTCCGGCGTGCCCGAGGACATTGGCGAGAGTCCCACCGCCGGCGCCGGTACCGACGATGATCACGTCGTAGTGTTCGCTCACGTGCGGATCGCATCCTCGGCGGCGGGCTGGAAACGGCGGTACAGATCCCGCAGCTCGGAAGCCGGGTAGGTGTCGTGCCAGGGTTTCCTGCGGCCGGCGAAGTGGATGACGGCGGCGCTCTTCTCGTCCTCGACGAGTCCGGCGAGGGGGTTGACGTCCTCGCACGGGTGGACGTACTCGGGTCCGCGAGGGGACATCGCGAAGGTGTTCCAGCGGGACTCGATCCGGTGCCAGTCGCCGTCGGCGGCGTAGTTGAGCGCGTCCTGGTCGAAGAAGTGCACCTTGTCGGGGTGTTCGGCGAGGAACTCGCGCGCCCGCTCGAACAGGCGGGAGCTACGGATCCGGGCGAGGTCCAGGAGCATGACACCGCTGTTGAAGTAGGCGCGGCCCTGCGGGAGGCCGAGTGCCTTCCACCCCGGGATACCGGGACCGTGCCCGATCAGCGGGCTGATCGGGTCGCGGGCCGCTCCGATCGGGTGGCCGCCCAGGTCGCGGGTGAGCAGCGGGCGCAGGTCGGCGAGCACCAGCGTGTCGACGTCCATGTAGAGGGCGCGTGACTCGTCCTCGAGCACGTTTGGAATGGTCATGCGCGCGTAGATGGCCCTGCTGTACCAGGCGCCGATGGGCAGGCCGGGATCGGAGTCGGGGATGGGCCGGATCTCGACCGGCAGGCCCAGACTTCCGGCGTCGCGCAGAATCGATGACGCGGTCTCCGGCCCGAGTCCCTGGCTCAGGACGACAAGCCTCAGTTCGCCGACAGCCGGACCGTGGGCAACCGCGATGGACCGCATCAGAGTGCGCAACGGCTCCACGTAGCCGTCGTCGATCGCGCAGAGGATCGGGGCCACACCTGTTCTTGCGTTCATACCGCCTCACCCACGCTTTTCCGGGCTGCCCGTCGGTCGCGCGCTCCGGCATCCCGGCTGCGGTAGACCGACCAGATGCGCTCGGCCACGTCGGGCCAGTCGGGGTATTTCGAATAGTCCGCGTCGCAGGAGTGGAAGGCGAAGCGACTGTCACCGACGTCGATTCGTCCGTCGTGATCCCTGAGGTACCGCAGGAATGCCTCGGACTCGCCGACGATGGAATCGTGGAGCAGCTTCCACTTCCCCGAGGAGTACGCCTCCGCCCGTTCCTCCAGGCGGTCCCGCACCGATGCCGTCCACTTGAAGTGGTGCACCTGGGCGCAAAGATCTCCGACCGGCGCGGCTTTCCCGGTCCACGCCCGGTGCTGGCCGTGGTCCAGTTCCACCGAGCCGCGCGCGAGCGTCACCTTGGTCGGCCGTCCGTTCAGCAACCGGAGGGTGAGCAGCCCCGCCATGGGGTACTGAGCCCACAGCGAGCGGCGTTCGACCGGTTCCACCGCCGTGAGCCGGCCGTCTTCGCTGACCCGGTCGAGGAAAGCGCCGGTTGCGTAGTCGTGGCCGTTCTCCTCACACAGCGCGATGACCTCGGTCAAGGTGCGGTCGTAGACGTGCAACTCGTCAAGATCCGCGACGACCCACCAGTCATCGGGATGTCGCCGCATCAGCCCCCGGATGAGCTGCGCGTTCAGATCTTCGTGCCAGGGACCGACTTCGACGCTGTCGAACTCGAGCCCGAAGTCCGCCATGGTCGACACGGACGGACGGAGAGCAGGGTCCTGCCCGTCCGCCACGTGGCGGACGACGTGGAAGGATTCGACCCCCAGGGCGGTGTAGTGCGCCAACGAGTGCGGCAGCAGGGAAACGTCTCCTCCTACAACGGAGGCAAGCCGAATGGTCACGGTGCTGTCCTCAAAGCGTCTTCCAGCAAGCTGCTGAGCTGTTTCTTGTCGCACTGATCCCAAGCCGCCGAATACGAGCGCGACGGATCGCCCAGGAAGTACTTCTCGAAGAGGACCTGACGGGAACCGAAAGCCTCACCGACGAGGTCCCACGCCAGCCGGTAGACGCGTGTCCGTTCATGGCCGTCCATCGTCGCGCCGCGGTAGTACTGACTGATCGCGGCCGCGAGCGGGCCCTCCAGATCCGCCGACGTGGGGGTCATGAACAACCCTGAGGCCGACAGGTCGCGCAGCGTGTCGACGGCGGACGCGTACACGTCCTTGCTGACGCGAAGTCCTGCCAGAATCGGCTGGGTGGCGGGCACGCACATTCCCCAGTCCGTGGTGAAAGCGTCGGCCTCGGCCGCCCTCAGGCAGGCTTTGGTCAGGTCCAGGCCGGTGACGATCTCGCCGAGCCTGCGGCGCGGCTCGTCGGCCTTCGCCAGTCCCGTGCTTTCGACCACGGCGGACGCGGTCGCCAGGACGAGCTGGATCTTCACCGCACGCCGGGCAAGCACCTGCTGTCCCACGTGCTCGTTGAAATGGGTGGCCACCTTGAAGTTCCGGTCCAGTTCGACGTCGCGATAGACGAAGACCCGCTCCCACGGGACGACCAGGTCCTCGAAGATCGCCACGCAGTCCATCTCGTCGAAGCGCGAGGCCAGCGGGTGGTCGACACTTCCCTTGCGGGTGAACGGTTCCCGGCAGACCAGCTGCAAACCCGGGGTGTCCATCGGAATCGCGAAGGAGATGGAGTAGTCCTCCTCCCCCGCTTCCAGAGGACGGCCAGCGCCGAAGACGAGAAGTTCGTCGGCGAGCGGCGCAAGCGTTGCCAGGCTCCGCATGCCCCGGACGATCGGACCTGAGTCCGTCTCGCCGACGACCCGCAGGGCGGCTGCTGTGCGGCCGCCCTGCCCGGAGACCGTCTTGCTCTTGTCGATGCGCGGGCCCGCGAACGTGTGGGACAGGCACAGGTCCCGTCGCCGCGCGTCCTCGTGGTACCGGGCCAGGTTCTCCGCGAATCCCTTGTTGCCCCTGGCCGAGAAGAACGTCTGGTTCGCCGCGAAGGCGGTCAGGCAGGTCGCCATGTAGTCGGGACTGCGGCCCAGCATCCCCAACGACGCACGGGCCCAGACCTCGAAACCTTCGCGCCGGGCCACCAACTCCTCGGCCGAGGACGGAGGCAGGTACGCACGACCGCAGTGCTCTCCCTGATGCTCCGCGGTGAGCAGCTCCCGGCTCGGCGACTCGTGCTGCAGGTCGTAGAGCCCTGCGATCTCCCGAGCGGCCGGCGTCAGGCCCTCGTGTGAGGTCACATCGGTGACCGTCGCACCGCCCAGCCAGACTTTCCGTCCGTCCTTCAGGCGTTGCAGGTATTCCGCGCCCGTTGTGAGGCTCACGCGTCGAAATCCGGGAGAACGGCCTCGTGGTCCTCCGCCGGACGGACGGACGGGACGTGGACGACGAGGAGAACGGCGGACTCTCCGGATGCCTTGAAACCGTGGGCCGTACCCGGTGGGAGGTAGAGGGTCGTCCCCGTCTCGACCGCCTTGACCTCGCCGTCGACGTAGGCCGACGCCGACCCGGACACGACGTAGACCAACTCACCCGACAGCGCGTGGCGCGTCACCGGCGCGGGATTGCCCGGCTGTACCTCCACATAGGACGCTCGCAGCCGCGCCTGGCTGGCCGGAAAGTGGCCGATGGTGCCGAACGGTCGTTCCTGGACGGGCAGTTGCCCCGCTTCGGTGGTCCAGATCTTCTCGGTGACCGTGTCTTCGATCGTCATTCGGCTTCTCCCTTGGTCAGCGCATTACATGGGTGCCCGCGACGACCAGGTCCTGGCCTGCGAGCACTTCGTTTTCCGGGTCGAGGAGGAACGCGATGGCACGCGCGACATCCGCGGCTTCGACCGCACGGCCACGGGGCAGGTCTCCCTGCCTCGACGGTGGTGCGGGCCGGCCCTGCCGCTCGAACAGCCCTGCCAGGTGCTCCCGGCCGGCACGGCCCAGGTCGGTGTCCACGCCGCCGGGGCTGACGCAGTTGACCAGGACCGAGTCGCCGACGACCTCGGCTGCCAGGCACTGGACCGCGGTGCGCAGGGCCGCCTTGGTGGCCGCGTAGGGAACCATGAACGACCGGGGCCGCAGCGGTGCCAGCGATCCGACCGCCACGATCCGGCCGAACTCGCTCTTCCGCATCGCCGGCAGGAGGTCCTGGGCGAGTTCGACGAACGCCATGACGTGCAGTTCGAAGAGATCGCGCAGCACCTGTGCGTCAACGTCCTCCACGGCGGCCGGCATACCGCCGCCGGCGCAGTGGACGAATCCGGTGATGGGAAGGCCGTCGCGGGCGGCCAGCTGCTCGCGGAACCGCAGCCGTGCGCCGGGGTCCCGCAGATCCACCTGATAGGTCTCCGCACCGAATCCCGTCCAGGTGACCGGCGCCGTCGGAGCCTTCGTGTGCCCCACGAGGATCAGCTGTTCGCAGGAATTCCGGATCTGGCGGACGGTGGCCAGGCCGATGCCGCGGCTGGCGCCGGTCACCAGAACTGCTCCATGAGTGCCCACGCGTCATCCGCCCAGGGGAGGATCGGCCCGGCGGACGCGCAGGTCCAGCAGAGCGGGCCGGCCGGAGGCCAGCGCGTCACCGACCGCTGCCGGGACCTCGTCCAGCTTCTCGACCCGCCGGGACCACAGTCCCAGCCCCGCGGCCACCGCCGCGAAGTCCATGTCGTGGAACTCGGTCGAGATGACCCGCCCGTCGAAGTCCTGCATCTGGGCCGTGCGGATGCGGCCGAGGGCAGCGTCGTTCACGACCACCCAGAGCACGGGGATGCCGTGGTTCACCGCGGTGGCCACCTCGCCGGCGTGCATCAGGAAGCTGCCGTCACCGGTCACCGAGACCACGGGCCGATCCGGGTCGGCGAGCTTCGCGCCGATCGCCGCGGCGATGCCCTGTCCCATCCCTCCGAGAGACCGGCCGGGAAGGATCGCGTTGCTGTACGTGGCGCGGAAGATCTGCATCGCCCAGATCCAGTGGCTGCCGCTGTCCGGGAGCACGCGTGCGTCGGCCGGAAGCGCATCTCGCACCGCGGTGAGGGCCTCCCCGGGATGCATGTGCTCGTCGTACGAGCCGTCGGAAGAGACCTCATCCGGCTCCGGTGCGGACGTCGTCGTCAACAGCTCCGTGCGAAGCAGCGGGGCGGCCGTCTCCGCGGCGGAGCTCGTCAGTGAGCTGAACACGGCTCCGGCATCGCCCACCAGGAGCTTGTCGGCAGGCCACAGAATGCCGGTTTCCTCGGCATCGACGTTGACCGAGACGACCCGGCCAGGTGCCGGGAACCCCGCCAGGCCGCCGAGCGACATGCCGCTCAGGGACGTCCCCACCGCGAGGACGAGGTCGGGCTGCGTCCGTGTCCACCACGCTGGCAACGCCGGATCCCCGCCCGCGCCAACGTGACCCAGCACCAGCGGCGTGCCGGCGGGCACGGCGCCCTTGCCTCGCACAGTGGTGACGATCGGGATGTTCCGCGCACGGGCGAACCGCACGAGGTCGTCCCCTGCCCGTGAGCTGGCCACACCACGACCGGCCAGGATGACCGGCGCGGTCGCGTCGGCGAGTTCCTTCTCCAACGCGTGCAGTTCGTCGGCGGACGGGCACGGCCGGTGCTGGTCTTCGACGATGCGCGCGCGCAGACGGTCCAGATGCGGCAACGTCACCGGCTGGTCCCACAGCTCCATCGGCACGCTGATGTGCACGGGACCGGCGCGTCCGTCCCGAGCTGCGGACAGGCCGCTCGCCAACAGTCGCACCAGTTGGTTCGGGTTCACCGCAAGGCTGCTGCTCTTGGTGATCGGGGCGAAGGCCGCGACGGTGTCCACTCCGCGCGCGAAGCTCGTGGACTCCTGGTAGGCCCTCGTCCCGAAAGCGGCCAGCCGCGACTGGCCGGTCAGGACCAGCAGCGGAATGCCCTCCGAGTACGCGGTCGCGACTCCGGTCATCAGGTTCAGCGCGCCGGGACCGGTCGTCGCGCAGCACACGCCGACGGTGCCCCGGACCTGCGCCCATCCGGTGGCGGCGAAAGCCGCGCCCGTCTCGTGCGCACAGAGCACCGACTCCGGGTGGCCTCGGTCGTGCAGCTCGTTGTAGATCGACATGATCGCCTGGCCGGGCACCCCGAAAACGTGGCCGACACCGAGATCTTCCAGAACGTCAAAAAGAAAACTGACTGCGCTGGTCACTTTTTGACCGCCTCCGATAACGTCATGACAATTCGTGGTCGTTCATCGGTCCAGGAGCTCATGCCGGTGCCGACCCCTCGCTCGGTTCTTGTCCTGCCCGGCTCCCGGCCCACTGGGTCCGGTCGGCGTAGGAGAAGAAGAGATCCGCGGAATCGGGGATGAGGTAGCCGGCTTTCCAGGGTTTGCGCCTGCCCGTGAAGTGACGGACGCGGGGATGGCGCAGTGCGGCTTCGCTGACCGCCGGAGCAGCGGTCACGCCCGCCGCGGGATGCGGAGCCCCGTACCGGACGTCCATCATGTTCCAGGACTCGTCGACCGCGAGGAAATTGCCGTTGATGACGGCGTTCAGACCTTCCTGATCGAGCAGTCCTATGCATTCGGCGTGCTTTTCCACATAATCGATCACCCTGGCCGCGACCTCATCTCGTCGCCACCCGGCCAGGTTGATGAGCAGCATTCCGGCGTTGAAGTACGGGGCGCCGGGATCGAGACCGGCTTCCTCCCAGCACTGCACGCCTCTGGGGCTCCCGATCAACGGGTTGAACGGATCGATGACCGCGCCGAGCGGCAGCCCGTGGAGGTCCAGTTCCCACAGATCGTCGAACGGCGACAGGGTGATCGTGTCCACGTCCAGGTAGATGACCTTGTCCCAGTCGCTGGGAAGCAACTGCGGCAACAGGAGGCGGGCGTAGGTCGCCGAAGTCGGGTGGTTCAGGAACGACGACGAGGTCGGCCACGCCGACAGGCTGCTCTCGTCGACGTCCAGGAAACGGACGAGGCCGTTCGCCCCGGTGTCCCAGGACGCCGACAGCCTGCGCTTGGACTCCGCAGAGATCCCGCACGACAGGACGACGACCTCGAGTGGCCTTTCCCGGTGCGAGTTGTCCAGGATCGACCTGACCGATGCCGCCAATGGGAATGCGTAATCGTCGTCGGCAGCCAGGACGATCCGGATTGGTTCTCCGGGCACGAAACCACCCTTCAGTCTGAAAGTCGGATTAATCGACCAGGCCGGGGAGGCGTCGTTGCACAGCCGGGCACCACTCATAGTTCGGACACAAACATTGTCCGGCACCCGCGCACAGTGCCGGACAAACAACCTCGGACAATTACATCCCTCTGACCAGAGCAAACGTTCGTCCCGGTCGAAGGTACGGTCGATCCGGGAGTCGATCCGGCAGTCGAACCCGCTACTCGTTGAGGAACGTTTTCCGTTCCGCGGAGGTGAAATCCCGGGAGATTCGGCTGTCCGCCATCTTCACGGCGTCCGCGACGGGCAGGCACGGATCACAGCGCGAAATTCGTGCTGTTCCGTCGCCGTGTGCGGTGAGCAGTTTCGTTCCGTCGGGGCTGAACGAAAGAGAACTCACCGAGGTGCCGAAGCCTTTGACCACCACGAAGTCACCGGTGCCGTTGGTCTTCCAGATGCGCACTGTGCGGTCACTGCCGTTGGTCGCCAATCGCTGACCGTCCGGACTGAAGACCGCGCTCGCCACCGGGCCTTGATGACCTTCCAGCACGAACGGGTCGCGGTCCGACAGAGATCGCCAGATCCGGACCACGCCATCAGCGCTCGCGGTCACCAGCTGCTTTCCGTCGGGGCTGAACATCGCCGACCGCGCTCCGCCCTGATGCCCGCGCAGCACAACCGGTTCGCCGGTGTTGTCGGCGTTCCACACCCGCACCGTGCCGTCCACGCCCGCACTCGCCAGCCGGCTGCCGTCCGGGCTGTACGACACGTTGTAGACGGAGCGTTCGTGGCCACGCAGAACGACAACGGGCACATCGTTCGAGTCGAACGTCCAGATGCGCACAGTTCCGTCCTCCCCGGCGCTGGCCACGTGTCGTCCGTCGGGACTGAACGCCACGTCCCAGACCTCGCCCTCGTGCCCGCGCAGGACGACCGGCTCACCGCTGCCGTCGCCGTTCCAGACCCGCACCGTCCCGTCCTGGCCCGAGCTGGCGACGCGCCGGCCGTCGGCGCTGAAGGTGACGTCCCAGACCTCGCCCTCGTGGCCGCGCAGCACGACCGGGTGGTCATCCCCTGTCGATCGCCAGACGCGCACGGTGGCGTCCCGACCACCGGTGACCACCTTCCGTCCGTCGCCGCTGAACTCCGCCGGCGCGACCCGGCCGGTGTGACCGCGCAGCACGACCGGATCTCCTGGGCCCGTGACGTCCCAGAAGCGGATGGTGCCGTCCGAGCCCGCACTGACCAGCCGCGACGGCGCGTCGGGGTCGTAGGCGAGGTCCCACACGACGCCACGATGGCCGCGCAGGGTCATCGGATCGACGGGGTTGTCCACGCTCGCGACCCGGATCACGCCGTCCTGGCCTCCGCTCGCGACGGTCGTCCCGTCCGGGCTGAACGCCAGCGTCTCCGTGGTGCCTTCCTGTCCGCGCAGCACCAGGGGGCTGCTCTGGCCCAGGTCCTTCCAGATCTTGACCGTGCCGTCGTCGCTCGCCGTGGCCAGGCGGCCGTCGCGGCTGAACGCCAGCCGCTTCACCGTGTCGTCGTGCGCACGGATCACGGCTTCCTGTTGTGCGCGGGCGATGTTCCAGACGCGTACCGTCCCGTCGTCACCGCCACTGGCCAGTCGTCCGTCACCGGTGAACGCCACGGTCCACACCGGGCCTTCGTGGCCGCGCAGCACGACGGTCTCGCGCCCGGAGTTCGCGTCCCACACCCGCACCGTGCCGTCGTTGCCCGCGCTCGCGAGGAGTTTCCCGTCCGCGGTGAAGGCGACGCCGCGAACCGCTCCCTGATGGCCTCGCAGGAGCACCTCGTCACCGCTGACCCGGTCGCGGATCCGGACCACCCCGTCCTCACCGGCGCTCGCCAACCGGTTCCCGTCCACGGCGAACGCGAGCTTCGCCGCCTCGCGCTGCCGGCCGGGCACCACCACCGGTTCGTGCTGCGCCAAGCTCGTTCCGGCGCGGTCCCAGATCCGCAGGGTGCCGTGGGTCCCGGCGCTGGCCAGGTGCTTGCGATCCGGGTCGAAGGCAACGCTGTACACCTCGCCCTGCCCGGCGGGCACCGTCGCCACGAGCCTGGACTCGATGGTGGCCTGGCGGAGCATGGCCTCGGTTTCCTCGGTCGCCCTGATCCGGTACGCCTGCCGGGCGAGCAGCAGCGCGAGCTCCGGATTGAGCCCCAGCTGGGCTCGCGCGTTGGCGACCAGCTGCCGGGACAACGCCAGATCTCGTTGCTGCGTCGCCTGGTTCGCCGAGACCAGCGCGAGCACCGAGAGCAGGCTCACCACCACGAGGGCGACACCCGCGGCGATCAGCGTGCGGCGGCTCCGGTGCCGGGCCAGCGCCCGTTCACGATCCTCGCGCTGCCTGCTCACCTCCAGGAACACGCGCTCCGAGTCGTTGAGCCTGCCGAGATCGCGGTCCTCCCACGCCGTGAGCCGGGCGCGCCGGTAGAGGAACTCGTCGTCACGCCCGCCGCGCTCCCACTCCGCCGCCGCCTCGGTGAGCCTGCGCTGGGCGATCAGCAGCTCCCGATCCTCGTCGATCCAGCCGCGGAGGCTCGGCCAGTTGCGGATGAGCGCCTCGTGCGCGATTTCCACCGTGTTCTCGCCCAGCGTCAGCAGCCGTGCCCGCACCAGCTCGTCCAGCGCCGCGGTGGTGTGCGGGTCGTCGTCGAACTCGGCCCTGGACACCCGGCGCCGGGTGTCCTCGGTGTCCTCACCAGGAACGATCAGCCGCAACAGGATTCGCCGCGCCGCGAGCTGCTGATCGCGATCCAGCGCCGCGTAGGCCCGGTCAGCGGTCTGCGCCACCGCACCGCGCACACCGCCGGTCGCCACGTAGCCGGCGAGCGTGAGGGAGCTGCCCCGCCGATGACGCCACGTCTCCAGCAGCGCGTGCGACAACAACGGCAGGCTTCCGGCCTGCCCGGCCACGTCCTCGAGCACGGCGGTCGTCAGCGCCTTCTCCAGCACGACACCGCAACGGGCCGCGGGCTGCGTGATCGCCGAGGTCAGCTCGTCCGGAGTCATCGGTCCGACGAGCAGTTCGGCGTCCTGCATGGCGGCCACCAGACCTGCGTGCTCGGCACAGCGGCCGTAGAAGTCCGCCCGCACTCCCAGCACCACGCGCGCCCGGCTGTCGCCGCGCCCGGCCACGGTCAGCAGCGCGTCGATGAACAGGTCGCGTTCTCGGTCGTCGGAACAGAGCGTGAAGACCTCTTCGAACTGGTCGACGATGAAGACGATCTCGGCCTCCGGAGGCAGACCGGCGAGCTCCTGGCGCACCACCGCTTCGAGGTCACCTCCGACGTCCGCCCCGGCAAACCCGGCCAGCCGGATCGCCAGCTCCTGCAACGGTTTCGCGCCAGGCGTGAGCAGCACGACGCGCGTGGTCCCCGGCAGCGCAGGAATCAGCCCGGCCCGCAACAACGACGACTTTCCGCAGCCAGACGCCCCGACAACGGCGAGGAAGCGCCGGGAAGCCAGCCTCCTCTCCAACTCCGCGACGATCCGCTCCCGCCCGAAGAACCTGTCGGCGGACTCCGGCTGAAAGCTCGCCAGACCGAGATAGGGCGCCTGCTCCTCTCCGTTGCCGAGCGAATCTCGCTGGGACGACTGCGACTCAGCCACCGCCGAATGCCACCGCGACTCCCACTCGACCGGGTCGCCCCCGCACGCGATGACGTACGCCAACGTCACTTCCAGCGACGGCAGGCGATCCCCTTTGGCCGCGTCCGCGAGCGTCGTCACCGAGTAATGCGCCTGCTGGGACAGTCTCCGGTAGGTCGGTTTTCCCGCCTGTTGCCGCAGCTGACGCAACTCCCACGCGAGCCGTTGCACCGGCCCCGCCTGCGGATCCAGCGGATGTTCCGGTCTGCCAACACCCATCTCGCCCTCTTCCCTCTTTGAGCAGAAGAGGCTCGCCCGCTCCCCCTGTGGACCGGCACGACCCCCCAAACGATCAAAGCAGGAATCGCCCACGTCGCTGAGGCCGCCCGCGAAGTCGACGTCGAACGGCCTGATCACGGGCAGGAGAACGACCCTGTCAGGCAGCGGCGGAGTAGAACTGGCCCACATCACGAGCGACGCGCTCGCACAGGTACTTCTTGATCAGCGGGACGTCCCGCGTCCGTTGCACGTCACGCCCTTCAGGTGGTCCCGCAACTGCCGCAGCACCGCCGCATCGCGCTTGCGCTTGTCCGGCAACGCCTGCGCGATGGTGTCCACGTGTTCGAGCACGGTGGCCCGGTCCCGGCCGCTCGACTCGGCGAACGCGTCCTCGTAGGCGGCCCTGATGTGTTCCTGCTCCACTCGCAGTTTGTTGTCCACCAGCGCTTCGGCGAGCAGGGCGTCCGCGGCCCGCACCCCGGACCAGAACGTTTTCGGTCCGGCCTGCTCCTCCTCACGGGCTCCCTTGATCACGCTCTTCGCGTGCGCCTTGTCGAACGGTTGGCCGGTGTCGCGCAGGTTCGCGAGCCACCCGAAGACGAGCTCGTTGAGCGCCGGGTAGTAGTCGACCTTGCCGGTCTTCTTCTTGTTCAGCTCGACCGCCGCCTGGTAGCAATCGCGCGCGGTGACGAGAGCGGCGATGAGCGCCCCGTCATCGGACAGAGCGCACCGGGCGCGCCGCCGGGCAAGCCCGCCGAGCATCGAGTGGCGTTCAGGGGTCGCGCCCAGTGTCAGCAGCGCACGTGCGGTTGCCTCGGCCTTCGCGAGCAGCTTCCTGGCCTCCGGCACGTGATCGTCGCTCTGGACCACGAGCTCCACGGCGAGCTTCGCCTGCATGTTGACCAGCTGCTCGATGGCCCGCAACGAGCCCTCGGAGGCCCAGTCGGCTTGAACGACGAGGAAGTACTCCACCGCCTTGCGATAGTTCGCGAGCAGTCCCCACACCTCGCCGACGTCGGACAGTTCCTGGCCGCCGAGCCAGCTCGGCGGCACCTGCTTCAGCAAGGTCTCCAGGTCCTCGCCCAGGACGATGCCTTCGTCGACCTGGCAGTTCGTCGCCCGCCGCTTGAGGTCGTACAGCCGGTCCGTGAGCTCGCGCCGCGCGACCGGCGGCGGGAGCTGAGAGGTCCGCGACCGGGCCGGGTCGAGCCGGAACGCCGGCGGCCCGTACACCTGGTACGCACCCCAAGTGTTGGTCCACTTGAAGTCCTCGTACACCTTCTTGCGCGCCGCCAGCGCGGCCGCGCCCAGGTCGCGTCCGGACAGCAGGTCACCGAACAACGTCTCAGCGAACACCAGCGCGGCCTTGTCGTCCACCGCCCAGCCGGCCGCGATCACCGCCCGCACCCCGTTCTCCACGAGCTGGCGGGAGATGCTGGACGCGAACCTGTCCGCCTGCAACGGTTTCGCGCCCAGGCTGCGGGGCCGCATGGCGCCGAGGTGGCAGCAGTTGACGAACACGAGGTCCGGGGTGGTGCGCATCTTCGCGATCTCGAGCGGACCGAGGTAGGTGTCACGGCCGATGCGCACCCCGCCGCGGGTCACGTCCTTCGGGTCGTAGTTGCCGTGCCCGGCGATGTGGATGATCCGGTAGTCACGGGCGAACAACGCGTTCAGGATCCCGACCACGTCCTCATCGGCGTCCGGCCCAGGGATGATCGCGGTGACCTCGTATCCGGTGCGGTGCAACAGGTCCCGCACGTGCTCGGCCTCACGGCGGGCGGCGGGCAACCTGTTCAGACCGGTACCCGCGGGGTCACCGATGACCAGCGCGGCCCGCCCGGACGACGGCCGGATCCCCTCGGTGGCCGTCCGCGTCTCCAGCCTGCGAAGCACACCGACCTGCACGGCCAGCGGCAGCACACCCTCGTCCGGTGTACGGCTCGCGAGCATCTCCAGCGGCAGCACGCCCGCCTGCTCGTCCACGACCACGCTGAGGTGCTCGCTGCCGTATCCCTGTTCCTTCAACGCGTTCGGCACGAGCATCTCGTACAGCGTGTTGAACAGCTGGTCGTCCTGGACCGGCTTGTCCACGGCCTCGGCCACCAGCTCGTCGAGCAGCCGGCGCTGGCTCGTGTTGACCCGCTGCTGCGCGCCCGCGTCCCGGCCGATGCTGGTGAACGACAGCTCCACCAACCCGTCCGCGACGCGCGTCCGCCTGCCGGGATCGGCCGCGACGATCCGGACCGTGCGCCACGTGTCGTCGTGGTACTCCGGGCGGGGCATCCCGCGGCGGCCGTCCCCTCCCTCCAGCAACCTGCCCTCGACGACCACGTCACTGGCGCCGTCACCCTTCAGGGTGCCCGCGAGCCCGATCGCCGCCCTGGCCGCCTGGATCGCGCGATCCTCGTACAGCTCCACGATCTTCAGCTCGTCGACGAACACCAGCGACCTGAGATCGCGCAGCTTCCGGTTGGCCTGGCGGACACCGGTGACGATCGCGATGAGGGAGTTCTCCACCGGCATCGCGGGCACGAGCGTCGTCCCGACCAGCACCGCGGACAGCGACAGCGGTTCCTCGCTGCCCCGGTCCTGGTGTTCGGCGACCAGGCGCAGCACGGCCTGGATCACGCTCGCCGTCAGTGCGCGCGGCGTGAGATCACCCGCGTCGCCGATGCCGATCACCACACCCGCCGGACTGCGCTCGGAGTCGAACACCTCGCACGTGCCAAGGGGTCCCGGGTACTGACGCATGTCCAGTCGCCGTTTGAGCGCACCGTTCAACCGCTCGTTCAACGCCTGCTCGGCGCCACCGACGGGAGTGCCGTCCTGGTGGCCGACGAGCACCGGGCCCGGCACCGACTCGAGGTCACCGTGCACCACGCTGACCCGCAGCACCTGGCGGTCGGCGGCTCGGCTGCCTCCGCCCCACGCCATCCGGACGATCTCGCCGTCGGTCGGCAACAGCATCCGCCCGCGCGAGTCCGGCAGGTTCCGGTCGGACACCATCACCGCCGGCGCCGAGCTGAGCAACCTCGTCGGCGTGCGGCCGGCCAGCAGCTCCAGCACGCACACGGCGACGTCACGATCACCGGGCAGGTCGGCGTGCGGCACCACCGCGTGCCACGTCGCCAGCCCCGGCACCCTGCCCGGCATGGCGAACCCGTCACCACCGGTCGAACAGGTGAACTCGCCGGAGTCCGTGCTCGCGGAAGCCGTGAGCTCGGCGGAACCGTAGACCGCGCTGATCCCCGTCCAGTCCTCGTCGCCCACCACGTCGCGCGGCTGCAACAACTCCATCGTGGGCCACTCCGCGAGCCACGTCCCGACCTCCGCCGGTGTGGTGCCCGCGAGCAGGGCGATCGTCGCGGTGAACTCGTCGCGCCCGGCCAACCTGGCCCTGACCAGCCAGCTGCCCTGCAACGGAGGCCCGAGCAGCACGGCACGCCCTTCCGCCGCACGCCATTGCTCGCGCAGATCGCCGCTGTTCAGCGCCTCCAGGACGACGAGCGCGCCCAGTCCGTGCGCGACCACGTGCGGCGTCCTGTTCTCCGCCAGCACCGCCCGCAGCTCGCCGGCCAACCGCTCGGCAGGGGACTCGGCAGCTGCGTAGGGCAGCGTCCGCACGTTGTGCTGCGTGGCGAGCGCGGTCGTCAGAGGCACGTACGCGTCCACGAGATCGACCGCCTCGCCCGCGAACGACTCCCGCACACCCTCGCGCACGAGCGCACCGACGTCCGGCCAGGTGTCCACCTCCCCGACGCGGATCCGCGACCCCAGCAGGTCGGGAACGACGATCACGTCGCACTTCGGCTCCACCCGGCCGCCGCGCTCCGGTGCGGGCGGCACCGGCGCGACGGGCTCCTCGAACGACGCCACGCGCTGTCCCGCCGTGGCCGTGAGCCAGCCCAGCAACGCCTTTCGACTGTCCACATTGGAAAAGTAGGTGCCGTGGCTGACATCGGCGCCCTTGAACGACGCACTGCTCGGCGTCGCCCGGCGGACACCACCGGACATCGACGACGTCGGCACCACGAAGTCGTGGTCCTGACGGAAGAACAGATCCGCGCCCATCACCAGCAGCCTGCGGCGAATCCCGCTGGCCTGCACGTCACCCGCGATGGAACCGAGCCCGTCCTTCAGCGCCCGGCCGGACAGCAACATCCGCAGGAACGGCGACTCCGGCATCTGGGCCTCGATGCCGGGCACGATCCGCGGATCCGTCCGCTGCTCCAGCACCGTCATCAGGAACTTCTTGATCAGCGCGGCGGTTCCGGTCTCGCTCAGCACCGGGACGAGCTTGAACACGTTGAACAGAAACGACGCCCACCGGTCCAGCCGGTGCGCCGCGAGCGTCGTACCGCGCGCCGGGCAGGCGACTCGCACGAACCGCTCCACGGAGAGGTTCCGCTCGGCGACCAGCTCGCGCAGCTTGGGCAATGCCACTCGGTCCGGGTGTTCCAGCTCGCCGTACGGGTTCAGGTTGGGCTCGTACGCCGCCGCGTAGCTCAGGACCTCGCCCACGAGCCCGCCGCGCGAGTGGCTCACCAGGTGCAACGGCGTGTTCTCCGGCAGGAACTCCGCTGCCATCAGCGCGTTCTCCGCGGGCGTCAGACCCAGCGTCGCGTGTTCGACCGCCAGGATCCGGTCCTCGTAGGTCTCGACCAGCCGCTGCCATTCCGCGGTGCCGCGCAGCGCGCCGAACGCGCCCTCGGTGTGCGAGAACGTGCCGTGCAGGAACACCAGACAGGGCTTATTGCCGCGTTCCGCCGCGACGTTCAGCAGCGCCTCGGGCTGCAACCGCAGCTCCGGGTCGACCCGGTACACCCCACGTGGCTTCGGCTTGCGGCGCCACACCTCGACGGGAGCGTCGACCCCGACCGGTTTGTCGATCCAGTCGACCACCTCGCGCATGAGCTTGCGCGCAGTCCAGGTGACCAGCGGATCGGCCACCATCCCGAGCCCCGCGCCGAGCAGGCCGGAACGATCGACGTCCACACCGACGGCCCTGTCGACGGCGCGCATCTTCTCGGCGATGTCCTGCGGCAACGTGACCTCGACGCGCCGGACCGCGGCCAGGCCCGCACCCGCACCCCGCGCCCGCGTCGCCGACTCCAGGTAGTCGGTGACCTCGGTGTCACCCGCCGCCCTGACCAGCTGGTCCGCGCGGTGGAACGACACCACGCCCTCGACGTCCTCCACCTCGACGACGTCGCTGCCCTCGCCGTCCAGCCTGATCGGCGCGACGTCCCCGCCGCGCACACCGGCGACCTTGACGTCGGCCCGTGTCCGGTAACTCGCGAAGTCGCTGCCGTACAGCTCAGCGAAGTCATCACCCGTCGGTGCCGCAGCGCGCTTGCCGTGAACGATGAACTCCATGCCGACCCGCCTTCGCGTTGGTGCATGGTGCTCTCGCGAACGCGCGCGTCTTCGTTACGCCGTTCGCTGGTCAGGTGGAATATTTATTTGGTCCACACTGAAACAACTGTGAACGCAGACATGGTGATGGCCAGCCCGACAACTCGGGCCGCAGTTGCTCCATAAGGGACACTCGCGTCATGGCGTTGCAGGATTTCGGCGCGGAGGTGCGCCGGTTGCGCGAGAACACGAAACCCGCCGCGATCGGGTTGCCGCCCGTCAGCCGGCGGGCTCGTGGCGTGCGGCGGGAGGAGCTCGCCGAGCTGGCCGGGGTGTCGGCGGACTACGTGCGGCGGCTGGAACAGGGGCGCCGTCACCCGTCGGCCGCCGTGGTGAACGCGATCGCCCGTGCGTTGCGTGTGAGGCCCGCCGAGTACGAACGGCTTTGCGCGCTGGCCGGGTACGCGGCGGCGGACGGGCGGGTGCCGCGCGAGGCCGGGTCCGCCGCGATGCGGTTGCTCGAGCGATTCGCCGACACACCCGTGTTCCTGACGGATGCGGCGTGGAACGTCGTCGCCGTCAACGGCGCGTGGATGGCGCTCGGAGCGGGAGCGTCGAACCGGCAGGCCCGGGACTGGAACGTCGCGTGGCGCACGTTCTCCCACGCCCACCGCGAGATCAGCCGCGACGACGATCACGCGGCCGCGTTCCGGGCCACGCTCGCCGCCCGGCTGCACAGCACGTCCCTGCGCTACCCCGCCGACGAGCCGCTCGCCGAGCTCGTCGACGAGCTGCGGACCACGAGCCGCTCGTTCGACACCCTGTGGCGGGCGCCGAGAAGCGTTGCCAACTATGAGAATCGAGCCGTGTTCCGGCATCCGGGCGTGGGTGACATCGCGCTCGACGGCACTCTGCTGGAGGTGCCCGGCGACAAGCTTCAGGCGGTGGTGCTCACCGCCGCACCGGGTTCGGCCGACGCGGGACGGCTCGACGACGTCGTCCGCGCCTCCACCGGGCCTGCCATCATCAGGGTGGGACAACCCGGCCCAGGCTGACCGGGCCGCGGGCGGCGATCATGAGGCGGTGTTGATCAACGTGGGCCTGGGGTTGGCCGGCCGTCTGGCCGCGGCTCGAGCAGGAGCGTTGGTGGGCAGGGACGCCGAGCGGGCGGTGCTCGACCGGATGCTGTCCGGGTCGGCCGACGCTCCGCTCGTGGCGTACGTCCACGGTCCTGGCGGCATCGGCAAGTCCTCGCTGTTGCGCCACGCCGCCACGCAGGCGGAGCTCGCCGGTCGCGAGGTCGTGCAGGTCGACGCTCGGTTCCTCGACGCGGATCCGCGCCGCCTGGAAGAGGCCGCCGCGACGGCGTGCGTCGTACCCGGTGCGGTGCTCCTGATCGACACCTTCGAGCGCTCCCAGCGACTTGAGACGTGGCTGCGCGACACCTTCCTGCTCCGGCTCGCGGAGGGAGCGGTCGTCGTGCTCGCGAGCCGGATCGCCCCCGACACCGGATGGACGCTGGATCCCGGCTGGGCGCAGGTGTTCACCGAACTGGCCGTGCGACCGCTCGACGCCGTCCAGTCCCATTCCCTTCTCGCGGCACGGAACGTCGCACCGGACCACCGCGCCGCCATCGTCGCCTTCGCGGGCGGCAACCCGCTGGTTCTCTCCCTCGCCGCGTCGAAACCAGCCGCCGCCGCGGTGGCGGAGCCGACCGGTGACGTGCTGACCACGTTGGTGCAGCGGCTGGTGGGCGATCTGCCGAGTGGTGTGCACCGACGCGGCCTCGACGTCCTCGCGCAGGCCTACGTCACGCGGGAGGAACTGCTGCGCGCGGTGCTCGGCGACGAGGACGCTGCGACGGTGTTCTCCTGGCTGCGCCAACAGCCGTACGTCGAGAGCACGCCCCAAGGACTCCATCCGCACGACGCGGTGCGATCCACGCTCGCGGCCGATCTGCGGTGGCGGGATCCCGAGCGCTACCAGGAAGTCCGCACGCGCATCTCGGTCGCGTTCCTGAGCGCGGTGCGCCGGGCCGCCGAGGACGACGCACTCCTGCGCGTCGCGGAGTGGATGTTCCTCTTCCGCGACCAGGCCGGCCCGCACGACCTCTACGACTGGCGGGCCCATCCCCACATCGAGGACACGCCTCTCGCCCCCGCCGACGTGCCCGAGATCCTGCGCATGGCCAACGAGTCCGCGGTCGCGCACTGGATCCGGCGCCAGCCGGAAGGCTTTCGCGTCTACCGCTCCGCAGGCAGGCCGCTGGGGTTCATGGCCGTCCTGCGGCTGGACGCGCCGTCGCCCGCCGACCTGGCCGCCGACCCGGTGATCGCGGCGCTGTGGGAGCACGTCGAAGCGGCCGCTCCCCTGCGCCAGGGCGAGCACCTGGGCATCCGCCGCTTCGCGGTGCAGCCGGGCGGGCACGAACGGCCCTCGCCGCTGATGGACCTCATCGGCCGGCGCACCGTCGCGGCCGAGATGCGGACCCAGGGACGGGCGGTGACCTTCACCGTCTTCCAGGACGCCGAACGGTGGCGGCACCACCTCACCGCCGCCGGGCTGCACGAGGTGGTGGCGGTGGAGGTCGACGGGCTCAGGCAGCACGTCTTCGGCAGGGACTGGCGACGGCAGTCCGTGGAGCGGTGGGTCGAGGACAGGGCCCGTGCCGCCGCACCCGCGGCCCCGTGGGGTCCGAGGTCAGGTGATCTCCTGCCGCGCGAGGCGTTCGAGCAGGGCGTGCTCGAAGCACTGCGCACGTGGCGTGCACCCCGCGAGTTCGCGACCAGCGTCCTGCTGCGGTCGCACCTGGTGTCACCGGACTCGGCCGATCCCGTCACGGACCTGCGCGACGCCATCACGGCCGCCCTCGACGCGCTGCGGGTCGACCCCGCCGGCGTCAAAGCGCACGACGCCGTCACCGCCACCTACATCTCGGCGTCCGGCACCCACAAGGCGACCGCGCGACGACTGGGCGTGCCGTACGGCACCTACCGGCGCCACCTCGCCCTGGCCAAGGAGCGGCTCGTCGAGCACCTCCTGGCCAGGTGAGGTCAGCTCTTGCGGCGGCGGGGCGCTGCCGAACGCGGCGGCGTCGACCGCATGTGGTCGCGCACCGGTGCCAGCAGTCCCGCGAGGGTGTGGACGTCGTCGCGCGAGAGCGGTTCGAAGAGCAACCCGCTGACGACCTCGACGTGCCCCGGCAGCACCGCCGCGAGCAGCGTGCGTCCAGCGCCGGTGATGGTGACCGTGACGCTCCGCTCGTCGTCGGCGGACGGCGTGCGTTCGACCAGGCCCGCCTTCTCCAGCAGCCCCACCTGGTAGGTCAGGCCGCTGCGGCTGTAGACGACGCCGTCGGCCAGGTCGGTCATGCGGTGGCTGCCCGTCGGCGAGTCGCCGAGCCGCGCCAGCAGCTGGAACTGCACGTAGCTCAGGTCGCCGGCGTCCTTGAGCTGCTGCTCGACCGCGTGGCGCAGCAGGCTGGTCACCTCGACGAGGGCGAAGTAGGCGCCGAGCTGGACGGGGTCGAGCGACGGCGGCGAGTCGGGCATGACGGCAGTTTACTGCTTCGAATTCGAAGGAGCGCTCGGGAACGCCCCGGCGAGGTGAGCAGCGCTGGACACAGGTGAGCACCGCGGGGCGTGGCGGCCGGACATCGGCGCACACCAGGGTCTCCAGGCAGGAGGACGGCACCGCTGTCCCCACCGACCCCTAGGACAACCGTGAGCATCCCCCACCTCGCCCAGCGGGAGGACCAGCAACAGCTCGAATGGATCGGCGGGAGCGTGTTCAGCGTCCTGCTCGACGCCGAAGCGACCGGAGGGCAGTTGACCGTCGGGCGCTTCGACGTCGCCCTCGGCGAGGCGCCGCCGTGGCACATGCACAACAACGAGGACGAGGTCTTCCTCCTGCTGGCCGGCTCCGCGCTGGTGTGGGCCGGCGACGAGGAGCACGAACTGCGCGAGGGCGGCATCGTCTTCCTGCCCCGCCGCATCCCGCACAGCTACCGGATCACCTCCGAGAAGGCGGATCTGCTGCTCATCTCCACTCCCGGCGGACTGGAGAAGATGTTCCGCCACGCCGGTCGCGACCTGCGCGAACCGCGCCCCGAGGGGTTCGAGATCCCGCTGTCGTTGCTCGCCGAAGCCGCCGAGATCTCCGGCAACGCCCTGCTCGGCCCTCCCCGCTGACGCCGAGGTGCCGCACGTCACTTTGCTTCGAATTCGAAGCAGGTCTACGCTCGGATTCAGATGCTTCAAGTTCGAAGCAAATAGCGAGGAGAGCTGACATGAAGGCAGTGCGTTTCCACGAGTTCGGCGGCCCCGAGGTCCTGCGGTACGAGGACGTGGAGCAGCCCGTCGCCGGAGCCGGTGAGGTCCTGGTCCGCGTCGCGGCCACGACGTTCAACCCCGTCGAGGGCAACATCCGCCTGGGCGTCATGCAGGGCCCGATCCCGGTCGAGCTGCCGCACACCCCCGGCCTCGACGTGGCCGGCACGGTCGACGCGCTGGGCGAGGGCGTCGAGGGCCTCGCGGTCGGCGACGAGGTCGTCGGTTTCCTGCCGATGACCAAGCCCGGCGCGGCGGCCGAGTACGTCATCGCCCCGGCCGGCACCCTGACCCGTGCCCCCAAGGGCATCCCGCTGGCCGACGCCGCCGCGTTCCCGCTGGTGGGTCTCACCGCCTACCAGGCGCTCTTCGACCACGGTCAGCTGAAGGCCGGGCAGCGCGTGCTGGTCAACGGCGCGGGCGGACCGGTCGGTGGCTACGCCGTCCAGCTGGCCAAGCAGGCCGGCGCCCACGTGATCGCCACGGCCAGCCCGCGCAGCGCCGAGGCCGTGCGGACCGCCGGCGCCGACGAGGTCGTCGACCACACCACCACCAGCGTGCTCTCGGCGGTCACCGAGCAGGTCGACGTCGTGCTCAACCTCGCGCCGGTCGACCCGGCGGTGCTGGCAGAGCTGGTCACGGTGGTCCGTCCGGGCGGGGTCGTGGTCAACACGACGATCTGGATGCCCGCGCCGTCCGACGAGACCCGTGACGTGCGTGGCATCAACCTCTTCGTCCGCAGCGACGCCGAGCAGCTGGCGAAGCTCGTGGCGCTGGTCGACTCCGGCGACCTGCGGGTCGACGTCGCCCAGCGCGTGCCGCTGACCGCACTGCCGGACGTCCACGTCCAGGCCGCGTCCGGCGAGGTCCGCGGCAAGGTCGTCTTCCTCGTCTCCGCCTGACCACCCCACCCGACAGGAGCAGACCATGTCACTCGGGCTGGATCCCGAGATCGCCACCGCGCTGGCCCCGATGGCCGGCGCGATGGCGCAGGCCACCCCTCCGGCCGTGGGCGACGTCGAGGCGCGCAGGGCCATGTGGGAGCCGATCATCGGCGCCGCCGGAACGGCCCAGCCGATCCCGGCCGACGTGTCCACCACCGACCACCACGCCACCGCGGACGACGGCGCACGGATCACGATGCGTTGGTACACAAAAGAAGGCGCGACGCCGGGTCCCGCCGTGCTGTTCTTCCACGGCGGCGGGTACATCCTCGGCCACATCGACCTGTTCGACGGGCCGGTATCCCGGTACGTGTCCGCGAGCGGTGTGCCGATGCTGTCCGTCGAGTACCGCCGTGCGCCGGAGCACCCCTTCCCCACCCCGCTCGAAGACGCGTACACGGCGCTGCGCTGGCTGCACGAGCACGCCGCCGAGCTGGGCGTCGACCCCGCCCGGATCGGCGTGCTGGGCGACAGCGCCGGTGGCGGCCTGGCGGCGGCGCTGTCGATCCTCGCCCGCGACCGCGGCGGCCCGGCGATCGCCCGTCAGATCCTGATCATGCCGATGCTCGACGACCGCACCACCGAGGTCGACCCGCACATCGCGCCCTACGCGTTGTGGTCCTACGACGACAGCCTCACCGCGTGGCCCGCGCTGCTCGGCGACGACGCCGGAGGGCCTGACGTCCCCGCCACCGCGGCACCCGCCCGGCTGCAGGACGCGACCGGCCTGCCACCGGCCTACCTCGAGGTCGGCCAGCTCGACGTCTTCCGCGACGAGGACCTGGCCTACGCGACGAAGCTCAGCCGGGCGGGCGTGCCGGTCGAGTTCCACCTGCACCCCGGCGCCCCGCACGAGTTCGACTCGATCGCCTTCGACTCCGACGTCGCCCGGCGCGCCATCGCCGACCGCATCCGGGTCCTCAGGTCGATCTAGCGGCGGGACCGGTCCCGGCCAGTCACCGGCAGAGTGGCCGAATGAACTTCCTGCGGAGGGCCGCGGTCGTCGCCGCGTGCTGCACATCTGTCGCCTGCGGCACCACTCCTCCCACCCCGGCTCCGGTCCCGCCCGCACCATCGCCAAGCGCGCCGGACAACACCGTCGTCAGCTGGGTGGCGGGGTACTGCGTTGCGCTGAAGGACATGGTTCTGGCGGTGTACAAGCTGCCCAAGGGCTCCGACATCGCAACCGAGGCCGATCTGCCGAAGGTCGACGCCGCTCTGCAGTCACTGGAATCCACGCTGCGGACCGCCACCTCCGGGCTCGAGAAACTCCCCCAGCTGGCGCCTCCCGTCCAGGACGCCAACGCCATCGTCGCGGACAGGCTCGCCACCTACCGGAAACTGCTGGGACAGGTGACCGAGTACCGCACGGTGCTGCCGCACAAGGGAGTCGACTACGCCCAGTCGGCGCTCATCGTGCTCGGCGTCGACATGGCCACCTACAAACCGTCCCACTTCGCCGGCGACGTCCCCGGGCTCCGAGAGGTCATGAAGGCCAACGAGGATTGCAAGCTGGTCGCCTGACGCGGCAGGACGACGATCCGGCGCAGAAGAACGGGGTGTGGTGGCCCTGTTCATCTGCGGACGTCTCGTTGGTCAGAAACGATCTCCCTTCGCTAGGTTCCAGCGAGCTGGGCTTGCCAACTCCTGGGGGGAACGAGATGAGCCGAAGAGCTTCTTTTGCCTTGTCCACAGCACTTCTGGCAGCCGCCGTCGTCACGACACCGGCGCACGCGGCCACGACGATCACTGACCTCGGCGGCTTGCCGTCCGCCTCAGCGCACGTGGCCACATCGGTCAACGACGCGGGCGTCGCCGTCGGAAGTGCGCACAGCAACGGCCTTCCGAGCCGCGGGGTGAGGTACGACGGCAACGGTGCCGCGACCGAACTCGTCGGACCGGCCGACGCCGGCACGACAGTGGAGGCGATCAACAGCGGCGGCAGCGCCGTGGGCACCGCCACCGGCAAGGCCGGCAGCACGGCCCTGCGGTTCAACCCGGACGGCACGCACGTCGTGCTGTCCGTGCCGGCCGGCTTCACCGGCACGATCGGTCAGGCGATCAGCGACTCCGGCACCGTGTACGGCGTCGCCACCGACGCGAACCGGCGTCAGGTCCCGGTGAGCTGGAGCCCGGCCGGCGTCGTCACGACGCTGGCACTGCCGGCGGGCGCGACCTGGGCGAGCCTGACGGACGCCTCGGCGAACGGGTACGTGGCCGGGTACGTCAACGGTCCCACCATCGCGACCACGGCGGTGCGCTGGAACCCGGACGGCACCGCGACCGTCCTCAGTGGACTGGCGGTGGACCTGACGACCACGGCCACGGCGGTCAACCAGCTCGGCGAGGTGGTCGGCTCCTCGGTGGACGCCGGCTTCCGGGCGTGGGGCGTGCGGTGGAACGCCGACGGTTCGCTGAACAAGTACGAACAGGGGTTCGGCCCGACAAGCATCAACGACCACGGCAGGGTGGTCGGCTCCGTCGTGGTCGGCGACAACCAGGTGCCGATCCTCCATGAGAGGGGCGGCGAGCGGATCGAACTCGGGTTCCCCGCCGGTGTCACCAGTGCCGGCGTGTGGGACATCAACAACAACGGCGTGGTCGTCGGAGCCGCGGGCTCCCGGGCGGTGAAGTGGGTCCTCAGCTGAGCTGAGGAAGCCGGCCAGGACCTCGCGTCGCGCAGTCGGCGGCGCGAGGTCACCGGCGAACGTCGAGCGACCGGGTCAGGACCGGTCGAACTCCGGGATCAGCTCCCCGATCAGCCTGATGCTCGTCATCACCTCGTCCGCCCCGATCGGCCCGATCTGCTGCAGGCACATCAACCGGTCGATCCCGAGGTCCGCGTAGGCCCGCAGCTTCTTGCGGCAGGTGTCCGGGCTGCCGACGATCAGCGACTGCTGCGCCGACAGGACCTCGAACAGCTCGTCTTCCGGCACGTCCTCGCCCTGGATGATCCGGCCGATCGCGAGCTGCGCGTCGGTGGGGGCGGCGTCCACCTCCGCGCGCAGGAACTCGCCGGTGAGGCCACCGTCGCCGGCCGCGAGGATGTCCTGGTGGCGTTGCATGGTCGCGGCGAACTCGGCGGCGGCGTTGAAGAAGCGCAACGCTGTCACCGTGTACCAGGCCGCGGCGGCCGCCGCCCCGTTGCGCATGGCCTGTTCGTCGGTTTCGGCGCAATGCACGAAGGTGAAGTAGGCGACCTGGTTGTTGACGAACGAGCCGACCGGCGAGGTGCATTCCGCGGCGGCCGCCCGGTAGAGGTCGATCATGCGGGCGACCCGGTCGATGGACTCCCAGATCGTGGTGCCGAGCACGCCGACACCGCGGCGACCGGCCTCCTCGAAGGACGTCGGGGAGGCGGCGGCCTGCCACAGCGGCGGGTGCGGAGTCTGCAGAGGCTTGGGGATGATCGAGACGTCCGAGACGTCGTAGTGCTCGCCGGTGTGGGAGAAGCGGTCGGTGGTCCACATCTTCGGCACCATCTCGAACGCCTCGGCGGTCTGGGCGCGCGCGTCGGCGGGCTCGATGCCGAAGAGGTTCCACTCGGGGATGGTGGAGCGGGTGAGACCGAGCTCGACGCGGCCGCCGCTGAGGTGATCGAGGGTGGCGGCGCGTTCGGCGACGCGGATCGGGTGGTTGAAGCGGCCGGGCGCGAGCACGGCGGCGTGGCCGAGGCGGATGCGGGAGGTCTGCTGGGACAGGGCGGCGAGCATCAGCTCGGGAGCGGAGGACAGGCTGAACTCCCCCGCGCCGTGGTGCTCGACCTGCCACCAGCAGCCGTAGCCGAGCTCGTCGGCGAGGCGGGCCTGGTCGAGGGCCTGGCGGAAGCGGAACTGCTCGGGGGCAGGGCCGGGGTTCTGGATCTCGTTGAACAGGTCGATCTTCATCAGCACACCCTCACCTCGCGCGGACACCAAGGCTGATGTCTCTGTGAGCGATCGGGTCGTTACGCAGCGATCTCCCCCACGAGCCCCGCAGCTGATACTCATTTGACGGAGTGAGCACTCACTCCGCACTATGGGCGCATGACACCAGCATCAGAAACACGGCGCAGAGCGCCGAGCATGAGCGCGGAGGATCGGCGCGCCATGATCGTGCACGCCGTGCTGCCGCTCCTCATCGAGCACGGCGCGAACGTGACGAGCAGCCAGATCGCCCGCGCCGCCGGCATCGGCGAGGGCACCATCTTCCGCGCGTTCAAGGACAAGGACGAGCTGTTCGACGCCTGCACGGCCGAGGCGCTGAGGCCCGACCACGTGCTCGACGCGATCGCCGAGATCCCCGTCGACCAGCCCTTGGAGGACCGGCTCGTCGAAGCAGCCGAAGCACTCGGCGCGCACCTCGAGCGGATGGGCGCGCTGATGGGCGCGCTGCACGCGTCCAGCCAAATCAAGCACCGCGACATCAAGCACCGCGACCCCGAACAGCGCGGCAAGGACCAGCGCGGCACGTGGAAGGGCGGGCGCCGCGAGTCGATGGCCGCCATCCGCGGGGCGATGGTCGAGCTGTTCACGCCGGAGAAGGACCGGCTGCGGCTGCCCCCGGAGCAGCTCGCCGCGCTCTTCCTGACCTTGCTGTTCGGCGGCCGCCGGCTGGCGACGGACGTCGACGCGCCCACCACCCGCCAGGTGGTCGACTTCTTCCTGCACGGCGCCGTGGAGGCTGAGTGATCCCGGGCGGTGGGGGCGGCATGGAGTTCATGCTGGGCCGGCGCGGGCGTCGCCGCCGCGCCTCGACGGTGCCGGAGAGCGGGCTCACCGGACCGGTCGACATTCCCGAACCGAAGCCGGACGACGAACCGAAGGACCTGCGCTCCCGGCTGAAGCGCGCGAAGACGTCCGTGGCGGGCACCGTCCGCGGACTGCCGAAGGTCGCGAAGCTGACGTGGCAGGCCAGCCCGATCCTGACCATCGTCCTGGCACTGATCACGGTCCTGTCGGGGCTCCTGCCGACCTTGACCGCGTACATCGCGAAGCTGCTGCTGGATTCCGTCGTCGCGGCGATCCAGCACACCGGCACCACGGGTGACATCGCGAAGGTCGCGCTGTTCCAGTTCGGCGTGCTCGCCGCGACCGCGGTCAGCAGCGCGCTGACGTCGATCGCGCAGTCGCTGCTGCAGGAACGCATGACGCTGACCATCCGCCACCAGGTGATGTCGCACGCCAGCGAACTGCACCTCTCGTACTTCGAGGGCTCGACCTCGTACGACATGCTCCGTCAGGCCGCGCAGGAAGCGCCGACGCGGCCGCTGTCGATGATGAACTCCGCGCTGGGACTCCTGCGCACGCTGATCACGTTCGGCAGCATGGTCGCGCTGCTCGTCTCGATCAGCCCGCTGCTGGCCCTGGTCGCGCTGGTGGCGCCGATCCCCGCGTTCATCTCGCAGTCGAGGTACGGCTCGCGCGCGTTCTGGCTGACCTTCATGATGTCGCCGATCAAGCGGCGGATGGACTACCTGTCGTCGTTGGTCACGACGGACACCTATGCCAAGGAGACGAAGCTGTTCGGGCTCGGCCCGTACTTCGTCGACCGGTTCCGCCGGCTCGGCACCGTTTCCTACGAGCGGCAGCGGAAGCTGACGGTCAACCGCAACATCAGCTCGACGTCCTGGGGGCTGTTGAGCACGCTCGCCGGTTCGGCGATCACGTTGTACATCGCGCTGGAAGCGGTCGGCGGACGGCTCACGCTGGGAGACCTGGCGCTGTACACGGCCGCGGCGGCGTCCGTGCAGTCGTCGGTGTCCGGGCTGTTCACCGCGTTTGCGGGGATGTACGAGAACAACCTCTACCTCGACACGCTGTACCGGTTCCTGGACACGAAGCCGGAGATCACGGCGCCGGCGTCACCACGGCCGATGCCGTCCACAGTGGAGGGTCACATCGAGTTCGACGCGGTGACCTTCAGCTACCCCGGCGCCGAGGAACCCGCGCTCGACGACGTCAGCTTCGAGATCCGCCCCGGCGAGACGGTGGCGGTGGTGGGCCGCAACGGCGCGGGCAAGTCGACGTTGTTCAAGCTGCTCTGCCGGCTCTACGACCCGACCGGTGGCCGCATCCTGCTCGACGGCGTCGACATCCGCGAGTACGACCCCGTCGCGCTGCGCACGCGGATCAGCGCGATGTTCCAGGACTACGTGACGTACCAGGGCACAGCCGCGGAGAACATCGGCCTCGGCGACCTGGAGCGGCTCGAGGACCGGCCGCACATCGAGGAATCGGCCCGCCGCGCCGGCGCGGACGAGCGGATCGAACGGCTGCCCCAGGGTTACGACAGCCCGCTCGGTCGCTGGTTCGACCAGGGGGTCAGCCTATCCGGCGGCGAGTGGCAGAAGATCGCGCTGGCCAGGGCGTTCCAGCGGGAGGCACCGATCCTGGTGCTCGACGAGCCGACGTCGGCGCTGGACGCGCGGGCAGAGCACGACCTGTTCTCGCGGCTGCGGGAGCTGTCGGAAGGCCGGACGACGCTGTACATCTCGCACCGGTTCTCGACCGTGCGGCAGGCAGAACGGATCCTGTTGCTGGAGCGCGGGAAGGTCGCCGAGCACGGGACGCACGAGGAGCTGATGGCGGCCAAGGCCGGGTACGCCGAGCTGTTCACGCTGCAGGCGCAGGCTTACCTGGACGAAGTGCCCGGCTGAGCCGTCCCGCCTCCGTGGCGACGACCGTACGACCAGTCTCCGATCGGCCGACCGGCGGCACCGCCGTGGAGGGTGGTGCCGGGCCGGTCGACGGACTTGCGGGTGGTGGTCAGACGCGCGCTGCACGCAGGACGAGGTCGGCGACCTCATCGGGGCGCGAGGCGAAGACCGCGTGCGAGGCGCCGTCGATGCTGACGACCTCGCCGCCCGCGCGCTCGGCCATGAAGTGCACGGCAGCGGACGGAATGTTCTTGTCCGCCTCCGCGACGAGGAAGAAGCTCGGCAGCCCGCGCCACGCCTGCAGGCCCTCGGCCTCCTCGTTGAGCGCCGCGACGGTGATCGGCCGCTGGGTCACGGCCATCACCCGCGCCTGCTCGGCGGGCACATCGGCGACGAACTGCTGGTGGTACAGCTCCTGTGCGACGTAGACGTCCTGGCCGCCGTCGGGCAGCGCCACCGTGCGCAGCGTCTCGCCGAGCGTGCTGCCGGGGAACTTCCCGGACAGGCTCGCCGCGCTCTCCCCCGCCTCGGGAGCGAACCCGGCGACGAAGACCAGCGACGTGACGTTCTCCGCCCCGGCCGCGGCTTTGCTGATCACCATGCCGCCGTAGGAGTGTCCGACCAGGACGACCGGGCCCTCGATCGAGTCGACCAGTGCCCGCACCTGAGCGGCGTCATAGGCCACCGAACGCAACGGGTTCGCCGCCGCGATGACCTCGTGTCCCGCTGCCTGCAGCCGCTCGACGACCGGACCCCAGCCGCCCGACTCCGCGAACGCCCCGTGCACCAGGACAATGGTCGGCTTCGTGTTCGTGGTCATGACTTCCCAAGGTGTCGAGGTGGTCGCGCTGGTATCCATTAATACTAATTAATGGATACCACGAACCCCGATCGGTCACAACGCCGCCGACCAGCGGAACCCGGCGAACACGGACGGCACACGCCCCGCACTTGAAGGTCACACGACCGTGTCGTCCACGAAGCACCAGCGCCAGGTCTCCCCCGGCTCGAACGAGCGGATGATCGGGTGCCCCTCGTCGGCGAAGTGCTTCGAGGCGTGCTTGGCGGGCGACGAGTCGCAGCAAGCGACCTTGCCGCAGCCCAGGCACAAGCGCAGGTGCACCCACCTGCCGCCGGCGGCCAGGCAGTCCTCACACCCCTCCGGTGTGGTGGGAGTGGGCTCGGCACCCAGCTCGGCGACGTGTTCGCAGGTAGTGGTCACGGCCCGACGGTACCTCGATCGCGGCCGTCGACGAGTTCTGGTGTTTGACTGGGCGCATGACGACTGCCGGTCGCGTCGCGCGGCCTTCGATCCTCACGGTGGACGACGACCCTGCCGTGTCGCGGGCGGTGGCGCGCGACCTGCGCCGGAAGTACGGCGAGCACTACCGCGTCGTGCGAGCGGAGTCCGGGGCCCAGGCGCTCGAGGCCCTGCACGAGATCAAACTGCGCGGCGAGGAGGTCGCGGTGTTGCTCGCCGACCACCGGATGCCCCAGATGAACGGCATCGAGTTCCTCGAGCAGGCCATGGACGTGTTCCCGCAGGCGCGCCGGGTGCTGCTCACGGCGTACGCCGACACCGACGCCGCCATCCAGGCGATCAACGTCGTGGACCTCGACCACTACCTGCTCAAGCCGTGGGATCCGCCGGAGCAGAACCTCTATCCGGTGCTCGACGAGCAGCTCCGGGCTTGGGCCGTGAGCGACCGGCAGCCACCTCAGCGGGTGCGGGTGATCGGGCACCGCTGGTCGCCACGGTCCTACGAGGTACGTGACTTCCTGGCACGCAACAACGTTCCCTTCCGCTGGCACGCACTCGACGAGCCGGAGGCACGCTGCCTGCTCACCGCGGCGCACCAGGACGGGACGACTCTGCCCGTCGTGGTCACGGCTCAGGGCAAGGCCCTGGTCGACCCCTCCGACGCGGAGCTCGCCGCCGAGGTGGGTCTGAGCACGCAACCGTCCGCGGAGTTCTACGACCTGATCGTCGTGGGTGGCGGACCCGCGGGGCTCGGCGCCGCGGTGTACGGAGGGTCGGAGGGACTGCGAACCGTGCTGGTCGAACGGATCGCGACGGGCGGCCAGGCGGGTACGAGCAGCCGCATCGAGAACTACCTGGGCTTCCCGGACGGCGTGTCCGGCGGGCAGCTGACCGAACGGGCCCGCAGACAGGCGGTCAAGTTCGGAGTCGAGCTGCTCACCACACGCGACGTCGTCGCCCTCGAGCGCCGGGGAGCCGCGCGCATCGTGCGGTTCGGCGACGGCACCGAGCTCGCCGCCCACACCGTCATCCTCGCCACCGGAGTGTCGTACCGGTTGCTCGACGCGCCTGGACTCGGCGAGCTGACCGGGCGGGGCGTGTACTACGGCGCCTCGACCACCGAAGGCCCGAACTGCGCGGGTCAGGACGTCTACCTCGTGGGCGGCGCGAACTCCGCGGGGCAGGCGGCCGTCTACTTCTCCGGGCACGCGCGCAAGGTGGTGATCCTGGTGAGGGGTGACTCGCTGGTGCAGTCGATGTCGCGGTACCTGATCGACCAGCTCTCGGCGATCCCGAACGTGGAGGTGCGCACGCACACCGAGGTCTGCGGCGGCACGGGTGCGGATCACCTCGAGACGCTGACGTTGCTGCACAACAAGACCGGCGAGACGACGACCGTCGCGGCGAGCTGGTTGTTCGCGTTCATCGGTGCCGCCCCGCGCACGGACTGGTTGGACGGCACGCTGGAAAGAGACGAGCGCGGCTTCCTCCTCGCCGGCCCCGACCTCGGCGGCTCCCCCTCCGGGTGGGACCTCGAGCGGGCGCCGTACCACCTGGAGACGAACGTGCCCGGTGTGTTCGTCGCGGGCGACGTCCGGGCGGACTCGGTGAAGCGAGTCGCGTCCGCGGTCGGTGAGGGTGCCATGGCGGTCACCCTGGTGCACCGTTACCTGGAGAGGTCGTGATGGAGAGGCTCACCGCGGCTGCACTGCGCGAACTGTTCCTGTTCGAGAAGCTCGACCAGACCCAGCTGGACTGGCTGGCCGACCACGGCCACGTCGAGACCCGCGAGTCGGGCACGGCCGTGCTCACCGAAGGCGAGCCGGCGACGTGTTTCTTCGTGCTGCTCGAAGGAACAGTCGCCCTGTGCCGCAACATCGGCGGCCAACGCGTCGAGGTGAGCCGCAGCAGCCTGCGCGGCTCGTACTTCGGTGCCACCCAGGCCTACCTGGAGCTCGACCAGCCGACCTACCAGATGACCGTCGAGTCGATCACCGCCACGTCGATGCTGCAGTTCGACGCCGACGAGTTCGGGCCGATGGTCCGCACGTGGTTCCCGATGGCGATGCACCTGCTGGAGGGCCTGTTCTGGGGCATGCGGAACACCCAGGCGACGGTGGGCCAGCACGAGCGGCTCACCGCGCTCGGCGCCCTGTCCGCGGGCCTCACCCACGAACTGAACAACCCCGCCGCGGCCGCCGTGCGGGCGACCGCGGCGCTGCGCGAGCGGGTCGCGGGCATGCGGCACAAGCTCGCTCTGCTGGCGCAGGGAACGCTTGACCCAGCCACTCTGCCCTCTCTGGTCAAGCTGCAGGAGAAGGCGGTCGAACGAGTCGCCAAGGCCCCGAAACTCAGTCCGCTGGAGGCCAGCGACGCCGAGGACGAGGTCGCCGACTGGCTCGACGACCACGGCATCAGCGGCGGCTGGGACGTCGCGCCCGTCCTGGTCGCGGCCGGGCTGGACGTGGAGTGGCTGGAGGGATCACTCACGTCGTGCCCGGCGGCTGTCACGGGATCCGCCGTGCACTGGCTCAGGTACACGGTCGAGACCGAGATGCTGATGAACGAGATCGAGGACGCCACCACCAGAGTGTCCACTTTGGTCGGTGCCGCCAAACAGTACTCGCAGATGGACCGAGCGCCATTCCAGGTGGTCGACGTGCACGAGCTGCTCGACTCCACTTTGGTCATGTTCGGCGGGAAGCTCACGGACGTGCGGGTGGTCAAGGACTACGACCGGACGCTCCCCCGCATCTCCGCGTACGCCGGCGAGCTCAACCAGGTGTGGACGAACATGATCGACAACGCGCTGAGCGCGATGGGCGGCGCAGGAACGTTGACCGTGCGGACCTTCAGGCAGGACAAGCACCTCGTGGTGGAGATCGGCGACACCGGCCCCGGCATCCCGGCAGAGGTGAAGAGCCGCATCTTCGAACCGTTCTTCACCACCAAGCCGGTCGGACAGGGCACCGGCCTCGGGCTGGAGATCTCGTGGCGGATCGTGGTCAACAAGCATCACGGCGCCATCCGCGTGGAATCGCTACCGGGTGACACGCGGTTCCAGGTCGTGCTGCCCTTGGAGGCGACGGAAGCGTGACAGGTGGCGGGCTCAGGGCCACCACCTGTGCACGTCGTCGAGCGACTCCAGGAACAGCGGACCGAACTCCAGTCCGGCGAGATCGCGCAGCACCGGCAGACCGCCTTTCAGCACTGCGAGAGAGCCGCTGCGGTCGTTGACCTGCCACACCGTGCGAAGAATCCGCGCGTACAACAGGTGCTCACCGAGTTCGGCCGCGCGTGCCAGCAACGCCTTGGCCACGGTGTCACGCGGCAGGTACATCACGTCGCAGGCGCGAGCCAGTTCGCCGGCGGACAGGTGCGGGACGAGATCGAGCGGCAGGTCAGGCGTGAGGACGTCGTCGAAGATCTCGGCACGACGGCGTTCCTGGAGCTGAGGCAACAGGTGCGCCAACGCCTTCACGCGGGTGCTGTCGTGCTTCGCCGTCCATGCCAGGGCGACGGCGTCCTCCAGGTCCGCAGTGGACAGATGGGGGGCCAGGTCTCGCAGCACTCCCGTGCCTGCTTCGTCCAGCGGACCGCGGGCACGGACGATGGCCAGGGCTCGCGCGTGGAGGTGGTGCGGCAGGTAGGCGGCCAGCCACATCAGGATGGTGTACGGGTACTTGTTGGTGGTCGCGGCTTCGACTTCTTCTTCGCACAGAAGGGTTTGCTGATCCACAGGCAACCGCGACAGCACCGCGTTCAGCACGCTGCCGCGGTCTGGCTCGGTGGTCAGCCGGCCGACGAGGGCACGGACGTCGGGCATCCGCTCGGCGGGCAGGGTCAGGGCCAGGCCGCGCAGCAGTTGTGCGCCTCGGCGTTGCTCGGCGAGATCTCGGGTGAGCGCCAGCACTTCTTCGAGTTGGCCGAGCGAGAGTTGTGGCAGCAGCTTGGCCAGGTAAAACTCGGGTGGCGCCGGGTTTTTCGTCAGTGCCGCCAGAGCGGTCGTTGCTGCTGCTCGCTGTTCGTCGGCAGGCAAATGCGGACCCAGTGCGCACAGAGCGCGGCCCCGTGCTTGGGCATCGTCGAAGGCGGCGGCGATCGCGGCCAGGCGACGGGCCTCGGCCGGCGACAGGCGGTGGGCGATCTTCTCGATCGTCTGGGCGAGAAAGAGGCCGTTCCAGGTGGAGATCTCGTCCAGCACGCTGGAAAGCAGCCCGGCCGGGCCGTGCAGCGCGACGTGCTCCATCGCCCACGCGCCGCCGATGGAGAGATGCCGAGCCCACTGGTCGTCCGTCAGCAGGCGGACCACCGGCAGCACCAGATGCTCGTTGCGGGTGGCTCCAGCGGTGGTGAGCAGCTCGTCCACCAGGGTGTCGCGGTCGGGAGCGGGAAGTTGGGCGGCCAGCGCGGTTTTCGTCCAGATCACGTTGCCGGCGATCCCGGTCGCGGCGGTGAGGGCTGATGCGGTCAGCGATGCGCGCGTTTCCGGGTCGGGGAGGGTGGCGGCGATTTCCGCCAGGGCGCGGGCGCGGTCGGCGCCGTTGGTGATCGCCTCGGCGATCCGCAGTGCTCGGGCGAGCTCGTCGGGGGTGAGTGTTCCCGCCACTTCGGCGAGTGCGTCGGCACGTTCGGATTCGGAACGGAGGGCGGCGATGGCGTCCAGCGTCAGCGAGGGCTGGGCGGTCGCGTCCTCGGTGACCGACGTGGACGGTTCGGCGGCAGGCTGGCGCGGTGCCAGTGCGGCCAACGGGCCAGGTTCACCCTTGAGGTCGAACCACTTCGCCACGGCCAGGGCGCGGTCGATGCCTGCGGCGTGCAGGTGCGGTGCTAGCCGGCAGAACGCGGTGAGGCCGAATTCCTGGTCGCATCGCGCGATGACAAGCCTGAAGTACCGGGTGAGCTGCTCGCCGGACAGGTGCGGCGCCAGCGCTCCGACGACCTGCCAGCGCGCAGGTTGGTCCCAGGTGTCGGCGAGCGCCAACGCGCGCGCCACGACGTCCGGCCGTTCCTCCTCCGGCAGGTGCGGAACCACCAGCGTCATCGCGGCCACCTGGTCGGCAGGGTCCGGAAGGTGGCGGACGTGGGCCAGCACCCGCTGCCAGGCCCACACGCCGGTCTCGGCCGCCACCTCCAGCAGACGAGGCGGGATGGCGGGAGTGGAGCTCTTGAGCGACGCGCTCATGAGCTGGTAGTGCAGCTCCCGCACCAGAACCGGGGCGAGCGTGCCTCGCCGCAACGCTTCGTCGGTACGCCGTTCGTAGTGCTCGCGCACCACCGCGACCGTGTCCGCGTACACGTCCACTGTGCCGGCCGCGTGATGCGCGGCGAACCAGACGAGCTCGCCGTCCTTCTCCTCCCGCAGCAGCGCTTCCAGGTCAGCGAGGCGGCGCGCGGCCAGCAGGTGCGATGCCAGGTACCGCAACGAGTAGTCGTCGGAGAGGTGCGCCAGACAGTGGTCGGCGATCCGGCTGTGCGCCTCGACCGCGGCAGACCCCAGCAGCTCGGACCACATCTCACGCACACCGGCGTCGTAGATCTCGAACGTCGTCACGCCAGCGGTGAGGAACGGCCGCAACCTGAGATCGCACCAGTCCCGCACGGCACGTTCGTCCACACCGGACAGTCGGCTCAGCGTGGCCAACGGAAGTGCTTCGCGTGCGACCGCGAGCGTGGACAGCACAGGTAGCGCCACGTCGTCCTCGCGCCACTGGTCGAGCTGTCCCGCGTGGTACGAGCGCAGACCGGCCAGGTTGCGTTCGCCCAGGCGGATCACCACGTCGCCGCGCGGCGGCGGGGTGCCGGTGCGGTAGGTACCGATGACGAAGACGTTGGGCGGCAACACGTCGGGCAGTCCCCACGGCTGCCGCCCGTCCGGCGTCACCGCCCTGTCGGCACCGTCGACCACCAGCACCAGTGGTTCGCGTCCCGCCGCCCGCGTGAGCAGCGCCTCGAAACCACGCGGCGTGCCGGCCCACTCCGCCAGCTTTCGGCCGGGCGCGAGGGTCCACAGGTCACGGCGCACGATCAGCTGCGCGGACAGGTTGCGCAGGGCGGCCCGTGCCGAACCGCCGTCCGCGTGCCCGCCGAAGTGGCTGATCCAGCCGCGTTCCCGGGCGAGGTACGTGGCCAGCGCGGTCTTGCCCGCCCCGGCGCCGCCCTCGATCCACAGGTAGCCGCACGGCTGCTCGGCCAGGAACGAGTCGATCTCGCCGACCACCGGGTCGTGCCCGGTGAACCCGTCGGGCAACGCGTTCAGGAACACCGGGCGCGGGTCCCGCACGGCCTCGTCGACCGGCGTGGACCACGCGCCGGGACCGGTGAACCTGAAGTGACTCACGGCAGACATCAGAGGTCGAGGACCTCCACCTCGTCGCGGCCGTTGAGCACGTACGCCTGCTTGCCGTCCGGCGTGATGGAGATCTCGCCGGGATTCCGCCCGACGGTGATCCTGCTGATCTCCGTGAGGCCGGCGGTGTCGATCACGGAGACTGACTTGTCGAGGAAGTTGGTGATGTACGCGCGAGCACCGTCGGGCGCGACCGCGACGCCGAGCGACCAGCCGGGGCCGGGAATGCCACCGGGCAGAGTCTTGTCGGTGGCCACGTCGATGACCTTCATCGGATCGGGCTTGTTGAGCTTGGTCGTGTAGACGCGCGTGCCGTCCGGGCTGACGGCCAGCGCACGCGGCGACACACTGGCGCGCACGGAGGCGATCACCGATGCGGCCGCCACGTCGATCACGGTCACCTGAACACCCTTGTACGACCCCACGTACGCCTTGGCACCGTCCGGCGTGACCGCGAGCCCGCTCGGCTCCGACGGCAGCTGCACCACACCGAGAGCGACACCGCCGGAGTCCACAATGGACAGCGTGGTGTCGCCGGTGTTCAGCACGTGCACGCGCTCACCGCTCACCTCGATCGAGGTCGGGTAGGAGAAGCCGGACCACGTCGCGGTGACGCTGCTGGTCGCCGTGTCGATCACGGAAACCGTGTGAGCGTCCCGGTTCGTCACGTAGACACGTGAACTGTCCGGCGCGAACGCCACACCCAGCGGGTAGAGGCCGACCGGAACCGTGGCGGTGACCGCGCGCGTCTGCGTGTCGATCACCGACACCGTGTTGTCGTTCGAGTTGGCGACAGCGGCGCGCGTGCCGTCCTGGCTGATCGCGAGCCCCTGCGCCAGCCTGCCGACGCCGATCACCGCGTTCGGCGCCGCCGAGGCTGCACCGGGAACCACCGCGACAGCCAGGCCGGCCGCCAGGACCAGCGCCGCACGTCTCGTGAGCGCGCGCGAAGAAGCGAACGTCATGGATGTCTGACCCCCAGAAGTCATGATCGATCAGGCCAGCGTACCCGGCTGGATCATCCAAACGACCCCGAAGCCGCCGACCACCACTCTCACACCGCCGGGATCACCCGCGACCTCGCGAAACGTGAGAGAGTTGAGGTCTGCGCACGCCCCGTGATTCACACCCGGAGGCGCGCGCCTTCACCCCGGAGCGGACGCCGCCTCATCCAGGCGCGTTTCACCGCTCCCGGTCAGTTCGCACCACTCCACGCCCAGGACCGGGTACAAGCACCACCCCACGAGGGAGCACTCCCATCACCACTTCCGCGCTCACGCCGACCCTGGCCGTCCCCCGCACCCTCACCGACATCTACGGCCCTGACATCGCCGTCTGCGCGCGCCCCGCCCAGGAACCGGCTGTGCCGTCGAGCCGGCACAGGAACACCCGCGACGTCCTGTCCGCCCGTCCCCTCGCCATCGCCGCCGACACCCCCGTCATCAGCAGCGCGGGCGGCACCGAACCCAACCTCCTCGCCGCCCTGCGCGACGGAGGCCTGCCGGTCGGCACCGACCCGCGCGAGTTCCGCACCGAGGCCGAGTTCGCCACCCGCGTCACCGAGGCCCTCAGCGACGGCCTGCGGCTGTCCATGGAATACCCGCAGCCCACCGCCCTGTACCCCGACGAACGCTCCGTGAAGAGTGCGGAACTCGTCGGCTACCTCAACAACAAAGCCAGCATCAGCACCTTCGTCGAGCCCCGCTTCCAAGCCCGCCGCCAGATCGTCGCCATCGACGAACTCGCCGAAGCCGCCCCCGCCGAGAAGTCCTGGGTTCTCAAGGCCGCCACGAACGCCGCGCACGGAGCAAGCCTCGACGTCTACCTGCACAAGGCCGGGGACCCGGTGACGCTGCCCGCGTTCACCGACATCCTCACCGAGGTCGTCGTCGAGGAATACCTGCACATCCACCGCAACTGGGGCATCCAGCTCTACGTCGCCGCCGACGGCAGAGCCCGCCTGCTCGCCGTCACCGACCAGCGCATCGACGCGGACGGCGTCTACACCGGCGGCCGCTTCGGGCTCGTCATCCCGCTCCCGGCCGATCTGCTCACCGAATGCCTCGCGATCGCCCAGCGCGCCGCCGACGTCGGTTACCGCGGCATGTGCAGCCTCGACTGCGCCCAGACCTACGACGGCAGGCTCGTCATGCTCGACCTCAACTTCCGCATCACCAGCGGGTCCATCCCGCTGCTGGCGCTGAACACCATCCGCCCCGACGCCCTCGATCGCCCGTCGGAGTCCACGAAGATCACCACCGCCGCCCCCATCGCCGCACTGCTCGCCGCGCTGCAACCCGCGCTGCAGCGCGGAGGGCTCCTCGTCACCGGCGGCCACGACACCCGTCGCACCGACAACCCGATCAAACAGACCGCACTGCACCTGCTCGTCTTCGGCGACGACCCCGACGACGTCACCACCCGCCGCGCCGCGCTGGAAGCCATGTACAACCACTGACGCGGATGATCCGCGTCAGTACGCTCGGATCGAAGGCTCATCGAACTCTCTGCTAGTTGCGGTCAGCGCGGATCCGAGGGAGCTACCGACGTGGTCGAGACGCACGACATCGTTCGCCCGCCTGCCGAACTCAGTGCGGCCCTCGCGGCCATCGGCAGCGCGACGGCGAGCGCCGAGCTCAGCCGGATGGGCATCCGCAGCGCGTTCATCAGCGGCCCGGTCTCGGTGACCCCCGGCGTGCGCGTGGCCGGGCCGGCGCTGACGCTGCAGTTCCTGCCGAAGCGGGAGGACCTCTACCCCGTCGACGAGTACGCCGAGCCGGAGAAGCAGCTGCACCGGCACGTCATGTACCACGCCCAGCCCGGCGACATGATCGTCGTCGACGCGCGGGGTGACATGAGCAGCGGCGTGTTCGGCGAGATGATGCTGACCTACTTCAAGGGCCGCGGTGGTGCCGGCGTGGTGATCGACGGGTGCCTGCGCGACATCGGCGAGGCGAAGAAGCTCGGTCTGGGGCTGTGGATCCGGGGCGCCACACCGAACTTCCACGCCCAGACCGGCATCGTCCCGGTCGCCGTCAACGTGCCGGTGGCGTGCGGCGGCACGCTCGTCGAGCCGGGCGACATCGTCGTGGCCGACGACGACGGGGCGGTCGTGGTGCCGGTCAAGTTCGCACCCGCCTTGCTGGCTGCCGCCCAGGAGCACGCGGAATGGGAGGAGTTCTCCCGGATCCGCCTGGCCGAGGGCGGCGACCTGCGGCGGTACTACCCGCTGTCGGACGAGGCCCGGCCCGAGTACGAGCGGTGGCGCGCCGAGCAGGGCCTGGCCTAGCTGTACCTAGCCCCAGTACTCCAGCCGCATCTCGTGGTGCCTGCCCTGCACGGGCGTCAGCTGTCCGCGGGGTCCTGACCCAGGAGTTGTCCCGCGCGCTCCATGCAGCGCAACCGAGCGGGAGAGAAGTCATACGGCATCTTGGTGAACGCTTCGAAGGCGCTCATCTGCGTTTCATGCTCCTCGTCCAGGTTGTCGTAGATCTCGAAGAGCTTCTCGTCGGCCTTGTTCAGCCCGGCAGCCTCGCCGACCTGTTCTAGGGCCTTGTAGTGGGCGTATCGCTGTGTGGCAAGTTCTTCGACACGCGGGTCATCGGGCTCGACGCCCTCATCGAGGGCCGCCTCAGCTGCGTCGAGACGGTCGTGCTCAGCCCGCAGGTCGGGGTGGGTGGCCAGCATGATGAAGGTGCTGGCCTGGACAGCGGCGCCCAGCGGGCCGAAGATCCGTTCCGTGACCAGCAGGGCGTCCACATCGGAGCGGCGCAGCGCGCCACGAGGCAGGTGGCTGAGCCGGTCCGTCACCACATCCGAAAGTAACCCCAGTGGACTGCCCACGGCCCGCAGGCGCTGAACGGCCTCGCGTTGACGTCTGATTTCGGCCTCCTGAGCGGCCAGGGTTTTCTCCAGTTCGCCCAGGCATTCCTCGATGTCCTGGGTTTCGTCGAACGCCGCCCGCATGTCGTCGAGCCTGATGCCGGCCTCTGCCATCTTGCGGATCCACAGCAGGCGGATCATGTCGTCGTAGCCGTAGCGGCGGCGGCCGTCCCCTCCGCGCTCGGGCTCAGGAAGCAGACCGATCTGATGGTAATGGCGGATGGCGCGTGGGGTTGTGCCGGCGAAGGCGGCAGCATCACCGATTTTGACGTGGCGGGGAGACGTGAAGGAGAGGTGCATCGCAAACGGAGCCTTTCGAGCTGTAGTGCCTCCAAGAACAACACATGCCGCTACGGCAGGTGCAACATCAGCAGCACTGCTAGCTCCACAGCCGGTCGTGGCTCGACTCCGCGTCCCAGTGCGTCGTCTCGGCGAAGAACACCGGGTCGCGCGGGTCGAGGTGGCGTTGCAGCAGTTCCTCGTCGATGTCGCCGAACCCCAGTCCCGGAGTGTCCGGCACGGCGATGTGGCCGTTCTGGATCAACGGGCGGGGCAGGCCGGTGACGAGGTCGCTCCAGAACTCCACCTCGGCGGCGTGGTGTTCGAGGGCGAGGAAGTTCTCCGTGGCGGCGGCCAGGTGCACGCAGGCCATGGTCGCGATCGGTGACGCCGCCAGGTGCAGCGCCATCGCGATTCCGCGTTCCTGCGCGTAGTCGCCGAGCCGTTTGGTCTCCGCGATCCCGCCCGCCGTCGCCGGGTCGGGGTGCACGACGCGGATGGCGCCCGCGTCGAGCAACGGCCGGAAGCCGTCGAGCAGGTAGATGTCCTCCCCCGTGCACGTCGGGACGGCGACGGCCGCGGTGAGCTGCCGCCACTGGTCGGTCAGCTGCCACGGGATCAGGTCCTCGATCCACGCCAGGGTGAACGGCTCCAGCGCGCGGCCGATCCGGATGCAGGAGTCGAGCGCGATGTGGCCGAAGTGGTCGGCGGCGAGCGCGATGTCGTAGCCGACGACGGAACGGACGGTGTCCACATAGGACGCCAGGTGGCCGACACCCTTGGCGGTGACCTGGATGCCGGTGAACGGATGCATCGTCGTCAGGTCCGCGCGGGCACCCGGCGGCGCGATCAGCGCTCCCGGCACGTCCCACAGCAGGTCGATGCCCACGTCCATCTTCAGCATCGTGAACCCGCGCTGCCTGCGCTCCAGCAGCCGGGCGCCCATCGCGTGCGGGTCCGGCAGCGACGGAGTGTCGGCGTAGCACCGGATCTCGTCCCGGAACCGGCCCCCGATCAACGCGTGCGCGGGCACTCCGTACGCCTTGCCCGCCAGGTCCATCAGCGCCATCTCGACGCCGGAGACCCCGCCTCCCTGGCGGCCGTGGAACCCGAACTGCTTGATCTTGCGGAAGATCTTGTCGACGTTGCAGGGGTTCTCGCCGACGAGCCGGCTCTTCAGCATGAGCGCGTAAGTGGCGCTGGCCTGGTCGCGCACCTCCCCGTAGCCGGCCAGCCCCTGGTTGGTCTCGAGCCTGATGATCGACGAGCGGAACGGCACGCCGACCACGTTGGCCACCCGCAGGTCGGTGATCCGCAGGTCGCTCGGCCGGGACGAGATAGCGACGTGCTCCTCCGTGATCGCCGGCGTCTCGCTCATCCCTTGACGGCCCCCGCGGTGAGGCCCTCGGTCAGGAACCGCTGCCCGAACCCGTACATGACCACGACCGGGATGCTGATCAGCAACGACGCCGCGGCCAGCTGTCCCTGCGGCACGACGTCACCGAAGATCATCGACTGCATGCCGACGGGCAACGTCTTGTAGTCGTCCTTGGTGATGAACACGAAGGCGAACAGGAACTCGTTCCACGCGTTGGTGAGCGTGAAGAGCGCGACCGCGAGCAGGCCCGGTTTGGCCAGCGGCAGCACGATCCGGCGGAACGCCCCGAACCGCGTGCAGCCGTCGACCAGCGCGGCCTCCTCCAGGTCGGCCGGGATCGACTTGAAGTAGCCGACGAGCAGCCACGTCGCGAACGGCAGGGTGAACGTCGGGTAGGCGAGCACGAGCGCCCACAACGAGTCGTTGAGGCCGATCCCGCTCATCATCTGGTACAGCGGGATGAACAGCAGCGCGCCCGGCATCACGTAGGTGAGCAGGATCGTCACCGTGAAGCTCTCCGAACCCCGGAACTTCAACCGCGCCAACGCATAGCCGGCCAGTGCCGCGCAGACCAGGGCGATCGCGGTGGACGCCACCGACACCAGGATCGTGTTCACGTACCAGGTGCCGAACGCCCTGCCCGTGAACAGGTTCGTGAACTGCTCGGTGCTCCACGGGGTCGGCCACAGGTCGTCGGTGCGCGAGACGATCTGGCTGTCGGACTTGAAGGCCGTGACCGTCATCCAGTAGAGCGGGGCGAGCACGAAGGCCAGCAGACCCACGAGTGCGATCCCGGAGCCGGTGCCGCTGACCAGACGTGCGGCCAGCCGGTTGCCGCGCGCGGCGAGCACGGAGACGACCCGTCCGACAGCGGCCGCGAGCACCACGAACACGCCCAGGACGAGCGCGGCCTTCCACACGATGTGCGGCGACGCCCAGACCAGCACGAGGATCGAGGCCACGACGATCACCCACGGCATCGCCCTGCGCTGAGCGGGAGTCAGCCGTCGGCGCCCCATGTCGCTCGCGCCCGGCTGGTCGCTGCGCCGCATCATCCGCACGAGGATCACCACGAGGACGGCGATGATCGGCAGCATCACCAGCGTGACCGCGGCGCCCGCGCCCACCTGCAGCTGCTGGATGGCCTTCGAGTAGGCCACCATCACGTAGGGGGCGGTGGCGTCCCCAGGTCCGCCCTGGGTCATCAGCCAGATCAGGTCGAAGTTGTTGAACGTCCAGATCGACGACAGCAGCACCGTCACGATCATGATGTTGCGCAGGCCCGGCAGCGTGATGTGCACGAAGCGCTGCCACGGCGAGGCGCCGTCCACCGTCGCCGCCTCGTAGAGACCGCTGTCGATGGCCTTGAGCCCGGCGAGGAACGTCACCGTGAAGAACGGGATGCCCTTCCAGACGTTGACCAGGATGACCGCGGGCATCGCGAGCGCGGGATCGGACAGCCACTCAGCGGGCCACCTGTCGACGAGCCCGATCGCGGCCAGGGCGGGCCCGATCCCGGAATCCGTCAGCAGGACGTTGACGCTGCCGAAGATCGGGTCGAACAACGACCGCCAGGTGAAGGCCGTGACGACCGTCGGCACCACCCACGGCAGCAGGATCACCCCCGCGAGGATCGCCCGCCCGCGGCGCATGTGGTGCAGCATCATCGCCGCGATGAGGCCGAGGGTCACCTTGAAGATCTCGGCGTACGCGGTGAAGACGAACGAGTTCAGCACGCCCTTGTGGAACACCGCGTCGTCGATGAGCGCGGTGTAGTTGTCCAGCCCGACGAAGACCGTCTCCGCACCATGACGTTCCGTGGTGCTGGTGAAGATCGAGCTGACGATCGGGAACAGGATCAGGCCCGCCACCAGCACCAGCGTCGGCCCGATGAACACCGCGGCGAGGCGCCAGTCACGCCCGAGCAGCCGCTGTGACGTGGTGAGCGAGGACGACCCGCCCGGCGCCGGACGGGCCGGCGCCGGCCTGGTGCGCAGGTCGGTCACTGCTTGTAGCCCTGCTGTTCGAAGACCTGGACGATCCTGGTGTGGGTCGAGGCGACGGCGTCGGCCGGCTTGGCGCCCTGGATGACCGACTGCATCATGTCGGTCAGCAGGTAGGCGGCGGTGGCGGCCTGGTCACCTGGGCTCGGGGCCTGCGGGAACGCGAGGCCGGTCCTGGTGGTCAGTGGAAGCTTCGTGCGGGTCTGCTCCCGCAGCGCGGGGAAGGCCGGGTCACCGCTGGTGTAGTACGGGTCGGAGTCCCACACCTTGTCCCACGAGGGGTTGACCAGGCACGGTGCTCCCTTCGCGACACCGAGCAGTGCGCTGCCGCTGACCATGAACTTCGCCACCAGCTTCGCGAGGTCGGGGTTCTTCGCCCCCTTGAACACGACGAACGAGTTGGACTCGCCGAACGCGAGCGGCTTGTCGATCGCCGGTCCGGTGGCGCCGTTGAACGGGTGAGTGTTGGCGTAGACCGGGTTGTTCTTGGTCTTCGAGTCGGCGTAGACGCTGAACTGGTTGAGCGTCAGCCCCAGGATCTGGGCCAGCCAGTTCTCGTTGTTGCTCGAGTCGGTCCAGCTGCCGATCCCCGGTGGCAGCATCGGCGTGTACTTCGGGTTCGTGTAGATGTCGCCGATGAACGTGACGGCGGCGACGGTCTCCGGCGAGTTGAACACCACCTTCGTGCCGGTGTTGTCCGCGATCGCCCCGCCGTAGGTGTTGATCACGTTCCCGATGAAGCCGTTGGCGTCGCCGGAGCGGTTCACCGTGAGACCCCAGCCGAAGCGCCGTTTCGCCGGGTCGGAGACCTCCAATGCGTTGTCGCGCAACTCTTCCCACGAGTAGTGGGGTTTGAGCGGCAGCCCCTTCTCCTGGTACCAGTCCTTGCGCAGGTACATCGCGGACGCGATGAAGTGGTACGGGATCGCGAACCAGCGCCCGTTGAACACGCAGTAGTTGGTCGCCTCCGTCGCGGGCTCCCCGTAGAGCTTGCGCATCTCGTCGACCACGTCGGTGACGTCGGTGAGGGCGCCGAGGTTGTGGAGCTGGCCGACGAACCGCCGATCGCTCACGAAGGCCAGATCGCGGTTGGTGCCCGCCTTCACCTCGGCGTCCATCTTCGCGACCATGTCGCCGGCGTCGCCGGAGACCAGGTCGTTGCGGACCGTGGTGCCGGTGGCCTGCGCGAACACCTGCAGCGACTTGTCCAGCGCCTTGTTCGCGGCCTCCGCGTACAGCTTCTGCGAGAGCATCCCGACCGACCCGCCGCGCAGCGAGGCCGCCTGGTCGAGCAGCGCCTGGGGCACCTGGACGTCGACCTGCGGCGCGGCGGGGCTGCCTCCGCACCCGGCGAGTCCGAGCACGCCCAACGCGCTCGCGCCGAGGAACGTGCGCCTCGATAAACCCGTTTTCTCTTCCATGACACTCCTCTCGCGTCCGGTCGAGCGGACGCGTACCGACGGGGCGACGTTGCAACCGGCGGGACAGCGAGGCGTGGGCCGCACTGCCGGGTCGTTCATGTGGTGAAGAACGGTGAACTGGTGAGGTGGACGCGGTGTGGCGAACCGGTCCGTGCGGTGCGCTAACGCCGCCGTGCGGCCCGTTTCGTCTGCCGCTCCTTTTCCGCGAGGAGCGTGGAGTTGTTGGCCAGGTGCTTGCGCATAGCCGCGCGGGCACCTGACGGGTCGCGCGCCACGAGTGCCTCGTAGATCGCCGTGTGATCGGCCGTGGCCTTGCGCAGCGCGGCCGGTGCCTCGTTGGTGATGCGCCGGCTGGCCGTGCCGAGCCAGCGGGCGGAGTACATGATCCGGTCGAGGATGCGGTTGTCGGCGGCCCGGCAGATCTCCATGTGGAACTCGTGGTCGACCTCGAGGTAGGCGTTGGGATCCCCCTCGAGCGCCGCCATGCGGTCGAGCTCGTCCCTGAGCCGGCCCAGCGTCTCGTCGGTGATGCTGGTCGCGGCCATCGCGGCGAGTTCGGGCTCGAGCAGCACGCGCATCTGGTCCAGCTCCTGCAGCAGTTCGCCGACGATCTCCGCGGGCATCCACTCGATCAGCAACGGGCTCAGGTAGTCCCACTCCGCCGGAGGGCGCACGACGACGCGGCGGCCCTGCGCCACGTCGACGATGTCGAGCGAGGCGAGGATCTTGAGCGTCTCCCTCGCCACCACGCGCGACACCCCGAACTCCTTGGAGATCTCGAGCTCCGACGGCGCCCGGCCGTCTTCGAAGTCGCCGCTGACGATGCGCCGGGTCAGGTGTGCCGCCACCTGCACCGGGAGAGTCCGGACCTTGACAGCGTCCGCAGACTCTTGTCCCCTTTGCATGTCATCAGCTTATAGGACAAGTTGGACATCGCGACAGAGTCCGTTCACCTGCACGACCCAGCGGCGGGAGAGCAATGCGGATCGTGAACGTCACGACGGCAGTGGTGGCCTACCACGGTGAGGCCACCCTGGTGCGGATCGACACCGACGAGGGCATCAGCGGGTTCGGCGAGGCCAATCCCGATGCCGGCGCGGGCGCCGTCGTCGGAATGATCAACTTCCTGGCACCCCTCCTGATCGGCGAGGACCCGCGCAACGTCGAGCGGTGCTGGGAGAAGTTGCGGCGCAACAAGGTCTTCGCGGGCCCCCAGGGCGGGGTGTTCGTGATCGCCCTGTCCGGGATCGAGCTCGCGCTGTGGGACCTCGCGGGCAAGGCCGCCGAGCAGCCGGTGTACAGGCTGCTCGGCGGGAAGTTCCGCGACCGGATCCGCCTCTACGCCGACTGCGGCGACGGCGACGACCCGGCGGGCTCGATCGCCGGGTGCGTCGACCGGGCCCAGCGGATGGTCGCCGAGGGCTTCACCGCCATCAAGTTCGACGTCGACAACCTGCACCATCCCGCCAAGTTCGACGTCTTCAACAACACGGTCAACGCCGCGGAGGTGCGCTCGATGGTCGAGCGTGTGGCGGCTGTCCGGGAGGCGATCGGGCCGGACGTCGACCTGGCCATCGACCTGCACGCCCGCTACGACGTGCCGAGCGCGTGCCGGATCTCGTGGGAGCTCGAGCCGTTCCACCTGATGTGGCTCGAGGAACCGCTGCCGGCGGAGAACGTCGACGCGCTGGTGCGGGTGCGCGCGCAGACCCGCACCCCGATCTGCGCGGGCGAGAACCTGTACCTGCGGTGGGGATTCCGCGAGCTGCTCGAACGCGGCGCCGTGGACGTCATCGAGCCGGACGTGCCGAAGTGCGGTGGCCTCGCCGAGGCCAAGAAGATCGCCAACCTCGCGGAGCTCCACTACATCCCGTTCGCACCGCACCTGGTGTCGACGCCGCTGGGCACGATGGCCACGTCGCATCAGTGCGCGGCGATCCCCAACTTTTTCGTCCAGGAATGGCACGCGCTCGAGGAACGCGCGGTGTGGGACAGCTACGTCCACGCCCCCGACGGGAGCGGCTCGATCGTGAAGGACGGCTACATCACGCTTCCCGACACTCCCGGCATCGGTGTGGAGCTCGACATGGACGGCGTCCGAGCGCATGCCGTCGCGGGCTACGGAGTGTTCGAGTAGCGAGGCCACCCGCCCTGTGACGTCAGGCGAGGAGTTTCCGGATGATGTCGGTGGCGGTGTCGATGTCCGGCGGGGCACCGGTGATGACGTCGGAGTAGCAGAAGGACTCGGCGAGCCGGACCACGGCGTAGGCCAGTTTGGTCGACGGGATCTCGGACGTGTCGTCGTCGCGTTCGGCGCGGATGAGGTCGGCCAGTCCGGCCACGAGGCGATGCTGCACCACCCCCTGCTGGGAGGTGAGCACCCGCAGCGCGGTTTCGGGGTCGCGTTCGAGCAGGGCGCGCAGGGCAGGCGAGGCAACGGTGTCGCGCATCGCCTGGTCCAGCACCGCGATGACCCTGGCCATGCCCCGCTGCGGGCTGGCCTGCCACAGGCGTGCCCACGCTGTCTGCGTGATCGCCCACAACACCTCGCCCAGGACCCGGTCGCGATCGCCGTACCTGCGGTAAAGGGTCGCTCTGCCGATACCGGCTTCGGTGGCGAGGTCTCCCATGTCGATCCGGCTCTCGCGGAGGAACCGCCGAAGCGCGTGGGCGATGACCGGATCCACCTCGGGCTCGGTGGCCAGGTTCACGTTGGTCTCTGCGTGAGACAGCATGTATAAATTGTCTCACTGAGACATTCAGACGGAATGTCTCAGCATGGACGAGGAGGACAGCATGCGGCGGGTCTGGGGAATGCTGCCGTTCGTCCTGGTCGGAGTCGCGTTGCTGCTGGCTCCGGCCACCGCGGGACCCGCCTGGTGGAACCTGGTGGTGCAGGTCGTGTTGTTCACCCTGGCGGCCGCCATCCCGGGGTACCTCACCCGGCACGTGTCGTACGTCGACGTGGCCTGGCCGTGGGGCCTGGTCGGCATCGGCCTGGTCACCCTCTTCACCGCAGACGAACTCGGCGTGGCAACGGTCGCGATCGCGGTCGCCTACCTCGCCATGGGGGCGCGGATGGGACTGTGGAGCCTGGTGCTGACGATGCAGCACGGCTGGTGGAAGCCCGGCTCCCCCAAGGTCGAACTGCCCCGGTACCAGTACCAGCGGCGACGCTGGGAGCGGCAGGGGTTCCGCAGCGAGGCCCTGTCCGTCCAGTACGAGATCTGGTTGCAGGGCCTGGCGAACGCGTCGGTGCTGGCCGTTCCCGCGTTCGTCGTCGCCGCCGATCACCAGCGGCCGCTGTCCGCCTGGTCCGTCGCCGCCCTGGTCCTGTGGGCCGCGTCCTACGTGCTGGAGTCGGTGGCCGACCGCCAGAAGCAGCGGTTCGCCGCCCGTGGCACGCGGGGTACCTGCGATCAAGGACTGTGGCGCTACAGCAGGCACCCGAACTACTTCTTCCAGTGGATGCAGTGGAACGCCCTGGTCCTGCTCGCGCTGCCGTCGCTGCCGGCTCGGTTCCACGACACCACGCCGCTGGTGTGGGTGCTGCTGACGCTGGGCCTGTTCCTCGCCTCCTGGACGCTGTACGTCACGCTGACCAAGCACACCGGCGCCCGCCCCGCCGAGCACTACAGCGTTCGCAAACGCCCTGACTACGCGAAATACCAGGCCACCACCAACATGTTCTTCCCCGGTCCGGTCAAAACCCCTCGAAACGCCGAGTAGCGCAGACGTCCTGTTGGCCGCACCGACGCTGCGGCGGATGATCGAATTCTCCCGCCGCGGCCATCCCCCGCACCGCGCCGCGCGTCTCTGCAGACGAGAGGCCGCCACAGAGGCTGCCTACCGAGTCTGGGGTTTCATTTGCGTGCATTGACAATCAGCGCCGTGGTCGCTCTGACCGTGGCGCTGGCACCGGGTGCCAACGCCTACGCGGCACCACCGTCCAACGACGACTTCGCCGACGCCACGGCGATCACGTCGCTCCCGTTCAGTTCCACTGTGGACACTCGGGAGGGCACCGCCGCGAACGACGACCCGTCGAGCTGCTCGTGGAGCACCAGCAGCGTCTGGTTCCGCTACACCGCGCCCGCTGACGGCTTCGCGAGAATGAGCACGGACCGCCCGGACGACACGAAGCCGGCCATCTCCGCCTACACCGGTGAGCGCGGCGCGCTGACGTGGGTGACGGACGCGTGCCAGCAACCGCACGGCGGCGGGTCGGACACCTTCGCGGTGAAGGCGGGCACGACCTACCACTTCCTCTTGCAGGACAAGAAGTACGCGGGGCCGGTGACGTTCGGCCTGCAGCTCGTGCCGAGGTCCGCCAACGACGACTTCGCCTCGGCCACGGACGTGCCGATGGACACAGACGTCGCGGGCGACACCGGTCCCGCCACGGTGGAGGCGGGCGAGCCCAAGCCGGCGTGCCAGTACCCCGCCACCCGCTCGGTGTGGTTCCGCTACACCGCCGACCGCGCCCGGTTCGTCTCGGCGAAGGTCACCCAGCGCACCAGCCTCGCGAGCGTCGCGGTCTTCCGCGGCTCCGCACTCGACGCACTGACCGAAGTGGACTGCCTGCACAGCAACTACAGCCCGGCGATCTTCGCCGCCACCCCTGGCGAGACTTACTACGTTCGGGTCGCGGAAGGCGTCTACGGCGGCGAACAGCTGACGTTGCGACTCACGGAAGCGCCGGAGATCAAGCCGCACGCGATGTGGGTGCGCCCGGCACAGCCCGGCGTCTTCGACGAGGTCAAGTTCGACGTCGATCCGGGTGACCCGGCGGGCCGCTGGCTCAAGAGCGGCCTGGTGGAGTTCGGCGACGGCACGCCCAGTGCCGCGATTTCCGACAGCAACGGCGTGGTGACCGTCTCCCACAAGTACGCCGCCGACGGCGAGTACGACGTCACGATCTCCGGACGCACGGCGGACGGTCGTTCCGGCAGCACCACCCAAAAGGTGAAGGTCGAGACGCACGACGTGACGGTGTCGAACGTCGTCGCGCCCGTCACCGCAAAGGTAGGCGACACCGGCCAGGTCGAGGTGTCGGTCAGCAACACCCGCTACGCGGAAGACGTGGTGGTCGAGCTGCTCCGCCGCAGGCCTGACGGCTACTACAACATCGTCGGCACGGTTCGCCAGCACGTGGCGAAGGACAGCACCGCGGTGGTGCCGTTCTCGTACACCTACACCGCCGACGACGCGGCGCTGGGCAAGGCCACGCTCAAGGCACGCGTGCGCCTGGACGGCCGTGACGACAACAACGCGGCCGACAACGAGCGGACGGCCGAGACGACCGTCGTCGCGGCCAGGTAGCTCGACCGCGCGGCCGGGCAGCACGTTCGACGGGACGCTGCCCGGCCGCCGTCGGAAGTTCAACGGGCCGGATCGCTCCAGCCGAACGACGGCACGGGTGCCGGCTGAACCGCGCCACGCCCCGATCGTGGGCAGACGACGCATGAACACAGGTGGGGCGCGTCGCGGAGTTACGCTGCGCGGGTGGAGGCTGTTGATCGGGACGCCGGGATCGACCTGGCCCAGCTGCTGGCGGCGTTCTCGCTGGCCACGGACCTCGGGCTGGGTCAGCCGATGGAGCACGTGCTCCGGTCGTGGCGGATCGCGGAACGGCTGGCCGAGCGGATGGGGCTGCCGGAGGACCAGCGGCGGTCGCTGTTCTACGTCTCGATGCTCGCCTGGGTGGGGTGCGTCGCGGACTCGCCGGAGGTGGCCGCGTCGTTCGGCGACGACATCGCCTTCCGCGCGGACAGCTACGAGGTCGATCTCGCCGGAGTGGCCGGGTTCGGCTACTTCCTGCGCCACGCCGGCAGTGGCGGGCCGATGTGGCACAAGGTGCGGGTGGCGACGACGATCCTGACCACTGGCGGCCAGAACATCATGCACGGCATGCAGTCCCACTGCGTGACGGCGTCGGCGCTGGCGGAGCGGCTCGGGCTCGGTCCGGACGTGGTGACGGCGTTGCGGCAGTTCTTCACCCGCTGGGACGGGCGCGGGGTGCCGCAGGGGGTGGGTGGCACGGACATCGCGCCGATCATCCGGCTGCTGCACCTGGCCGACGTCGTCGAGGTCCGCCATCGGACCGGCGGGATCGACGGTGCGCTGGAAGTCGCCAAAGCACGGCGTGGCAGTCAGTTCGCTCCTGACGTGGTCGACGCGTTCGTCGCGCACGCGCCCGAGGTGCTGGCCGACGCCGGCACCGGGATCGACCCGCTCACGGCGGATCCAGGGCTGCGGCGCCCTCTGACGGAGGGCGAGCTGGACGCCGCGCTGGAGGCGTTGGCCGACTTCACCGACCTGCGTTGCGCCTCGCGGGCGGGGCATTCCCGTGGCGTCGCGGAGCTCGCGGGCGCGGCCGCTCGGTCGATGGGGCTCCCCGCGGGCGACGTCATCGCCACCCGGCGCGCGGGCCTGCTGCACGACATCGGGCTGCACGGGGTGCCGGTGACGATTCTGGACCGGCCGGGTCCGCTGTCGAGCACCGACTGGGAGCGCGTGCGGCTCAGTTCGTACTACACCGAGCGCGTGCTCGCCCGTCCGGCGGCGCTGGCCAGGCCGGGCGCGATCGCGGCGACCGCCCACGAGCGCATGGACGGCAGCGGCTACCACCGCAGCCTGTCCGGCGCGGCCGTGCCCATGACCGGCCGCCTGCTGGCCGCGGCGTGCATGTACCGGGCGATGCTCGAGCCGAGGGCGCACCGGGCGGCGTTGACGGACAAGCAGGCCATCAGCGCGGTGCGGGACGCGATCAGGACCGGCGCACTCGACGGCGACGCGGCCGAGGCCGTCCTCTCCGCCGCGGGCAACGGCGTCCGGCGGCGGGTCTCCGGTCCGGCCGGGCTCACCCCGCGCGAGGTCGAGGTGCTGGTCCTGATCTCGCGCGGCGCCCAGACCGGTGAGGTCGCCGACCAGCTGGGCATCTCCCGCAAGACCGCGGGGACCCACATCGAGCGGATCTACACCAAGACCGGGGCATCGTCCCGCTCGACCGCGACGTTGTTCGCGCTGCGCAACGGCCTGCTCGACCCGCTCGATCTGTAGGGAGAACGCCCGACGACACGGGACCTTCCCGCTTCTAACGTCCTGTTCCCGACCGAAAAAGGAGCAGGCCATGTCGAACAAAGCAGTCATCAGCCTCTCGACAGGACTCGAGGACCCGGAGAAGGTGACCGTCGCGTTCCTGGTCGCGATCGGCGCCGCCGAGACCGGACGGGAGACGCTGATGTTCCTGTCCAAGGAGGCGGTGCGCCTCTCGCTGACCGGCACCGCCGCGGGCACCGCGTGCGACGGCTGCCCGCCGCTGGCGGACCTGTTCAAGCGCTACGAAGCGGCCGGCGGGCGCTACTACGTCTGCCCGCTCTGCTTCAACGCCAAGCAACTCGACGCCGGCGAGCTCATTCCCGGCGCGGAGATCAACGGCACCATTCCGATGTGGAAGTGGATCGGCGACGAGCCCGCGACCACGTTCAGCTACTGAGGACGGTGCCTGCGAGCGCCTAGGCCGGTTCCTGAGTCGCAAGTTCGCAGCCAGTCATCCCGTCTGGCTGGGTGGCGTCTGCAAGTACCGCCAACTCTTGATCAAATCGCCTGTAACTACACCCAACAAGCAGGTCCGCGGTCCGTGACCGCCGGAGCAGGCCGGCCGGTTGGGTGTAGTTACACGCCCGATGATCTTGAGTTGGTGGTACTTGCACACGCCACAAGCTGACCGTGAACCAGCGACTCAGGACACCAGGTCGTGTCCTGCAAGTCCGTTCGATGAGAGTCACGGCGACTGTCGCGGACGAGGCTCGCAGGACGCGGCCTAGTTGCGCGAGTCGCCGCGGTTCCTGCGGTAGCTGAGGAAGAGCGCGATACCGCTGGCGAAGGCGACCAGCCCGAAAGCAGCGCTGATGTAGAAGCTCAGGCCGAGGGCTTGGACGGTGACGTTGCCTACGAGGCTCGCGACCAGGAGCGCGGCGAGCAGTGCCCGGTTGCGGGTGGGCGAGGAGTTCAGTTCCTTTGTCATGGCACAGAGTTTGGTTGTTTTCGCCGTTCTCGCCGATACCGCAGACGCCCCTGTGTCGGGTGGAGCAGGCTCCACCTCGGCACCAAGGGCAGGACAGGTTCCGGACCGGCGTCAGGTGTCAGCGCGGTGTCAGCGGTCGCTCATAGCGTGCCGAACGACCCGCCCGACCACGCAACCCGGGGTTTCGATGTCTCGCTTCGGCAGAATTGTTCTCGCTGGTCTCGCAAGTCTCGCCACGGCCGTCGCGGTGGCGCCGCCGGCCACCGCGGCGACCTACTACAACCTGGTCAACTACAAGAGCAACCGGTGCATGTCCGTCGAGAACGGCGGCAGCACCGCCAATGGCGCCAACATCATCCAGTGGAGCTGCAACGACGGCTCCGAGCAGCTCTGGTACCGAGTCGGTGACCAGCTCAAGAACCGCAAGAGCGGCAAGTGCCTGTCCGTCTCCGGCGGTGGCAGCACGGCGAACGGTGCCGAGCTGATCCAGTGGAGCTGCAACGACGGCGCCGAGCAGAGGTGGACGCCGTCGGACGGCTACCTCGTCAACCACAAGAGCGGCAAGGTCGCTTCGACTTCCGGCGGCAGCACCGCCAACGGCGCCAAGGTGATCCAGTGGTCCGCCAACGGCGGCGGCGAGCAGGGCTGGCAGTTCGTCGCCCGCGTGATCGACGCCTGATCTCCACTCAACCGAACTGGGGTTTCTCATGCTTCTCAACGCTGCCAAGAAGATCGGCATCGCGATCGTCATCGCCGCCGGTGCGGGCATCCTCGCCGCCTCCCCCGCCTCGGCGGCCCAGCAGTGCGGCGACCTGAGTGGTCCGGAAGGCGGCACGCTGCCGCTGTGCAAGTCGTGGACCTGGGACGGCAACGACTACGACGGCAAGTGGTGGACGAACGGCCCGTCGTCGCTGCCGTCGCACACGTACCTGCAGCGCCGCGAGGACGGTGTCGTGAAGAACTCGGCCTACTCCGGCAGCTACAGCAACGTCAGCAAGATCGCGTTCCGGCTGTGCGACAACCTCACCGGCCGCTGCTCCGGTTGGTGGTGATCTCCCGCTTCCAGGTGGGAGGTGCCGAGTGCCCCTCGAGCTCGCCGAGCTCGAGGGGCACTCTCCTGCCTGTCTCCGGGTCTGTCTCCGGGCACGCTCGCTAGGCTTGATCGGCTCGCCTCGACCACCTTGCCTGGGGGAACAGTGCACCGTTTCGCGGCCAGTCCTGCCCTGGCGCGGCTGGAATGGATTCTCGACGGCCTGGACGGGAAGCCCGGCTGGGGAGCTGACGCGTCCGACATGCTCGCGGCCGCGTTCACCGCCGTCGTCTCGCCCGAGAGGTACGTCGAGGTCACCCGCGGTCGAGCTGCCGACTACGCGCCGGTCGTCGTGGTCGGTCTCGACGTCGAAGAGACCACCGCACGGGCGCGGATCCGCCGCCACGACGGCACCGTCGATGTCGTGTCCTGCGTCGTCGAGGCCGCACAGCCGTACCGAATTGTCTCCACGTGGGTTGCCGGGCTGGTGCCGGCCGATCTCACACCGAGGTTGCCGGCCGATTTCACCGACTACGACCTGCCTACCGTCGCCACGGATGCCCGGCTGGTCGTGTTCTCCGGGTTGCCCGGCAGCGGAAAGAGCACCCTGGCCGACGCCGCGGGCGCCGAGCTGGGGATTCCGGTGTTCGCCACCGACTGGCTGCTCGGCGCGCTGACCCCGTTCGGCGGGCGTTATTTCGAGGATCCACTGGCGATGGCCGAAGAGGTGCTGACCACGCTCGCTGTCCGCCAACTCGTCGCCGGACAGTCCGTCATCCTCGATCATCCCACCGAACGGGTCGCGACCAGGGAACGCTGGCGCAGCCTGGCCCGCCGGGCCGGTGCACAGTTCCGTGCGGTCGTGTGCCACTGCTCCGACCAGCAGGTCCACCGTGCCAGGCTCGAAGGCCGCAGCCGCGGAATCCCCGGCTGGCACGACGCCGGCGACTGGCACGACGTGCGGCAGCGACTGGCGAGCTTCCCCTCCTGGAGCGGGGAGGCGCTCTCACTGGACACCGTTCAACCACGTGAGCGGTCCGTTGCCGCGGTCATCCGGCACATCGCCGCCTGACGAGTCCGCAACTCATTGCGTGGAGAGCTCCACCGCCGAGACGAAGGAATCGCGCCCGATGCCAGTCAACGACGACCTGCTGGAACGGTTTCTCGCCGTCGACACGACCGCCATCTGCGACGCCGACCGGACCACGAGGGTCATGCACAGCGCGATCCGCGCTCGCTCCGCGGCGACCCGGATCCTCGGACCGGCGTTCACGGTCCGCTGCCGCGAGGACTTCCTGGGCGTGCTGCGCGCGGTCGAGGCGGCCGTGCCCGGCGACGTGATCGTCGTCGACGGCGGGGCACGCGAGACCGCTCTCGGCGGCGAGATGTTCGCGCGAGCCGCACTGGTGCGGTCGCTGGGCGGCATCGTCGTGGACGGCGGCTACCGCGACATGTCCTACGTCTCGACCTGCGCGCTCCCCGTCTACAGCCGGTTCGTCACGCCGCGCGCCGGCACCGCGTCGCAGCTCGGCGAACTCCAGGTGCCGGTGTCGTGCGGCGGGGTCGCGGTCAATCCCGGCGACCTGGTCCTCGCCGACGACGAAGGTCTCGTCGTCGTCGACCCGCGGCGGGTCGAGTCACTCCTCGACGCCGCGCTGGCCGTCAAGAACACCGAGCGCCAGGTGATCGACCTGCTCGACGGTGGAGCGACGCTGAGCGGCGCGTTCAACGTGGCAGAGCACGTCGAGGCTCTCCAGCGCGGCGAGCAGTCGGTGTTGCGAGCTCTGGGATCCGGCTGATCGCGGGAGGGAGGCGCGGGTCTCGGGCTGTTTGGCCGTCACCGAGCTCGACCAGCGTGATGAACGTGTGGCGCGTCAAGATCCGTCCTCCGGGAGACCGACTGCCTCCGGACAGCAGGCGGCCGTGAACTCGATCTGCCCGTTCTGCTGATAACAGGGCGAAGACCCTTCGCTCGAAAGGCCACCATGACTGCAACCGACGCGGAGCTCATAGAAGCGTCGCTGCCCGTGCCGGAGAAGTTCGCTCTGATCTTCGACCGGCACGCACCGCACATCCAGCGCTACCTCGCACGGCGGCTCGGTCAGCAGGTCGCCGACGACCTGCTCGCCGAGACGTTCCTCGTGGCGTTCTCGAAGCGGGAGCGCTACGACTCCTCCCGCCCGGACGCCCGGCCGTGGTTGTACGGCATCGCGACCAACCTGGTCGGTCAGCACCGGCGGGACGAGGTGCGCCGCTACCGGATGCACTTGGTCGTCGCCTCCGTGGACGACCACGCCGACCGGGTGGCCGCGGACGTCACCGCGCAGGCCATGCGGTCGATGCTGACCGGCGCGCTGGCGGCGTTGTCGGCCGAGGACAGGGACGTGCTGCTGCTGGTCGCGTGGGAACAGCTCAGCTATCTCGAAATCGCCGAAGCGCTGGCGATTCCGGTGGGCACGGTGCGGTCCCGGCTGAACCGCGCCCGCCGCAAGGTCCGGGAAGCGTTGGGAACCGACAACCACACCGAGGTCGAGGAGCTGCTCAACAATGGATGACCTTCAGCTCGTCCGGGAACTGGACGAGACCCCGCTCAAGTCCGCCGACCAGCTGGCGGCCGCACGTGCACAGCTCGTGGCGGGCATGAAGCCGCCCAAGCGCGGCCGCGCCGGGATCATCGCCGTCGCCACCATCGCCGTGGCGGCCGCGGTCGCCGCCGTCGTGATGGTGCAGCCGTTCGACTCACCGGACTCGACCGACCACGACGCGCTCCCCACGTCCGCGGCCCCGGTGGACGCCGCCGTGCAGCTGCTGAACCACGCCGCCGCGGCAGCACGTTCGAAGCCCGACCAGGTGCCTCGGCCCGACCAGTTCTACTACCTGCGCCTCGGCGGGTACGAGGCGTGGCACTCCGTCGACGGCACCCGTGACGGCCGGATCGTCACCGCCACGGGCGCCGCGGGGGACACCATCGCCGGCTGCGTCGACGGCCACCGCAGGCTGTTCGACAAGTACGACCGGCCGACCGGCAAAACCGAGCCGTGCACACCGGAACGCGCGTACCGGGACGACCTGCCCACCACGGCCGACGACATGCTGAAGTTCCTGCAGGGCGAGGACAAGGGCCGGCCGGTCAACTCGTACGGCAAGGACGTGCTGGCCATGGTCAGCGGCTCGTACCTGCCCGGGCCGCAGCGGGCCGCGTTGTTCGAGGCGGCCTCCCGCGTGCCGGGGCTCACGGTGGTGGAGAACGTCTCGGCCGGCCGTCCCGGGATCGGCATCAGCTGGCCGGTGCCGGAGGGCTCGTTGCCGGAGGCCACGCCGACGGTGATGGTGTTCGACAAGGACACCTACGAGTACCTCGGCACGAAGAACCAGCCGCAGGAAGCGTCCGGGTTCGTGAACCAGGTGGGTGACCGCGTCTAACCCCACCGCCGGCGCCGCTGGGGAGATCGACCGGCTCGAGTTCGGTCGATCTCCCCGACGGCACTGTGGGTGGCGGCATCCCCGTGCCGCCGGTCGGCGCCGTTGCCAATACGATCTGACGCATCATGTCGGAGCCCACGAACGACCCCGCTGGCAATGGCGACGCCTCCATCAACGACCCCCTGCTCACCACACCGGTGGCCAGACTGATGGCACTGGCCATGGGCACAGACGTCCGCGTGTTCGACGTGCCCGCGGCACGCAGCGTCGGACTCGCCGGCCTGGTCGGCCTCGGCTCCGACAAGGACGGCGAGCCGCAGTGCATGATCGGACTCACCGACGACCTGGACGACGACCTGCGCGCCGACGTGCTGGCGTTCGGCCTGGCGGTGCTCGTCGGCACGCCGGAGGTCCTCGACGAGAGCCCGGACGGCGTCCTCGGGATCAGCAGGCAGCGACTCCCCCAGGCCGGCAACGGTCCCGGCAACCTGGCCTGGCACATGCTGCAGACGTGCGGGCGCGAGTCGCCGTCGACGACGTTCCGGCTGATGGTCATCCAGCCCGAGGAGTAGACCTGCCCGCCCGTCACATGGTCAGACCCTTGCCTGCTCCCGCACCGGCCTGACCGCGTCCGGCACGAGTTCGCCCTCGGGGTAGGAACACGTGAAGGTGCCGTGATAGCCGAAGAGGGGCCCGAACCGGTGGTTGGTGACCTCGACGTCGATGCGGAACCGGCCCAGGTCCTCGTCGTAGGACTCGCGGACCTCCGCGGTGCCGGTCACCAGACTGGGGATGCGGAAGTGCAGCGGGCCTTCGTGAAACCGTTGCTCCCCGGTGCGAATCAGGAGCCCGCCGCGTTCGTCCACGGACAGGTGCAGGTCGACGGAGACGTGCTGGTGCGTGCCCAGGTAGTCCACGACGCAGCCCCGCTCGGGGCTGTAGATCATGGTGGCGTCCCAGCGCCGGGGCCGGTCGAAGGTGAAGGTGCGGACGAAGGTCACCGTCTCGCGGCCGAGTGAGTCGCGGTAGGGGTAGTTCTCGATGGTGAACGGGATGTCGTTGCCGTGGCCGGGCAGGAGGATGTGCCGCTTGGCTCCGAGCCAGAGGAACGGCCGGGTGAAACCGCGGCCGTGCCACACCCGGTCCATCGTGCCCGTGCCGACGCAGGCGATGCCGTCGCCACTGGCGAAGCCGAACCGGCGTTGCAGCTGCGGGTGCAGGCGGTCGAAGTCGTCGCCGAGGGCGCGCTGGAAGATCGACGTCATGGGTGCTCCAAGGTCAGCAGGGTCGATGGCGCCGTCGACGAACGGCGGTCCGGTGGTGTCCGCCGGCACCTCCTGGCAGCCGGGGTGGACGGCAACGGCGGGGCCAGCAGGGCACCGAGAGTGAGGGCCGCGGCGAGCAAGAGCGGCGCGGACCACCAGGCGGCGGCCCACCAGGCGACCGCGCAGACGGCGACCCTCGTGCCCGCGTCCAGCAGCGCCCGCCGAAGCGACACCTCTGGTGGTACGCCGCGTTCGAGCCACAGCCGAAGCCGATCGAACGACCAGGCCGTGCCCCAGCCCATCAGAAGGCGGAACGGGCGATCGGCCAGCGCTCCCAGCCGACCCCAGCCGGGCTGGTAGTCGTATCCGGTGAGGAACCGGATCCCCGCGCTGGTCGGCACGTACCGCCAGTAGCCCGCCCCGGAGCGGATCAAGGACAACGGATGCGCCGAACTGAAGCGCAGCGTTGACGTCCGTGAGCCGTCGCGCTTGGTGCGCTCACCGACGCTGACGCCGGTCCCGTCCACTGTCAGACCGGGCAGGACGCGGACCGAGTACCGGAAACGCTGTTCCGCGGCCGGCTCCGCCTTCGGCAGGTGCTCGATCCGGGTGAACCGGAGGTCCCACCGCTGGTGCAGGTGCGGTTCCTGGGTCTGCCGCCACAGGTCGTCGAGGTCGGCCCGGATCACCGTCTCCACGTAGAGCGCTCGTCGCCGCGCCATGTGACCCCCTCGTGTTTGAGCATCTGCTCAAACACGAGGGTAGCGACATTTGAGCAGATGCTCAAATGTCGGCTGAGCTGGCGTTACCGCGCGTTCTTGGCCGTCTTGCGGAGTTTGCCGCGCAGTGCGCGGGCTGCGACCGGCCCGAGGTCGTCCACCACCTCGATGAGCACGGCCAGCCGGTCGAGGGCGTCCAGAGCCGCCTGAGCACCTTCCGGGTCGACGCCCTCGTACAGCTCCAGTCCGATGAATCCGGCACTCACCGCGCGGGCGAGACCCGCCGTGTCGATCAACTCGGACACCGGGGAGCCGACCAGCAACCTGGTCAGGGCGCGCTCGATCGGGGTGATCCACAGCTGCAGGGACGCGGCGGTGGCTTCGGCGAGCTTGGGGTCGGCCTGGGCGCCGGCCAGCAGCTGGGCGAGCACCATGACGTTGCCCTGGGCGCGCTCCTCGGCGTGCAGGGCGCGGCCGAGCGCGAGCAGCTGCCGCAGGTCGGTGATCTGGTCGAGGTGTTCGGCGAACGGCTCGACCCTGGCCTGGGTCGCGGCGAGGCACGCGGCCTGGAGCAGGTCGTGGACGGTGCCGAAGTGGTAGAAGACCAGCGCCTGGTTGATCCCGGCGGTGGCCGCGATGCTCCGCGCTGTGGTGCCGGTCAAGCCGTGCGTGCGGATCGTCTCGATGGCGCCGTCGATCAGGCGTTGTCGGGTGTCGGCCACGGCATCACCGTAGAGGGGTCACGCTCTGGTCCACAGGGTGACGTCGCTGCTGGTCGCCACCACCAGCGTCGCCCCGGACGGCGAGAACCCGGCCGCACGCAGCTCGGAGTAGCGCGAGTGGAAGATGTGCCACCAGGTCTCGCCGTGCGCCCCGCCGGTGTACGGACTCCCGGTGGACAACAACACCCGCTGGTGCGGCCAGTCCGGGCTGGCGACGTCCACCGACCACCCCTCGGTGCCGGTGTGCAGACCACCGCCGGCCATCCCTGCCATCGGCACGCGATGCCCCGCGATCGGCCCGATCCCCTGGCACGTCAGGTCGTTGTCGTCCGGCCAGCCTGAATCAGACTCGCTGTCGCGGGCCAGGCGCTCACCGGTGACGGTGTCGATCAGCCCGAGCCCACGCGTCGACGCCACCAGCAACAGGTCGCGCCCGCTGCCGGGATCGGCGGCGAAGCCAACGCCGAGCAGGCCGCCGACGGCGATCACGTGATGGTCGGCCGGGCGCCACGGCGGGGGTGCCGGCACCGCCGGCGCGGCCAGGAACTTCGCCCGAAGGTCCCGTTGATAGTCGGTGAGCGAAAGATCCTCCGGCATCCCGCGAGTATGCCGGAGCCGAAACCCCGAGCAGGTGGAGATCATCAACGTCAGTCACCACAGCATGCCGACCGTACTGAATGAACGTTCATTTGACTCTGACGTGGCGTCGTGCCATCTTGTAAATGAATGAACGTTCATTAGGAGGCAGACATGAGCCACCCCGCGACACAGCGGTCCTCGGCGCGATGGACCCCCGACCACATCGGTGAGCTGAGCAACCGCACCGCGCTGATCACCGGCGCGAACAGCGGAATCGGGCTGGAGACGGCCCGCGTCCTGGCCGGTCACGGCGCCCGCGTCATCCTCGCCGGTCGCAGCCAGGACAAGCTGGACACGGCGGTCACCGCCCTGCTCGCGGATCAGCCCGGCGCGAGACTCGACACGCTCGTGCTCGATCTGGGATCGCTGGCCTCGATCGCCGCGGCGGCGGGGCGACTGGCCGCAACCGAGACGATCGACCTGCTGTTCAACAACGCCGGCGTGATGAACGTGCCCAGCCGCCGCACCACCACCGACGGGTTCGAGCTGACCTTCGGCACCAACCACCTCGGGCACTTCGCCTTCACCGCCGGCGTCATGCCCGCCCTGCGCCGGGCGGAGTCCGCCCGCGTGATCACGGTCAGCGCTCTCGCCGCTGCCTGGCCGAACGGCCGGCTCACCGACCTCATGAGCGAGAAGCGCTACGGCGCGATGACCGCATACGCCAAGTCCAAGCGCGCCAACGTCGTGTTCACCCAGGAACTCGCTCGTCGTCTGGAAGGCACCGCCATGACGGCCGTCGCGGTGCACCCCGGCTCGGCCGTCACCAACCTGCAACGCCACAGCCAGGGCCTGGTGTCCCGAGTCGGGGTCGCGCTGCTCCGCCGCGTCGCCATGGGCTCACCCGAGGGCGCGGCCTGGCCGTCGTTGTACGCGGCGACCGCTCCGGAGGTCGTGAACGGCGGCTACTACGGGCCTGCCGGCACCGATCAGACGTCCGGCGCACCGAAGCAGGTCAAGCTCCCGCGCGGCGCGAGCGACCCGGCGGAAGGCGCGAGTCTGTGGCGCGAAACCGAACGGCTGACCGGCATCCGGTTCACGGTCTGATCCCGAAAGGACTCACGTCGTCATGCCTGCTTTCCCCGCCACCGGTCCGCGCGTCACCGACATCGATCCCGCGGTCCTCGAAGCGCAACGCGCCGTCAACGTGGCGCTCGCGACGATGCCCCACCCGGACGTGCGCACGCCGGACGGACTTGCCGCGTTGCGCGCCGGCACCACGCACAACCTCGGAGCGCCCCTGCTGACGCCGGCTGACCTCCACATCAGCGGCCCGTCCGGTCCGATCCGTCTTCGCGTCTTCGTTCCAGAACAGCCACGCGCGGTGCTGTACCGCGTCCACGGCGGAGGGTGGGCCGCGGGCGCCCCCGAGGACGACGACCTGCTCAACGACCTCATCGCCCGCACCACCGGCGCCGTCGTGGTGAGCCCGGACTACCGGCTGACCCCCGAAGTCACCGTCGTGGACCAGATCCAGGAGGTCGTCGAAGGCGCGCGGTGGCTCGGCCGGCACGCCGGGGCCGAGTTCGGCGCGGACACCCTCCTCATCGGCGGGATCTCCGCCGGAGCCCATCTCGCCCTCATGAGCCTGCTCGCCCTGCGCGACATGGGTGATCCGGCGTTCGGGAAGTTCGCCGGCGCTGTGCTCGACTGCGGCCCGTACGACCTCGGCATGTCACCCAGTGCGGCGGCCGCGACCGACGACACCTTGGTACTGACCCGGTCCTGGCTGGACGGCCTGCTCGACCTCGGACTTCCGGGCCACACCGTCGCGCAGCGCCGCAGCGCGGCACTGTCACCCGCGCTGGCCGACCTCAGCGGCCTGCCGCCGGCGCTGCTCACCGTGGGCGAGCTCGATCCGCTGCTCGACGACTCGATCCTGCTCGCCGCCCGGCTGCGACTGGCGGGCGGCGAGGCCGACCTGGACGTCTGGCCGGAAGGCGCGCACGCGTTCACCAACATGGCCACCCCGCTCGGTGAGGTCGCGGCGGACCGCACCACCGCGTGGATCAACGCTGTCCTCGACCGCGTGCCGCGACACGATCCCGCAGCTGTCGTGCAGGGGTTCGTCGACGAGGTTCTCAACGGCGGCGACATCGATGCCGTCGACCGGTTCTGGCACCACGACCTGAGGTGGCACGCGGGCAGCGCCGGTGACCTCAAAGGCATCGACGACTACCGGGCCTCACTGCGGGCCGCCGTCGGCGGAGCGTTCACGGGCATGCACCTGGCCGTCCACGACACACTCGTCGACGGCGACACCGTCGTGCTGCGCTTCACCAACAGCGGCACACACGACGGCCCGTTCCTCGGCGTCGAAGCGAGCGGCAGGCACGCCGCGTGGGACGGGATCGGCATCTACGCGGTCCGCGACGGCAAGATCGCCGAAGCGTGGTTCGGCGAGGACGTCCTGGGCATGCTCGTCCAGCTGGGTGCCGTCACGCTGCCCGGCTGAGCCTGTTTGTCGAATGAACGTTCACTAGGGATAGTGGTGCGGTGCGGACCCGAGACCCCGAACGCAAGCGGCAGCAGCTCCTGGAAGGCGCGCTCGCCGAGTTCGCAGAGCACGGCATCGGCGGCGCGCGGGTGGACCGCATCGCCGCACGGGCCGGAGTGAGCGCCGGCCTGGTCTACTCGTTCTACGAGAACAAAGAGGGCTTGTTCGAGGCCGTCTACGACTCCATCGTCGAGCTGACCGTGTCGTCGCTCCCCCTCGACGCCGACAACCTCCCCGAGTACGCGGGCGGCTTGTACGACGCCGGAGTGCAGCATCCGGAGGTGATGCGGTTCGTCGCCTGGTACGCCCTGGAACGCGGTGATTCCGAACAGGCCCAGCGCCCGAGCGTCGCCAAGTCCATGGCCGACAAGACCGCGGCCATCGAGGACGCTCAACGCCGGGGGGTCGTGACCAGTGACCGGACCGCCGCCGAGCTGCTCGCTCTCGTCCTGACCGTGGCGAACATGTGGCAGCGGCTGGGAGAGGACGTGCGCGGCCTCGTTGCGGAGACCGAACGTCGTCGTGTGGTCGTGGAGACGGTCAGGCAACTGGTCACGCCCTGATCTGGGGGGCGCTCTACTGCTGGGCGTCTCCCAGCAGCTCCAGGAACTCCGCTCGCGTGCTGTCGATGCGGGCACTCAGTTCCAGCACCGGTTTGCTCGTGCCCGACGACAGCTCCGCGCGGGCGACGGTGCGCGCCTCCTCGAACTGGGTGCGCAACAACGCCTTCAACTGCTCGTCGAAGGCGGCTCCCTCGGCATACCCGACGGCGGCCACTTCGGCGGCCGTGATCATGCCGGGCATGTCGTGGCCGTCGTGCTGGTCGCTCTCCTGCCTGCCGGACCTGGCGAGCAATTCCCGGACCTGCGCGAGTTCGGCCCGGTAGCGGGTTCCGACCTGAACGGCCACGGGGTGCAGCGCGGAGCCGGGCCGGTTCGCCGTCAGTTCGACCGCGGCGAGCGCGGACTCGTTCTGCGGGATCACCAGGTCCACGAACGCCAGATCGGTGGCGGTGAGGTCGGACGGGGCACCGGCCGGCGGGGCGTCGCCGGCCGGTGCGCCACAGCCCGTCGCCAGCAGGAGCGCCGCGATGAGGAGGGCCCGCACTAGGGGCGGCCGTCCGGTCCGCACTTGACGATCCGGTTGATGCAGTCGCGCACTCGCTGCGCCATCTCGGCTTCTGGCCAGACGTTGAAGAAATCGCCGTGCATCGTGAACCCGGGACCGGACGACAGCCTGAACCGCGCCGGGTCGCCGCTCGCCGGGTAGCGCAGTACCTGGCGCAGCTTCGGCACGGGCACGGGGTGCGTGGCCGGGCAGTCGCCAGCGACCGGGTAGGACATGTGGCTCTTGTGGTCCGCGGAGTCGAGGTCCTTGCCGTTCCAGCACTGCGGGAAGTCCAGATAGGACTCGATCATGGTGCCCGCCGGGCAGTTGACGAAGTCCTTGGACGCCCCGACGTGACCGGCGTGCAGGCACGACCAGCGCGACATCGTGGTGTTGTCCGGCGCGGTGGCCTTGGCGTTGCCCGCGACGATGCGCAGGCCGTACGGCAACGGCTGGATGCGCGCGGTCACGTCGTCACGCACGCCCTCACCGAGGTAGTAGAACGTCGTGCCGGTCGGCTCGACGGCCTGGCCGTCGACCAGCAGCGTCGGCACCCAGTACGACGAGAGGTCCACCTTCGGACTGCACGTGCTGGCGGCCTTGCTCAGGCTGGTGACGTCCGAGTGGGCGTTGGTGGAGGTGTTGCCGAAGAAGCTGTGCATGTGCGAGGCGCCGGGCAGGTTCGGCAGGACGATCGGGTCGTCCGGCAGCTTGTGGGTGAACGGGCACTCGGCGACGAACTCCGCGACGCGCACCGCGTTCGGCGGGATCGGCTCCTGCGCCTTCGGCGGCGCGACCACGGCGGCCTTCGTTGTTTCGGCCGGCGGCGCGGGCGTGCCGGCCGGTGGCGTCGTGGTGTCCGCGGCTCGAGGCGACGAGGTCACGACCGTGGCCGACGAGGTCTGGCTCGCCTCGGGCTGCGCGGGCGGGGTGAAGAACATCGCGTTCGCGGTCACCGCGGACGCCGCGACGCCCGCCACGGCGAGAGCGGCGATCCACACGCGCCGCCGCAACCGTGAACTGAGGACGTGGGGCATGGAAAGTCCTTTCGTGCAGCGCCAGGAGTCTTCTGACCAGGAGATGTCCTGGACGCCCCGCGATAACAGAAAAGACTTCGCCGATCTTTGTCGCGCGGCTCGCAGCGATTTCCTCATCCCGCGGCCCGCCGGGCCCACGACACAAAGCCGGCGCCGTCACCAGTGGTGACGGCGCCGGCCTGCTGCATCCCCGTCCTCGCGGACGTCCCCCGCCGCGGCAACCCGCGGCTGCTGACTACCCCTGCTCGGTCTCGACCGTCGTCGCCGGCTGGCTGCCGGGCTTGCGGCGGTCCTCGAGCTTGATGTCGCACTTGCCGACCAGCGCGACGCCGGCACCGATCGTGGTGGCCACCGGAGCGGCCAGCGCAGCGACCAGACCCAGGGCCACCGGCACCTCCAGCACCACGTCGTCCTTGCTGTCACGCACGACGACGCGACGGTTGATCCCCTCGCTGACCAGCCCGCGAACGGCGTCGACCACCGAGTCGACGGCGGTACGGGCGGACTCGGGCTTGGACTCGCTCATGACTCTCCTTGAACTGCGGATCTCCCCTGACAACTACAGCCTGCCCGCGATCGAGCACGCTGCCATCAGGGTTTCCCCCTGACCTCCACCTGATCTACCCCTCAGAACGGCCGGCGTTCCAGGCGTGAGCGGCTCAGGTGAGCGTCCGGGCCAGGGCTCGGCCGGCCGCGCGGCCGGAGAAGATGCACCCGCCGAGGAACGTTCCCTCGAGCGCGTTGTAGCCGTGCACACCGCCTCCGCCGAAGCCCGCGACCTCGCCCGCCGCGTACAGCCCGGGCAACGGCGTGCCGTCGGACCGCACCGCCTGCGAGTCGAGGGTGGTCTGGACGCCGCCCAGCGTCTTGCGGGTCAGGACGTTGAGCCGGACCGCGATCAACGGGCCGTGCGCCGGGTCGAGGATCCGGTGCGGCGACGCGACCCGCGCGATCTTGTCGCCCAGGGAGCGGCGGGCGTTGGCGATGGCCATGAGCTGGAGGTCCTTGGAGTACGGGTTGCGCACCTCCCGGTCGCGGGCCACGATCTGGCGCTCGATCTCGGCGGCGTCGAGCTGCGGGCCGCGGGCGAGCTTGTTCATGCCCGTGACGAGCTCGGCGACGTTGCCGGCGACGACGAAGTCCACGCCGTGCTGCTTGAACGCCTCCACCGGGCCCGACGCGCCCTTGGCCAGCCGGCTCGCGAGCGCGGCGCGGATGTCCTTGCCGGTGAACTCCGGGTTCTGCTCGGAGCCCGACAGCATGAACTCCTTGCCGATGATCGTCTGGTTCAGCACGAACCACGAGTAGTCGTACCCGGTCGACAGGACCGCCTTCATCGACTCGTTGGTGTTGAAGCCGGGGAAGTTCGGTGCGGACAGCCGCTTGCCGGTGGCGTCGAACCACAGCGACGAGGGGCCGGGGATGATCCTGATCGCGTGGTCGGGCCAGATCGGGTCCCAGTTGTGCAGGCCCTCGGTGTAGTGCCACATCCGGTCGCGGTTGACCAGGGTGGCGCCTGCCTCCTCGCTGATGGCCAGCATCCGGCCGTCGACGTGGGCGGGCACCCCGGAGATCATCGTCTCCGGGCACGGACCGAGGCGATCAGCCGGCCAGTTGGCGCGGATGAGGTCGTGGTTGTGCCCGATGCCGCCGGACGTCACGATCACGGCCTTGGCCCGCAGCTCGAAGCTGTCGACGACCGTCCGCGACGACGCCTTGCCCCGCTCCTGGTCGGACGGTTCCAGCACACTGCCCCGCACACCCACGACGGCGCCGTCCTCGACCACCAGCTCGTCGACCTGGTGGCGGAACGCGAAGCGGACCAGGCCACTGCGTTCGGCCGCGAGCACGGGTTCGACGAACACGCGCACCACTTCGGGGCCCGTGCCCCAGGTCAGGTGGAACCGCGGCACCGAGTTGCCGTGGCCGTCGGCGAGGCCACCTCCGCGCTCGGCCCAGCCGACCACCGGGGTGAACCGCAGTCCCAGATCGTGCAGGTACTGCCGCTTCTCGGTGGCGGCGAACCGGACGTAGGCCGCTGCCCACTGCCGGGCCCAGTGGTCCTCGTCGTCCCGGTCGAACCCCGCGGAACCCAGCCAGTCCTGCATGGCGAGGTCGTAGGAGTCCTTGATGCCGTTGCGCCGCTGCTCAGGACTGTCGACGAGGAAGAGCCCGCCGAGCGACCAGAACGCCTGACCGCCCAGGTTCGCGCGGTTCTCCTGCTCGACGACCAGCACCCGGCGCCCCGCCTTGGCGAGCTCGTAGGTCGCGACCAGGCCCGCGAGCCCGGCTCCGACGACGATGACGTCCGCTTCCTCGGTCATGCCCGTTCCCTGCTTTCGTTGCTGTACGCGGTGACGACACGGGTGAACAGTGCGGTCCGGCGCTGCCACACCACGGCGTTGTCCGGTTCGCTGAGACATTGCAGCGCCGTGCCGTCGTGGACGGCGACGAGCGCCTGCGCGAGGGCGTCCGGATCGGGCACCTCGCGTCCGATCCTGGCCAGCGCCGCGAGCACGAACGGCGTGGACGACGCCGCGATCGCCTTCTCCCGGTCGGCGATCACCCGGCGCAGCTCCGGATTGCGCAGCGCGTGAGCGGTGAACTCGGCGCTGACGCGGTACCAGTCCTCGTCCAGCGGCACCGCCTCCAGCAGATGTGCGACGACACCGTCGACATCGTGCACGGCCGCGCGCTCCACGGCTTCGAACGCCGCGCGCATCCGGGCGACCAGTTCGGCGGACCGCTGCTCCCACATGGCGAGGAAGAGCTCGTCCAGCGTCGAGAAGTTCGAGTAGAACGCCCCGCGGGTGTAGCCGGCGTGACTGCACACCTGCTCCACGGTCGACCGCCCGAAGCCCTGCTCGGCGAACACCGCGAGGGCCGCTTCGAGCAGCCGCTGGCGGGTCTCGACGCGCCGCTTGGTCACGCGCGGCTCGCGCCTGGGCGCCCCGTCCGCGATCGTCTCCATGCCCGCCTCCGTTCGATACACCACCGTATCGGATACGCCGGTGTATGCAACAGGTGAGCGACGATGGCGACACCACGCACCGCGCGCTAAATGCGAGCGCAGACTTTTAGCAAATTCCGCTTGCGGACTTTCTGCAAGAACGACTGCATACGCTTTCATTTCGAAAATGGGAGCGCCCACTCATTTTGCTAGCCCGTTCGGGGCAATTCGACGTCGAATGCGTCGAACGCGCTGTTGTAAGCGCAAACACCGGGCTGCCACACTCCTCCGCGCACCAGAGCGCTCTCCGTGCGATTCCATCGTCCTCACCTCTGCGACCCGACAATCCGGGCGAGTTTTCGAAAGTGTGGAAAATGAAACTGACATCGAGGTCAGTGGCACTGGTCCCGCTCGTGGCCACCGTCGCGGCGGCGGCATTGGGAGCCACGTTGATCGTGACCGCCACCGCGAACGCGGCGACCGCCCTCGGCGCCGCCGCCGCGCAGTCCGGCCGCTACTACGGCACCGCCGTCGCGGCGGGCAAGCTCGGCGACGGAACCTACGTGAACATCCTGAACACCGAGTTCAACATGGTCACCGCCGAGAACGAGATGAAGTGGGACGCGACCGAGCCCAACCGCGGTCAGTTCAACTACTCCAACGGTGACCGGATCCTGAACCAGGCGGTGAGCAACGGCAAGCGGGTCCGCGGCCACGCGTTGCTGTGGCACCAGCAACAACCGGGCTGGGCACAGGGCCTGAGCGGCTCCGACCTGCGCCAGGCCGCGATCAACCACGTCACCCAGGTCGCCACCCACTACCGGGGCAAGATCTACGCCTGGGACGTGGTCAACGAGGCGTTCGCCGACGGCGGCAGCGGTGGCCGGCGCGACTCCAACCTCCAGCGCACCGGCAACGACTGGATCGAGGCGGCGTTCCGCGCGGCCCGTACCGCCGATCCCGCCGCGAAGCTCTGCTACAACGACTACAACACCGACGGCATCAACGCGAAGTCCACCGGCATCTACAACATGGTGCGCGACTTCAAGTCCCGCGGCGTGCCGATCGACTGCGTCGGGTTCCAGTCCCACCTCACCAACAACGCGCCGTCGGACTACCAGGCGAACCTCCAGCGCTTCGCCGACCTCGGCGTCGAGGTGCAGATCACCGAGCTCGACATCGCCGGTGGCAACCAGGCCAACGCTTACGGCGCCGTCACGCGGGCCTGCATGGCCGTCGTCCGCTGCGCCGGCATCACCGTGTGGGGCATTCGCGACACCGACTCGTGGCGAACAGGTGAGAACCCGTTGCTGTTCACCGGCTCCGGCGCCAAGAAGCCCGCGTACAACGCGGTGCTCGACGCGTTGAACGCGGGCGGCCCCGGCCCCACGACGACCACCACCACGACCACCAACAACCCAGGGCCGGGTGGCTGCACCGCGTCGGTCTCGCTGAACTCGTGGGACAACGGGTTCGTCGCCACGATCAAGGTCACCGCCGGCTCCTCCGCATTGCGCGGCTGGAAGGTCACGACGACCCTGTCGAACGGCACGGTCACCAGCTCGTGGAGCGCCAACCGCAGCGGCACCAGCGGAACCGTCGACTGGACCAATGTGGACTACAACGGCACCGTGCCTGCCGGTCAGTCCACCGAGTTCGGTTTCCAGGGCACCGGCAGCGGAGCGGGGCTCAACCCGACCTGCGCCGCGAGCTGAGACGTGTCTCCCGGAACCTGTCCCGCGCCGGCGGGACAGGTTCCGGGGCACGGCCGACCTCCACCCCGTTGACCAGCCACGGAGTCAGTGGCGAGTGCGGTCGGTTGCGCACCCCACGAGCAGTATCGCGGTGGTGAAAGCGAGCAGGTGGTCACCGCTGAGCGCGCACATGCACGCCAGCGCGAACCACAGCAGCAGCTTCATGTACCAAGGTTAGGGACCATATGACCTTGATCGCAGCTGTAATTGAGCAAGCCTTAACAAACCCGCGTTATTGCAAACTTGAGGCATGACAAGCGAAGTGCGCGACTTCTGGGACGAACACGCGGAGACCTTCGACCAGGAGCCTGATCACGGGCTGCTCGACCCGGAAGTGCGTGCCGCGTGGGCAGCGGTGCTCCTGCCGTTGCTGCCAGCCGGTTCGGCGTCCGTTGCCGACCTGGGCTGCGGCACCGGCAGTCTGTCCGTGCTGCTGGCACAGGCCGGACACGACGTTCGTGGCGTCGACCTCTCACCACGCATGGTCGCGGCCGCGCAGGCGAAAGCGGACAACGCCGGGGTGCCGGCCGTGTTCGTGCAGGGCGACGCCTCTCACCCTCCGTACCCGCCGGCGTCCTGCGACGTCGTGCTCGCCCGCCACGTGCTCTGGGCGTTGCCGGACCCCGCCGCCGCACTCAGGTGCTGGGTGAACCTGCTCAAACCGGGCGGGCTGCTCGTTCTCGTCGAGGGGCGCTGGTCGACGGGCGCAGGCCTCACCGCCGCCGAGTGCCGCGCGCTCGTGCTCGAGGTCCGGCAGGAGGCTGACGTCACGCGGCTGGACGATCCCGCGCTGTGGGGGCGCGCGATCGACGACGAGCGCTACCTGCTCGTCAGCAGGAGCTGAACGGCTACTCGCGGTGCTTGCGCCAGATCCGCACCGCGAACCAGGCGAACACTCCGAGGGTGACGCAGGCGCCGAGCGCGATGAGCGGCACGGAGGACAGCGTCACCCCGGCCATCACCACGATCAACCCGACCGCATAGGTCACCAGCATCGCGACGACCACCAGGGTCCGGCGCGGCACCCTGGGCGCGGGGCGGTTGAGCTTCGCGGCCAGTTTCGGGTCGTCCTCGGCGAGGCGGCGCTCGATCTCGTCCAGTTCCTGCTGTTCGTGGTCCGGCAGTTTCACGTCCGGTCCTCCCGGTGGTCTGCTCAGGCTTCACCAAAGCCAACGCACGAAACCGGCCAAGGTTCCCCTCGAACGTGGACATTTTCCGGCCCGCATTCCCTCACGTGGTGATGACGACCTTCGCGCGGGCGTGTTCGGTCGCGGCCGCGGATCTTGCTGCCGGGGCCGGTGACGCCGATCCCGGTGAGCCGCGCCAGGTGACGATCGCCTTCATCGGGTCTCCCCCAGCGCGAGTCCGGCGCGGACCGGGACGGCCACGCGAGGTGGCTTCACCGAGCGGCGGATGATCCACTCCGCCACGGCGAGGTTGACGAGCCAGGCGGCGAGCATCAGCAACGCCTTGCTGAGCCGGTCCGGCGTGCTGACGGCCACGAGCCACGCGGTCAGCATCACCGCTTGTGTGCTGGCGCCGAGCCCGATCGCGAAACCGCGGATCATCCAGGCGCGGTGCCTGGCGACGTCCCGGCGGAGGACGGCGGCGAGACCGAGGACGATGAACACCGCCCAGGCCGTGCCGAACACCAGCCGGATGCCGGTGAGCAGGACGCCCACGTCAGCGGGTTTGGGGTAGAACACGGTCATCCACAGACCTGACAGCGCTCCCAGAAGTCCACAAAGGACCAGAAGACGCCCCGCCGCCCGGTGCCACAACCGTCTGCGGCGGCGGAAGCCGGGAGCGAACTGGAAGGCTCCGAGGAGGCAGTACACGGTGACGGTGATGGCGTGCAGCACCACGGGCACGGGTGAGGCGAAGAACCGCGCGTTGTCCGGCGTGATCTCCGCGCCGCTGCCGAGCTCGGCCAGCCGCAGAGCACCGCCGAGCACCGGGATGACGCTGAACACGATGATCGCGGCCGGGATGAGCCTGTCCCACTTGGTCGAGGAGGTCATGCCCGAGATCGTCGCGCGTGCGGCGGGGTCAGCTCATCGGGAGAAGGGACGCGATCATCCCGGCCGATGGTCCGGCGCGGTCGTCGTACTTTCGGCTGACCGCGGCCGGAATCCGCTCCGGACGCGCTTGGTCTCGTAGGCCCAGATGGCCATCTCGACCCGGTTCCTGGCACCGATCTTGGCCATCAGGCTGGCGACGTGGGACTTGACGGTGCTGAGCGTGATGTACAGGTCCTTGGCGACCTCGCTGTTGGTGCGCCCACCCGCGACGGCGGCGAGGACCTGCTCCTCCCGTTCGGTGAGCGGCTCGATCGGCTGCACGACACGGCCGGCGGGTTCGACGTCCGCGAACGCCTCGATCAACCGGGCGGTGACGCTGGGGGCGATCAGGGCGTCGCCGGAGGCCGCGGCGTGCATCGCCTGGGAGAGCAGGGCGGGGCCGGCGTCCTTGAGCAGGAACCCCTTGGCGCCCGCACGGAGCGCGGCGTAGACGTACTCGTCGAGGTCGAACGTCGTGATCACCACGACGGCGAGCGGGTCGGCGACGCCGGGCCCGGCCAGCAGGCGGGTCGCCTCGATGCCGTCGATTCCGGGCATCCGGATGTCGAACAGGCACACGTCCGGCCTCAGCCGCCTGGCCAGTTCGACGGCCTGCCGTCCGTCCGGTGCCTCGCCGACGACCTCGATGCCCGGCTGGGCGCCGAGGATCATCGAGAGTCCGGTGCGGACGATCTCCTGGTCGTCGGCGACGATGACGCGGATGCTCATCCACCCGCCCCGGTGAGGGGCAGCACGGCGGTCACGGTCCAGCCGCGGCCGGGATTCGGGCCTGCCTCACAGCTGCCGCCGAGCAGGTCGGCGCGTTCCATCATGCCGATCAACCCGTGCCCGTGCACCGCGGCGCTGCCGGTGTCACCGTCGTCGCTCACCCGCAGGTGCACCGACGAGTCATCGACAACCACCCGCACCTCGATGCGGGTGGCGTGCCGGGCGTGCCGCCGCGCGTTGGTGACCGACTCCTGGGTGAGCCGGTAGATCGCGGTCCCCACCGAGTTCGGGAGGTCGTCGACGGCACCCTCGATCCGCACGTCCACCTCGGGTCCTGGCCGGCCTGGGCTCGCGAGCAGTGCGACGTCGGCGACCGTCGGGCTGGGCGCCAGGTCCGCGGACTCGTTGCGGCGCAAGGCTCGCACCATCGTGCGCATCTCGGCGAGCGCCCGCGACGCCTCCGACTCGATCAGGCCGAGCGCCTCGGTCGCCGCCTCCGGCCGTGACGCCGCCGTCGCGAGGCCCGCCTGCGCCCGGATCGCCATCGCCGACACGTGGTGCGCCACCGTGTCGTGCAGATCCCGGGCCAGCCGCTCCCGTTCGAGCAGCTTGACCTGGTCGAGCTCCCGTGCCCGCGCCCGTCCCCGGTACCGCACGGCGGATCCGATGGCGCAGGCCGTCCCCAGCACGGCGCTCCCGCTGCCCGCCTCGCCCACGCTGATGAACCCGAGCGCCACCGACAGCCCGACCTTGCCGAGCATGATCGCCAGCCCGATCACCGCCTCACGTCCGGAACCCCACCGGAACAGGGAGAACGGGAAGAGCAGCATGAACACCAGCACGTTGAGTTCCGGCTCGCCCCAGAACACCAGCGAAGCGACCGCGGCCACGCCGAACGCGCCGGCGACCGCCAGCAGAGGCCTGCTCCGGCGCAGCAACAACAGCGGCAGCAGCACCACCGCCACGACCAGCGAGCCGGCCCGCGAGGTCAGGTCCGGCCGCAGCACTGCCTCGAGCACCGCGGCCAGCAGGAGCACGGCGACCAGCACCCAGTCCCACCACAGCCGCGCCGCCGCACGCGGCGGCCGGGGCTCGTCCCACACCGACCGCAGATAGGCGAACACGGCCTCATCGTACGAGAGCCCGTGCCACGACAGATCAGTCCGAAGAACGAGACGCAACCCGGTTCACCGGCGCTGTTGCCGGCTCGACCAGTTCGAGCTGTCCTGGCTGTAGCGAACCAGATATCGCGCGAACTGGTCGCGGTCGGCAGTCGTCCACTCGGTCGTGATGAGCTCGAACGCTTCTCTTTGCTCGGAAGCGAAGCGGCCGCGTTCGGCCTCACCGGCCTCGGTGAGCTCGAGGACCGTGCGGCGGCCGTCCGCCTGCGAGACGGCCCGCTTCAGCAGGCCGTCCGCGATGCAGGCGGCCACGGTCCGGCTGGCGACCGGCTGGGCGACCCCCATCTCGGCGGCGACCCCGCCGACCGTCATCTCGCCAGGGCACTCGTGGACGAGGTTCAGCAGGAGATTGCGGGTGAGGTCTGCCCGTCCACCGGAGGTCCGGCGGCGCAGCCGGGACAGCGCGGGCCCGACCTGGTCCAGCAGGCCCTCGTCGTCGGCCTCAGGCACGGGCGAGTTGCTCATCCGCCCACTGTAGCAACTACAGACCAGAGAGCATCTTCATACCTTCGAGTATTTACATAACTTAAGGTATCTGATTCAGTGGGGCCATGACCGCAACCACCATCACCGGCGCCTGGGTGTTCGACGGCGAGAAGACCCTGGGTGTCACCAACGTGTCCATTGAGGACGGAAAGATCGTCCAAATCGGCCGGGAGGTACCCGAAGGCGCCGAAGTGGTCGACGGGACCGGCGCGACACTGCTGCCGGGCCTGATCGACGCGCACGTCCACACCAGTCCCGAAGCCCTCGCACTGGCACTGCGCTTCGGCGTGACCACCGAACTGGAGATGCAGGGCGTCAACACGCGCGACCGGCGTGCCGCCATCAGCGAGAACGACGCGGTCGCGGACGTGCGCTCGGCGGGCTTCGGCCTCACGCCTCCGGGTGGACATCCCAGCGAACTGTTCCCGCCGGGCTTCAACCCCGGCGGTGAGGGAGGCCCGGCCGGTGCCACAGGCGAACCGCCCTTCCAGCCGGACGCCACGAGCCCGCAGCGAGCAGCGGCCTCGATCCCCCAGCTGCTCGCCCACGGCTCGGACTACGTCAAGTTCATGATCGACGACGGCAGCGTCGAGGGGCACCCCGGTCTTCCGATGATCGATCAGGCCACCCTGAACGCAGGCGTCGCCGAGGCGAAGAAGTACGGCGCACTCACCGTCGCGCACGCGCTGACGATCGACGCCACCAGGATGGCGGTGGAAGCCGGAATCGACGGCCTGGCGCACCTGTTCGTCGAACCGCACCACGACGAGATCATCGCCATGATCAAGGACGCCGGCCTGTTCGTCGTCCCCTGCGCGGCCCTCAACGCCTCGCTCATGGGCATCACCGGCGCCGAACTCGCCGACGACCCACGAGTCTCCTCCCGGTTGGACGAGGACTGGGACAAGACCCTGCGCTCCAGCTTCAACTGCTACCCGCAGGGCGACATCGAAGACGTTCTGACGACCATCAAGGTGCTCAGCGACGCCGGCGTCGACGTCCTGGTGGGCACCGACGCGTCCCTTCCGCTGCCGTTCCTCGGCGGGCTCGCCCACGGCGCCAGCGTGCACCACGAACTGCAGTACCTGGTGAGGGCAGGACTCACGCCAGAACAGACCCTGCGCGCCGCGACGAGCACGACGGCCCGGCGCTTCGCGTTGTCCGACCGCGGCCGCATCGCCGAAGGGCTGCGCGCCGACCTCCTCCTCGTCGACGGAGACCCCACCACCACGATCTCGGACACCCTCAACACCCGTGCGGTGTGGCGCCGTGGTGCCCGCCTCAAGTGGTGAACCGCGCGCTACTTCACTGAGGTCTCGCGGGGCTCGGCGTTCGCGTTGTCGATGTCGAGCAGGCTCAGCAACGGCTCCACCTGACCCGTGCGGAACACGCGACGTTGCCGGTCCGCGCCGGACCCCTCGCTGTCGAGCAGCCGCAGACCTCGTTGCACCGCAGGCAGATCACCGTTGGCTTCCAGCACCGGAGTCAGGCGGCGCACCAAGTCGTCCAGTTGTCTTCGCACCGGCCGCGACTTCCCGGAGAACACGTCCAGAATGCTGCCCCGCAGGCCTTCGTTCGCCGCGCCCCAGCAAGCCTGCCGCAACGTCTGCTGGGGCACCGGCTCGGCCTCCACACCGTTCTGGACGTCGACGATCGCCTGTGCGACAAGAGCTCTGACGAGTGCCGCGAGCAACACCGCGTCGTCCACGCTCGCCGCGACGTCCGAGATCCGCACCTCCACCGTCGGCAGTTCCGTGGCGGGCCGGACGTCCCAGTAGGCCATCGCCCGGTCCAGCGCGGTGCCCGCGGCGATCATGGTGTCGCAGACTTCCTCGTAGTGCTGCCACGAGGTGAAGACCGGCGGCGGACCGGACACCGGCCAGCGCGACCACACCGTGGAGCGCCAACTCGCGAAACCGGAGTCCTCCCCGCCGGTGAAGGGCGAGTTCGCCGTCACCGCGCCCAGCACGGGCAACCACGGCCGCACGTGGTTGCACACCCGCACCGCGACCTCCCGGTCCGGCACGGCGACGTGGACGTGGCATCCGCAGATCAACTGCTGCTCGGCGAGCGCACCGAACTCGTGCGCGATTCGCCGGTACCGCAAGCTGTCCGTGATCTCGCCCGTCGCGTCACCCAGCGGCGGCGCCCCGACCGCAACAGCCCGGCAGCCGGCCGCCCGTGCGGCCTTCGCCACCACACGACGCGTCTCGAGCAGTTCACGCCGAACCTGCTCCACGTCAACGCACACCGAGGTGTTGATCTCCACCTGCGCACCGGTCAGCTCGTGTTGCAGCTCGAGACCGAACTGCTCACGCGCGACGTCGACAACCTCGTCCGCCCGGTTCACCGGGACACCGGTCACCGGATCGACCAGGAGGAACTCCTCCTCGACGCCGACCGTCGGACTCCACGCGCTCTTCGATGGCGCATTCTCCACGTCTCACCATCCTGCTCATGGCACCAATGCGCACTGCCCGGGAATCGGCGTATACCCCTGTGCAGCGAACAGAAACACCATTCGCGCGCTCGGTGATCGCGGTCAGCGGCGTCCAGTGGCCAGGACGACGAGGAACTGGCCCCCGCCCGGCTCGACGCTGGCGGTCACCGGCAACCCCGGTACCAGCCGCGAGAACCGGTCCACCAGCCAGTCCGCCACCTCCTGGGCGTCCTTCTTGGTCGGACAACGGCCCACCATCTCGCGGCCGCCCTTGCGCTCCAGCCTCCCGGCAACGGTGATCAGCGGCGCGGGTTCGGCCACGTGCAGGCGATCCGGCCAGGCGATGACCACCTTGACCGCACCCTTGCGGGTGTTGCAGCCGCGGTGCGCAAGCCGCTCGGCGACCTTGGCCTTCCGGTCGGCGGTCCTGCTGTCGACGCTGGGCCCTCGCGGGTCGTTCACCGACATGCCGGGGTCGACCGGTTCGTCGCACACCCAGCAGCGCCAGCCGTCGCGCTCGGCCACGTCATCGAGGAGACTCACCGGGGCAAACTAGCCTGCCAGGCAGCCGCCCCGCGCATCGCACCTGATCGTGCACCACCGGCTTCCTCGGCAGACTGTCCGCTGAGGACTGACCATCCAGGTCGTGAAGCTTGAGCCACAGGGAATCCACGTCGTCGAGAATCCTGACTACGACGGGGCTGACAGGAGTGGCGCCGCCGATGGCCAGGACAGTTCCGTTCGGCTGGACAGCGCAGTCGAGTGATCCCCGGCCATGGGGAACTCGACGCCGCCTGCCACGTGGATGAGATGACGGGTCCGACCTTGGTCACGACAGCGCACGGCAGCGCGTGGCACTCGCAGGGGCGCCACGTCGTGCCACGTTCCTGGACCTGTCAGCCGCCGTCGGGCTGATCGGACCACGCGCGAGCGCATGATCACCTAGATTCTCTGAGCATGCGCAGCTCACTGTTCAACCACGCGGAACGGCCCGTCGAGCCCGGAAGCTTCCAACTGCAGAACGAACGCATGCTGAAGGTGGACCTCACCGGCAGCGGCGGGTTCTTCTTCGCCAAGCAGGGATCGATGGTCGCCTACCAGGGTGACGTCGACTTCGCCTACGAAGGCAGCGGTGGCCTCGGCAAGCTGTTCAAGAAGGCCTTCACCGGTGAAGGCATGTCCTTGATGAAGGTGTCGGGCAGCGGGGACGTGTTCCTCGCCCAGGACGCGGACGAGATCTTCGTGCTGTACCTGGAGAACGAGGGCGTCACCGTCAACGGCAAGAACGTGCTCGCCTTCGACAGCTCGCTCAAGTGGGACATCAACCGCACCGAAGGCGCGTCGATGCTCAGCGGCGGCCTGTTCAACACCACGTTCACCGGCACCGGCGCGCTGGCCGTCACCGCCTACGGGACGCCGGTCGTGCTGAACGTGGACGTGCCGACGTACGTCGACATGCAGTCCGCCGTCCTGTGGTCCACCTCGCTGCAGTCCTCGATCCGCAAGACGGCGAAGCTCGGTGCTGTCATCGGACGCGGCTCCGGCGAGGCGTACCAGCTCGCGTTGTCGGGTCAGGGCATCGTCGTCGTGCAGGCGTCGGAGGGTCACCCCGTGCCGACGGCCCAGTAGGTGGTTGCCGGGCCGCGGCCGATGAGTTCTCGCGGCTCCCGCGGTCCAACCATCGACCAAGAGCGGAAGGAAGCCCCATGACCCAGCTGGTGAAGGTCCAGAACTTCGTCGTGTCGCAGGACGGGTTCGGCGCCGGTGAGGACCAGACCCTCGACAGGCCGTTCGGCCACGCCGATCCCGGCACCATGTTCGCGTGGGCGGGCGCCACGGCAAGCTGGCCCAACCGGACCGACCCCGGTGGCAGCCGCGGCCTCGACGACTACCTCACCCGCGACTTCGCGCAGAACATCGGCGCGGAGATCATGGGCGCCCACAAGTTCAGCCCGCACCGCGGTCCTTGGCAGAACCACGACTGGCAGGGCTGGTGGGGCGACGAGCCGCCGTTCCACACGCCGGTCTTCGTGCTGACCCACCACGAACGGCCGTCGTTCACGCTCTCCGACACGACCTTCCACTTCGTGAACGGCGACCCTGCCGACGTCCTGAAGCTCGCGAAGGAGGCCGCGCAGGGCAAGGACGTCCGGATCGGTGGCGGCGCCACCACCATCCGGTCGTTCCTCGACGCCGATCTCATCGACACCCTGCACGTGGCGGTGTCCCCGGTCGAGCTCGGTCACGGGGTGCCGCTGTGGAAGTCGCCGGACGAGCTGCTCGACCGGTTCCACGTCGACGTCGTGCCCAGCTCCAGCGGCGTGACCCACCACCTGTTCTGGCGGAAATGACGGGTCAGCCGCGCCGCAGGATCTCCTCGAGCACGGCGCGGGCCGAGGTCGCCGGTCGTCCCATCAGGTCTTCCAGGGCCGGGTGGGTGACCGCGAACTGACCGGCTCGCGCCGCGCGGAACATGCCGAGGGTGAACTCCGCCGCCGCGTCCGGCATGCCCTGGGCGATCACGGTCGCCTTCCACTCCTCGTCGTCCACGACGACGCGCGCGATCGTGCGGCCGGTGAGCTCGCTGAGAATGCTTGCCACGTCAGCGAAATCGAGCAGGCCGGGGGCCGTGAGCGGCGGGCTCGCCCCGTCGAACAGGCCGGGCTTCGTCAAGGCCGCGACGTCGGCCACGACGAGGTCGGCGTGCGCGGTCCACGAGACCGGGCCGTCGGCGGGCAGCCGGAACTCGCCGGACTGCAGCGCCGCGGGCACGTAGTGCTCGAAGGTGCTCGTGTAGAAGCCGTGCCGCAGTGCCGTGTACGCGATGTTCTGCTCGGCCAGGTACTTCTCCGTTGCCGCGTGCTGCCGGCCGGGATCGAACAACGAGTCGGGTGAGGCCGCCTGATGGCTGGTGTAGAGCACACGTGACGCGCCAGCGCGCACCGCGGCGTCGACCGCTGCCCTGCTCGCCTCGGCGGCACGCGGGCCGCGGATCGCGGCCGAGATGAGGAGCACCTGGTCGGCGCCCTCGAAGGCGTGGTCCAGGGTCGGCGGTTCGGTGAAATCGCCGGCACGGACCCGCACGCCGCGGTCGGCGAAGACAGCCGCTTTGCCCGGCTCACGGACGCTCACGCCGATGGTCTCGGCGGGAACGCTCTCGAGCAGCTTCTCGACGATCTGGCGACCGAGCCTGCCGGTGGCTCCGGTGATGATGATCATGACTTCCCCTCGCCTGAATCACTGATTCAGAATCACCGTATCACCGATTCGAATCAACGATAGCGCGTCGCTGATATCATCGATCCATGACGGAGTCGTCCCTTGCCGAGACCCGCGTCGACGCCCGCTCCAAGATCGTCGCCGCCGCCGCTCACCTGCTCAGCACCAGCGGCGCCAAGGCCGTGACGACCCGCGCGGTCGCCCAGGAGGCCGGGATACCGGCCCCGACGATCTTCCGGCTGTTCGGGGACAAGGACGGCCTGCTGGAGGCGGTCGCCGAGCAGGTGATGGCGGACTACGTCGCCGAGAAGACCGCCAGGGCCGCCGACGAGAACGGCGACCCGGTCGAGGACCTGCGCGTCGCGTGGCGGACGCACATCGCCTTCAGCCTCGCCAACCCCGACGTGTTCCTGCTGCTCGTCGACCCGGCACGGTCGCAGCACTCCTCGGCCTCCACCACAGGGACCGAGGTCCTGCGCGCTCGGGTGGCACGGCTGGCGGCGGCGGGGTTGCTGAACGTCTCCGTGGCGCGGGCGGTGGACATGATCCACGCCGCCGGTAGCGGCGCGGTGCTCGCGTTGCTGGGCCGGCCGGAGGCTCAGCGGGATCCAGAGCTCACCGACGCACTGCTGGACGCGGTGCTCGCCCAGATCCTCACCTCGGCGCCGGTGCCGCCCGCCGCCGATCCCATGGCCCTCGTGGTCGCGTTCCGGGAGACCCTCCCCCAGCTGCCCTCTCTGAGCGACGCCGAGCGAACGCTCCTGTCCGAGTGGCTCACCCGCACGGCCGCCGAACTCCAGGACCGCCGGAAGCAGTGATCAAAGCTGTCCCGCTGTGGCGAGCACGTGGTCACGGGACGCCGCGACCTGAGTCCGCAGTTCGGCGAGGTCGACGTCCAGCACGACGCCGTCCCACTTGCGGACCTGTCCGGCGATGAGGACGGTGTCGATGTTGCGGGCGTCCGAGCCGAGCACAACGGTGCCGATGGGGTCGTTCAGCGGCATGTTGTTGAGGTCCTCCGCGGTGATCACGAGGAGGTCGGCCTGCTTCCCCGGGGTCAGCGAGCCGGTGACCCCGGCCAGGCCGTTGGTGCGGGCGCCCTGCAGCGTGGCGAAGTCCAGGACGTCGGTCGTGGTGATGCGGCGTGGTTCGCGGCTGGTGCCGTACACGGCGTTGACCGCCCGCATGCGTTGGATGGTGTGCAATGCGCGCATCTGCGTGAACATGTCGCTGGCGAGCGCGACCTCGACGTCGATGCTGAGTCCGGGGCGGACACCGGCGGACAACGCCTCGTCCACCGCCGGGATCGCGTTCTCCAGGCCGATCTGCGCGTCGGAGGTCGGCGCCAGCGCGATGGTGGTGCCGCTGCCGCCGATGGCGCGCCAGGCGTCCTCGGTCAGCCCGGTCGAGTGGATCAGCGTCAGGTCTGGTCCCAGCAGCCCTTCCCTCTCCCACCTCAGGATCGCGGCCGAGGAGGAGGCGCCGAACACCGCGTCCACGCTGACGCCGATGCCGAGTTCCCTTGCGCAGCGGGCGAGTTCGGGTCCGTAGGCGAGGCCGGGCCCGGCGATCTCGCCGGTGGCCAGGCACGCGAGCCGGAACGTCAGCAGGTCGCTGCCGTGTTCGTCGCGCAGGCGGGCCAGGTCCGCCGGCCACTGGTGGTCCCAGTCGCCGAAGTGCGGTGCCATACCGGCGTGCACGCCGCGGATTCCGGTGTCCAGCAACGCGCGCACCGCGGCATCGGAGTGCGCGGCAGTGCGTGAGTTGTGGGAGAAGTCCAGCATCGTGGTGATGCCGGAGTCGATGGCGGTGAGTGCCGCCAGCAACGTCGCGATGTACATGTCTTCCGGCCGGTACGCCGGTGCGTACCCGACGAGCGTGGTGGTCACGTAGGCGCCGAGGTCGTCGACGTCCGGCATGATCCGCCGCAGCTGGGCTTCCCAGGCGTGCCGGTGGGTGTCCACGAAACCGGGCGTGATGACGGTGCCGGTCGCGTCGACGACGATCGCGTCCGCCGCGTCCAGCCCGGTGCCGACGGCCGCGATCCGGGAGCCCTCGACGAGGACGTCACCCCGCGCGAGCGTGCCGAGTGCCGGGTCCATCGTGACCACGGCCGCGCCGGTGAACAGGACGCGGCGATTCGAGTCGGAAGCGGTATCGCGCAGTTGGTCGAGGATCCGCTGACGGGAGTTGTTCATGCGATCAGGCTGGGACGGCGACGTGCGCGCAGCCAGGCCGCTGCTCACCTGGGTGCGCCACACCCCGTCCGGCCTACACCAGCAGCTGCCGCAGGTTGTTGTCCAGCGCGGCCAGCAGGTTGTCGAGCGCGCGCAGCGCCGACGGGTCCGAGGCGTGCTCTTTCCTGGAGATCCGCGCGTCCGACCGGATCGAGATCAGCTCGCCCCGCACGCTGTACAGCTCGTTCCTGGTCGTGATGGTCCGATGCTCGTAGCGCGTCATCAGATCGTTGAAACGCGTCACGCAGCGAACGAACCGGGCGAGCCGGGCGATGTCGGCAAGCTCGGAGGTGACCCTGGACTCGAGCCACCGGCGCTGCTCGACCAGCTCCGGATCCGAGGCGATCAGCGGCACCAGGCCGGCGGCGCGGGTCAGGTGTTGCTCTGCGACCGCGAGAGTGCCCAGGTCGATCCGGTCGAGCGCCACCTCGGCCGCGAACGCCTCGGCGGTGGCGTGCAGGTAGGCGATCACGCCGCAGCGCGCGTCGATGGCCTCCGCGCGGGCGCAGTAAGTGCTGGTGGCGGTGAAGTTCTGGGTTCCCATCGCCGTCAGCCCCGCGTGGAACTCCTCGGCCAGCACCAAGCCGAGGACGTCCTGCAGCTCGGACGGGCTCAACGGTGGCACGCCCGCGCGGCGCGTGCGGCGCCAGCCGACGAACGGGACCTTCGAGCTCTTCGCGTACCGCTCGTGGGCGTAGGACCACAGCAACTCGTAACGGGTGTCGGAGTACAGCATCTCGCCACAGGCCGTCAGGTGCTCGATCGCCGCCTTGGGGTCCCCCGCCCGCAGCGACTGGCGAGCGCGTTCCACACGGGGTGCGCACAGCCTCGCCTGGATCGCGAGGTGCAGGTCCTCGAACATCTCGGGGTCCGCGTCGAGGGCCGCCTCGACGACTTCGAGGGCCCGCGGGAACTGGCCGGTGTGGTAGAGCACCGCGCCGTGGACGTAGTGCAGCCCGGCGACTTCCGGGTGCCGGGACACCCGCTGCTCGACGTACTCGACGGCCTCCTCCGGCTCGTCGCCGTCCAGCAGGTCGTCCGCCACTTCGCTGACCTGGTCGACCAGGCGCAGTTCGCAGGTGGACACCAGCTGCGCCACGACCTTCACGTCGGCGTCGTCCGCGATGTGCGGGCGGGCCGCGATCAGCCGGTCCAGGACCGTCTCGTACTGGCCGAGCACGTCCTGGCACCGAACGCCGAGCACCAGCGCGGCGACGGTGGCCGGCGCGATCCCCAGTGCGGCCTCGACGTGTGCCCAGGCGTCGGCGTGCCGCTCGTCGTGCAGCGCCTGTTCCGCCTTGTCCAGCAGGGCGCGCAGTTTCAGGTCGGCCTCGTGTTCGCGCAGCCTCGCGAGGTCCTCGCTCAGCCAGTCGCCGCCGGTGCCGGTCCGCAGGCCGTCGTCGTGGGGCGCGAGCCGGTCGCCTATGCGGTCGGGAACGGCCTCGGGTTCCAGGGCGAACGCCCGGCGGCCGAGGTCGAGGGGCGGTGGTTCGAACGCCCCGGCGGCCGCCCTGACGATGTCCGGTGCCCAGTCGTGACGGGGCGCGAACGCCAGGCCGTCGTCCTCGTCGGTGTCAGCCACGCCTGCCCGCCCTGCCTTCCTTGCGCCTCTTCGACACCACCGCGGTCACCAGCGCCGTCTCCGTCGCGTGGTCGAGCTCGGCGATCGCCAGGATCGAGCGGCGCAGCTCGATCCGGCGCATCGTGTCGCCGGCCGCGTCGTCGCTGAACTCGAGCTCCGGTTCCGGGAGCTCGCCCAGGAGGTCCGCGGGAGACACCTGCTTGCGCACCATCGAGATCACCCTTCGTTGTCGCCGAGCAGCCAGTCGCCGATGAGCACGAGCAGGTCCGCTTCCTTGGTCTCCACGGAATGCGCCTGCTCGGCCAGGACCCTGCTGTCGTTCTCCAGGTTGTGCACCAGCTGCTGGGCGGCGGTCAGGTTCTCGCCGCCCGCCTGGACCGTCATCAGCTGGCTCACCCGTTCCCGCAGCAGCTCGGTGCGGCTGTTCATCTCGTCCACCGTCGGCGCCACGGTCCGCGCCCGGACGAGCTCGGGCCTGCGGTCGAGCGGACGCACCTTCCTGAAGCGGGACAACCGTTCCAGCAGGCTGACCCGGACCTCGTCGCGGACCGACGGGTCGGCGATGAACTGGTCGAGCACCTGGAGGTACCGGTCCGCCGCGTCCCTGCGGGCCTGGCCCAGCCGCGCCTCCTCGTTGAGGATCCGCACCAGCTCCGGTTCGCGGACGCCGAGTCGTTGCGCCTGACGCAGCACCGCGACGCCGTCCGCGCGTTCCTCGGCGGTCTTCGAGAAGTAGGACATGAGCAGACCGGCGACCAGGTACACGTCGCTGAACTCCGGGTCGTACTCCCGCGCGCATGCCAGCCTGCTGAGCACCTCGTCGCGCCGGCCGACGTCCTCTGCGGGCGTGGTCTTGGCCGCGGCCCACAGCCGAAGCCCTGCCGCGGCGCGCACCAGGTGGATGGAGCGCAGGGTGAGGTCGCGGTCGTTGACGTCCGCGGCCCTGCCCTGGCGTTCGCTCAGTGCGGCGAGACGCTCCCGCACGCTTTCCTCGTCCGGGGTGAAGGTCCAGGGCAGTTCGGTGTCGCCGTCGGGGTCGAGGCGCCGGGCCGCGCTCACCAGCAGTTGATCGATCTGGCCGAGTGACGTGAGCGTGTTGTCGAGCCAGGCCGCGAGCGCCAGGCCGATCTCCGCCGACGCGAGCATCTGGTCCCGCTGCTCCGGTGCCGCGTTCTCCGCCGCTCGCGCGAGGTCCTCGAACTGGCCGCGCGCGGCCACCAGGTCCCGGTCGAACAACGCCTGAGCGCCCAGCACGACGTGCTGGTTGCGCAGGTCGGGCGGCACCCGCTCGGCGAAGTCGCCGAGCTTCTCGACCTTCTGGAACAGCACGGCCGCAGCGTCGACCCGGCCGAGGCGCAACGCTTCCAGCGCACGGTGGAACTTCACGACGCCGTAGAGCCGGCGCACCAGCCGCCTGCTCATGCCGCCCGCCGCCTCGGCGGCTTCCAGCACGGGTTCGGCGCCGTCGTAGTCGCGACGCTCCACCCGCAGGTACGCCAGCAGGTACGCGACGTCGACGTCGTGAGGTGCCTCGCGGTGCAGCGCCGCCAGCCGGTACTCCGCCTCGTCCACCAGGTCCATCCGGAACAACGCGAAGGCGGCGAAGAACCTGGCCTCGATCCGCAGTCGTTCGGGCAGCCGCGGCTCCAGGCGTTCCAGCGCGAGCAGGGCCTGCTGGTGCTCGCCACCGCGGACCTGTTCCACCACCGCGCGGTACTCGCGGATCTGCCTGCGGGGCACCAGGAACCTTCGGTAGCCGACCAACCCGCCGGCCAGCACCAGGATCGTGCCGAGGATCGCGAGCAGCGTCGTCCAGATCACCGGCCACGGGCTCGGTCCGGTGGACGGGTCAGCGGCCGCCGGCGCGGACGTCTGCCCGGTGGCCGGTGCGCTCGTGTTCGGCGTGGACTGTCCACTGGGGACCGACGGTGCGGACGACTGGGGTGCGACCGGCGTGCCCGGCACGACGACCTCGGCCCGCACCGTGCCGGAACCGGTGTTGATGCCGGCCTCGTAGCGGCCGGGCGGCAGGACGGTGCCGCTGGGCAGCACGACCGTGATCGGATCGTCCTCCGTCGCACCGTAGGCCGGGGCCGCCACCAGGACGGCCACGATCGCGGTGATCAGGACAAGAGCCGGTCGAACTTCTCGTACCACTGCTGCGCCTCCCCCGTGGTGAGTAGTTGCGTGTCGACCATGCGCGCGATGCGGCGGCGCGCCTCGACGTCGGTCCGCCTGGCGTTCGGGAGGTCACCCAGCTCGAGCCAGCAGCGGCAGTACAGGACCAGTGCGGCCAGGTCACCGGGATCGCGGGTGAGCGCCGTGAAGAGCTCCCGCGCGGCCGTGCGCGGATCACCGCGGCGCAGCTGCACCTCGGCGGCCCGCTGGTACAGCGTCGTGTCGTCCTCCTCCATCGTCTGCTTGAGCAGCGCGATGTCGTCGAGGATCACGTTGCCGAGCCTGCGATCCGCCGGCCGCGACTCGAACACCTTCCACGCGGCCTCATACCGCCGGTGGCGCAGGTCGAACCGGTGTGGGGCGGACTGGACGGCCTCGTTCAGGTAGCGCAGCGCGGTCTCGTCGTCGCCGCGCTCGGCGGCGATCTCCGACCCGAGCAGGCTCGCCCGCGCGCGTGCGTCGCGGTCGTGCTCCGGCACCCATTGCAGGATGTCCAGCGCACGGACCGGATCGGTGCGGCGCAACCGGCTCGCGATCGACACCGGGTCCGCCAGTGCCGCGAGCGCCGACCGCAGCTGCTCGGCGTCGGCGGGCCTGGCGCTGCGCACCGTGTGGCGGCACTGCTCGACCGAGCGGAACAGGTCCTCACCCTCGCGAGTGCTGCCCAGCGTGCTCGGAATCCGCGTACCGGCCGTCAGCGCCGGCCACAGCATGCCGCGCGCCTGCGCCTCCACCCGCTCCTCGTCGGTCACCACCGGCGGCGTGCCGGTGGCACCGAGACCCTGTGCCACCAGGGTTCCCAGGGCGTAGCAGTCCACCGACCGGTTGTCGTGCTGAACACCGCGCACGACCTCCGGCGCCAGCGCGGCGACCGCCACGGTGTCCACGCCGAACAGGTCGCACGGCGTGCCCAGCGCGACCGGCGGGCACGGCAGCAGCCACGGCAGCCGGCGGTCCTCCTCTGCCACCACCACGATGTTGTGCAGGCTCAGCCCGAGCGGGTGGACCGGGCTGCGCTGCCACCGCGGGAACAGCGAACAGACCCGTTCCAGCAACGCCACCCGGTCCTGCCAGTCCTCGAGCTGTTCGAGCTGTTCGGCCAGGGTCAGCCAGGCACCGCCGGTGTCGTACTCGATGTAGTAGTGGCCGTCGGCGGTCCAGTCGTGTCCGGTGATCTCGACCATGCCGGCCGGCTGCCGATGGCCGAGGGCGGTCACCGCGCGCCGGAACGCGCCGTCGGCGAACCGGGGCTCGACGACGCGCACGATCCGGTCGTTCGGCTCCCGCCTGCTGGCGCGCCACAGCACGCCGCGGTCGGTGATGCCGACCGCGGCCACCATCTCGGCCCCTGGTGGTCCCTGCATGGCTACTTGTGCTCGTAGAAGACGTCGCTGAGCTTGTCGCCGAGGTCCTCGACCTCGCTGGAACCGTTGCGCACGGCGATCACGAACATCAGGTACGCCGACGCGAGCTCGGCGCGCCGCGACTCCGGCAGCTGCGAGGCGAGCTTGTACGACCGCCGCGCCACGCTCTTGAACTCGGCAGGGGTGTTCTCCGGCGGTGGCGGCAAGGTGTCCCCATCGTCCCCCTGGTCCACTTCGGACGGTGCGGCTCCCGGCGGCTTCGGCAGTCCGTCGCGCACGTCCTCGGCGCCGCCGGGCGGCTCCGGCAGGCCGGTCCGCTGGCCCGCCATCACTTCCTTCAGATGCGCCGCGCTGCTCTCGATCTGCTCCCGCGTGGCACGCACGTCGCACTGCAGCTCCGTGCGCCAGATCTGGTCGTCGTTCAGGCACTTCACCGAGACGCCGAGCAGCCCGCTCTCGTCGATGGAGAACGTGACGGCGAACCGGTAGAAGCCCGTTTCCCTGGCTTCCGGCAGGTCGATCGGCAGCTTCCCGATGAGGTCGTTCTCGTAGGCGACCGGGTTCTCGCCCTGGAAGATCCGGACGATGAGCTGCTTGCCCTTGCCGCCGTTGACGAAGTTGTCCTGGGTCTCGCTGCCGGGGATCCGGCTGTCCTTGGGCAGGATCGGCGCGAAGTCCGACTTGTTCACCAGGATGCCGAGCGTGTGGCTGGTGACGTCCTGCAGGACGACGATCCCGCCCTCCGGCCCGGACCCGCCGAGGTCGAGTCCGTTCTCGTGCTCGACGGCGGCCATCTCGAGGTCCTCGCCCTCGTAGCCGTCGGCCGCTGGATAGTCCCGCGCGACCATGCCGGCGCCGCGCGCGACCACCTCGTCCGGGCTGATGTCGGAGCGGACGTCCTTGAGCTCCAGGCCCAGGTGCTCGGCCAGCATCGAGCGGATGCAGGCGATCCGGGTGGAACCGCCGACCAGCAGCACCTGTTCGATCTCGTCGCGCTCGATGCCGTTGCTCTCGCGGGCCGACTCGATCGCCTCGTCGAGGCACGCGAGCGAGCGGTCGAGCAGGTCCTTGATCAGCGACTCGAACACGGTCCTGGTCAGCGGCACGTTCACCGACAGCTGCGGGGTGAGGAACGGCAGGTTCAGCGTCGCGGCGCCGGCGACCGAGAGCTCGCGCTTGCGCATCTCGGCCTCCCGCTTCACGCGCTGCCAGATCGCGTGGTCGCCGGACAGGTCGGTGCCGTGCTGCTCCTTGATCTGGTTGAGCACGTACCCGGTGATGCGGTCGTCGAAGTCACCACCGCCCAGCCGCGGGTCGCCACCGGTGCCGACGACGCTGATGTTGCCGGGGCTGACCTGGATGATCGACACGTCGAACGTGCCGCCGCCGAGGTCGTAGACGGCGTAGGTGTGGGTGTCCTCGTCCTCGATCTTGTCCGCGCCGAAGCACACGGCGGCCGCGGTCGGCTCGTTGACGAGCCGGCGCACGTTCAGCCGGGCCATCCTCGCCGCGTCCTCGGTCGCGCCGCGCTGCGGTTCGCGGAAGTAGGCGGGCACGGTGATGACGGCGTCGTGGATCGGCTCGCCGATGAAGTTCTCGGCCTGGCGCTTGAGCTCCATCAGGATGAACGCCGAGATCTCCTGCGGCAGGTACTCCCGGCCGCGGAAGCGCACCCGCTTGGGCACGCCGGGCTCGTCCGGCCCCGTCGGTTCCTTCAGGTACACGCCCATGTCGCGCTTGACCTCGATGACGGTGTTGCCGGGATCGCTCGCGAGGTTGTTCTGCGCGGGCGCGCCGACGATCACCTGGCCCTCCGGGTCGAGGCCGACCACGGAGGGCACCGTCTTGGTGCCGAGGGCGCTCTCGATGACGACGGTGTCCTTGCCGTCCCAGATGGACACCGCGGAGTAGGTGGTGCCCAGGTCGATTCCGATGACCTTGTGAAATGGCATGACTCTCCCTATGCGTCGGCGGTGTCGGAGGACGTGCCGGCGGTGGTCGTGGCGGTGGTGTCCTGCTCGGCCGGCCGGTCGGCCTGGATCTCCACGGCGACCGGGGACAGCAGCCGGTCCTCGAACACGTAACCGTCCTCGAGCAGGCGGACGATCGTGCGTGGTGGCGCGTCCGGGAACGGCGAGGTGTCCGGGCCGACCACGCCGACGCAGCGGTGCCTCGCGGGGTTGAACAGCTCCTCGCCGACCCCGACGGGGATGCGTTCGGCACCCATCCGGTTCAGCACGCCGTTCAGCGTGAGCACGAGGCTCTGCACGTGCCCCGAGACGGCCTCGGTGTCGGTGAAGTCGGCCCGCCGCAGCATGTCCTCCATCGCGCCCAGCGGGCGGATCAGCTCGACGCACAGGTCCTTGAGGGTGCGGTAGGCCAGGCCCGACGCGAGTTCCTTGCGCAGGCCCGAGAGCTCGCGGGTCACGTCGGCGCTCAGCGCGCGCTGCGCCTGGCCGAGCTGGTTCATCGACGTCGTCACGGCGGTGTTGTCGTCGACGACCTCGTCCAGCAGCGTGGCGATCCGGTCCAGCCGCTCGATCGTGGGGTCCGGGCCCGTGTCCGTGGCGGGAGCGGGGTCGGTTTCCGTCGCGGGGTCGGTGTCGATGTCCGGCGCGGTGTCCATCAGCACTGTCCGATCAGTTCGTCGAGGAGGGTGTTCGGGGTCACGTCGGAGGTGAAGTCACTTCGGTCCACATCGGACAGTGGACGGACGCGCACGCCCTGCCCGAGCAGGTGCGCGCTGATCGCACGGTGCAGCACGTCGATGCGATCGGGGGTGCTGGTGAACATCGGCGCGGCGGCGGAACGGATCGTGAAGAACCGCAGGTGCTCGTGTTCCTTGTCGTACTGCTCGCGTTTCACCGGCCGGACCAGCACGTCGGCGTCGCTGTTGATCTGCTGCTGCCGTTCGGTGAGCTCCGCCTTCCGCCCGGGTTCCCTGCGCACCTGTTCGCGCAGCTCGCGGATCAACCGGTCGCGCGCCTGCCGGATCTCCTCCGCGCTCGCGTCCGGGGACACGCCGAGCCGCGAGTAGAGGGAGTCCCCGGCGAGGTCGATCATGAACATGGTCAGCTCCCCCCTTCGTTCGTCTCGGTGTCGTCCAGCTCGGCCACCATCAGCCGCAGCCGGGTGAGGGCCTCGTCCAGCGACGCGTGTTCGTCACCGAGCCCGGCCTGGTCGGCCATCCGTTGTCCCTCCACGACCTTGTCGATCGCCGCGCGCAACGCCGCCACCGCCGCCTTCTTCGTCTCGGCGACCGGGTTCTGCACGTAGGCGTCGATCGCGGCACGGGCCGACTCCTGGGCCGGGTCCACCAGCTGCCGGATGGACGCTCGGATCGGCGCGACCGCGGCCAGCGGCTCGATCGCGGTGAGCCGCTCGGCGAGCTCCGTCCGCTGCTCCGCGCTCAGTGCCAGCTCGATGCCCTCGCTGAGCAGGGCGATCGCCTCGTTCGTCTCGTCCACCCCGCCGGTCGCCGCCAGCAGCTTCGCGAGCTCGCGCCGCACCAGCGCACTGCGCGGATACCGCTCGAGGGCACGCCGGGCCGTCAGGATCACGTAGTCCCTGGTCGGCGCCGCCTGGGGAGTCGGGGGATTGCGCACCGACTCCGGGATGTCGTCCCAGCCGATCACGTCGACCAGGTTGATCAACCGGTCGATCATCGTCTGCCGGCTCTCGTCATCGTCATCCGGCGCCGGGAGCTCCAACGCCTCCAGGGCGGCCGCGTAGGCGTCGGCCTGTCGATCCACGGCACGCAACGCGCGGCAACGCAGCAGTCGCAACGTGAGGTCGTGCGGCACCAGTGCGACACAACCCTCCAAAGTGGACAGCCGGTCGGCGTACTCCTCCGGTGACGTCGGTTCGGGTGCGTCCCAGTACGTCGCGAGGACGACGAGGTCACCCTCGAACATCTTGACGGGATCGACGTCGTCCCTGATCGCGCCGATCTCGACGCAGATCGGCCGCAGCAGCCGCCAGGGCAGCGCCAGCTGCCGGCGAGCGAGTTCGAGTCCCAGCTTCAGCTGTTCGCCGGACGGGTCGCGGTGCAGTTCCTGCATCATCCACCGCAGCGTCAGTCCCCGGATCGCCGCCGCCCGCGTGAGATTTCGGGCTTCCGCGCGCTCCGGCTCGTAGTACGCGTCGCGCACCTCACCGATCGACGCGAGCGCCTGCTGCGCCTGGGTGGCGGCCAGGTTCGCGAACGCCTGCAGACCTGCCCAGTCCCGTCCGCTCATGGCCAGCTCGACGTGCCGCACGAAGGCCTCCGCGGCCGCCGCGCGGTCCTCCTGCCCCGCGTCGGAGAGCAGGCCGAGCACGTGGGAGGGCGACCGGAAACCCAGGCGCGCGTTGACGTAGTGCAGATCCCACTGGTGCAGCCACTCGGTCAGCGCGCCCTCGTCGGCCAGCCACGCCCTGATCTGCTCCTGGCTCGGGACGGCCCGCGGCTCACGGCTCTCACAGTGCCGTTGCTGGGCGTGCTGGGCCAGCGCGAGGTGCATCGTCCTGCGGTCCTCGAGCAACAGCTGGACGTCACCGGCACCGGCCGGCTGGAGGTAGAGCAGCTCACTCAGCCGCGCCCAGGCCGAGCCGTACTCCTGCGCCGACTTCGTCCGTGCGGCGAGGAGAGCGAGGTTGCGGGCCACCGGCACGCGGAAGGGGTCGATCGCGGCCGCCTCCTGCCACAACAGCCTCGCCTCGTCGAACCGCTCCCCCGTCCACGCCTTGCGGGCGTGGCCGTCCAGCACGGCGAGCCGCAGTTCGTCGAAGCAGTGCGAGTCCTTGATCGGCAACGGGTACCGGTCGAGCTGCGCCAGCGCGTCGACGACCGTGCCCTCCCGGTCCGGGCCGAAGGCGCTGAAGTGCAGGCAGCACACCAGTTCCAGCGGCAGCACACCGCGTTCCACGTGGTCGGCGGCCAGGTCCGCGAACGCCACCGCGTCCCCCGCCTCCGCGAGGTCGAGTGCGGCGGCCAGGAGCACGACGGCGGGATGGTCCGGGTGCCCGGCGAGCACGGACTTCGCGAAGTCCCGCACCGACCGCGGCGTCTGACCACTGGCCAGCAACATCACGCACGCCGTGGCGTACTCGCCGATCTCACCGGCGTCGGCCACCCGCGCCAGTCCGGTGCGCAGCAACACGGAGAGCTGGCTCGCCTGGGCCTTGCCGCGGGTGATCTGCTCGTGCAGCGCGACGCGCCACGCGTCGGGCGCGCCCTGCTTGCCCGGCTTCACGGCGGGCCGCCGTGACTTCCGCGCACCCTCGGTGCCGGGAGTGGCGGGCGCGCTCTGTTCCTCGAGCCAGGCGTCCACCTCGGCGACCGCGGTCTTCAGGTCGGCCTGCTGCCCGCTGTTCAGCGCCACGATCAGCCGGTCGCCGAGGTCGCGGGTCTCCGTTCCCACGTCCAGCAACGCCAGCGCCAGCAACAGATGCGTCCGGCGGCTGCCGGGTGCGAGGCGCAGGGCGTGGCGGTACTCGGGCAGCGCGGCGGTCGCACCCGCGGTCCGGTGCAGCAGCCGGCCGAGGTGCAGGAACAGCTTGGGGCAGAACGGATCCTGAACGATGGCGGCGCGCAGTCGTTCGATCGCCTCCGCCGGTGGGGTCTCCGGCGCGATCGCGACCCGGAACTCGGCCTCGGCCAGCGCGATGCGCACCGCGGGCGTGGCCTCGCGGGCCCGCAGCTCGTCGATCGCCGCCAGCAGCGGCGTCCTGGTCGCGTCTTCCGTCTCCGTTGTCGTCACGCGAAGTCCTCGTAGAGTTCGACGACGCCGGGCCTGCTGACCGCGATCTGCCCGCCGTCGCCGGAAAGGGTGGCCGAGGCCGCGTTGCGCCACAGGGTCTGCTGCTCGCCGTCACGCCAGTACGCGCACCCACCGTCCGGATCCGACACGACGAACCGGCCGGCGCCACCGCACGTGCCGATCAACTGATGCCCCAGCGGGAAGACGCGGTCGCGGACGTGCCGGTCCGCCTCGTCGATCAGCCACGTCTCGGTGCCGGCGCTCGTCTCGACCACCAAGGTGCAGTGGCCGGGTGCCGGACCTGGCAGCAGCCTGCGCGCGCCGGGCCTCGCCTCACCGACGCCGGTCGAGCCGTCGAGCCACAGACTCGTCAGCGTCTCACCGGTGAGCAGGACGAGCCGGGTGCCCGCGTAGGCGAGGTCGGTCACGAAGCCCACCGCGGGCATGTTCGCGACACGGCGGTTGTCGGCGTAGATCGCCAGACCACCGGACAGGTCCGCGACGGCGAACCGGTCGCGGGTGGCGGCCGCGGCGATGCGGTGCACCCCGGCCTTCACGTCCAGCAGCTCGTGGCGCTGCCCGTCCGGCGCGAACCGCCACAGCTGCTGCCGCCACGACCCGGCGACCAGGCTGTCACCGACGAAGCACAGGTCGCCGACGGCGCCGTCCAGCTGCGCGCTGACCACGGGAGACTCGCAGGAGAAGCAGCGCACCGCCCCGTCCCAGCCGCCGATGGCGAGCCTGCCTGCCGGCCCGTGCGCCACCCGGCGCACCCTGACCGCGCTGGTGTCCCGCCAGACGGTCTCCTCGCCCTCGCGGACGACCAGGGTGTCGGTCCCCCGTTCCCACACGACCAACCGGCCGTCGCCCAGGGGCCACGCCGCGTTGCTCTCGATCCGGCACGTCTCGACCAGCTGGGTGGCGCGGCCGGTGCGGCGCGGACCGGTCGTGGTGCTCGTCGTCGCGTTGCGGTAGCGCCGGTACACGGACGCCAGGCTGTCCTCCTGCGGCAGGTCGCGGCACGCCACGCGGAGGATCTGGCAGGCACGCGCCGCGGTCGTGCAGGACGCCAGCCGTCCGGCGAGCGGGCCGGGCGACAACTCCTCCAGCAACGCCGCCAGCGCGCGCAGGTCCTCGGCCCTGGTCTCGGCGATCGGCCGGCCAGGACACAGCTTCACCGTGCCGAGGGCACCGACGACGACGTTCGCGAGCACGACGTCGCCGTGCACGACCGGCGGTTCGGTCTCGTGCAGTCCGCGCAACGCTTCCGCGACCCCCAGGACCAGCTCGCAGGCGGACCTGGGCGACAGTTCGCCCAGACTCGCGGCACAGGTTCCGTCGATCGCGGGCATCGCCAGGTAGTGCAGCCGGTGGCCCTTGACCACGAGCTCGCCGCCGTCGTTCGCCTGCAGGACGCCACCGCCCAGGCCGTGCTCGAACCGGGCCACGTGCCGGCGGAAGGCCCGCTCGTCCTCCGGAGGCGGTTCGACGAGCAGCACCGTGACGGGCTTGTCGCGGCTGGTGTCCCGCGCGCCGAAGAGCCGGCCGAGCGCGGCGCGCCCCAGCACGGGTGCGCTCAGGACGTAGTCGGTGCCGGGCAGCTGCCTGGTGCCGTCCTCGTCGGACGGCAGGGCGTCCCAGACGTCCACCACCTCGTCCGGCCGGTGCCAGTCCGGCAGCACCCACTGGGTCAGCATCGCCAGCGTCTTCAGCGGGGACTCGATCGTCTCCGCCGTCACGGCCGCGCCGCTGACGTATCCGGGCACGACCTGCCTGCCGTAGCCCTCCATCGTCGCCAGCGAGTCCCGGATCTCGGCCGGCAGGCTGGACCTCATCATCAGTCTGTCGGTGATCCAGGAGAATTCCACGTGTTGCGGAATGTCTCCTATTTCTTGCCGGTACAGGAACTGGCACAGTTCCCGATAGGCGCGGTACGCCTCGAACAGGGCGCGTTCGGGTTGGTCGGCATGCCCGAACGGCGTCGCGCAGATCTGGCCGATCGCTTCTTTTCCGGGAGCCGCGGAAGTGACCCTCCTGCGAATCCTCCTGGTCACGAGTGCGTACTGCTGGTCGTAGTCGTTGCGCTGATTCGTGAGGTCGCAGATGGTCAACCGGCCGATGTAGGGCGGGATCTCCACGGTCAGCGGGCGGAACACCGCCGGAATCGTCCGCGCGCCGCGGGCGCCGGGGTCGCGCGTGACGCTGATGTCCAGCTCAGCCTTGGTCCAGTCCCGCTGCAGGTAGGCGTCGGAGAGGCAGACGATCATGTGCGCCGACCGCGAGATGCCGTCCGCCAGCTGTTCCAGGACGGGCACGCCGCCGGCCATCTGCTCGTAGTCGATCCAGACCTCGAAACCGTCCCGCCGCAGCGCCGTGACAAAAGGCGCGACCACGTCCTTGTCCGTGAGCGCGTAGCTGATGAAGACGTCGAATGCGGGGGCCGAGTCGTCCCGGTCAATCACCTCGGAAACCCCCTCCTCACGATTTCGTCGGTGATCGGATCCAAGTTGACCGCAACCTATCAGCGACAGATGTGACCTTGAATTGCCAAAAACAGGACAGTAAGGAGCCATTGTTCGTCCAACGGGCCGGGACCGGTCCCGGCCAGTCGTATCCATCGACTGGTCCCTGTGCGTCACTGAACGGTTACGCCGGGCGCTCATACGTGGTAGTCCTGAATCAAGAACGCCATGGGGGGCTCGGGGGAGGTAGTGCGTGCGATTCGACGTTGTCGTCGTCGGTGGTGGCGCGGCGGGCTGTGCAGTCGCGGCCAGGCTGTCGCAGGACGACCGCATCACCGTGGGACTACTGGAGGCAGGGCCTGATCACGGCCCGCACGACGCGGCGGGGTGGCCTCCGGAGATGATCGACGCGAGGGCCGCGCCGCGCACCCACGACTGGGAGCCGGACGGCCCGTCGTGTTGTTCGCGGGCCAAGGTGATCGGCGGGTCGTCCGCGCACAACGGTTGCTGGGCGGTGCTTCCCGCGCCACCGGACCTCGAGTGGAACGCGTCGTGGACCGATGTCTTGCTGCGCCCGCACGTCGAGTCGGCCATGAGAACGCTGCGGGTTCGACCGTTCGAGGACCGCACCGCGTGGCATCAGGCCGTGGTGGCGCGTGCGGCGGAGCTGGGACTGCCAGAGCTCGCCGACGTGAACGCGCCGTCTTCGGGGGTGGGCTGGGTGCCGCTCAACGCGGTCGGCCGGTTGCGCTGGCACGCGGCGTTCGCCTACCTCGACCCGGTTCGGCCGCGCGTCACGGTGCTGGGTGACACGCTCGCCGTGCGGCTGGAGTTCTCCGGCGACCGCGCCACGGGCGTGCACGTGTTGCGGTCCGGCCGCCCGGAGCTGATCACGGCGGATCGAATCGTGTTGTGCGCCGGCGCTTACGGCAATCCCCCGCTGCTGGCCCGCAGCGGTGTCGGGCCGCCATCTTCGTTGCAGGAGTTGGGTGTGCCGGTGCTGCACGCGGTACCGCAAGTCGGACAAGGTCTGGCCGATCACGGCGGTGTCGGTCTGTTCGCCACGGCCCGGCCGGCGCTGGTGGCACGGCCCGATGACCACGTGACGCAGACGCTGGTGAAGGCGCGGTCGTCGTTGGCGGACGAGTACTGGGACCTGCACCTCGTGCCGTGGTCGGAAACCGGCCGGGCGGGCACGCACGTCTACGTGATGGATCCGGTGTCGCGCGGCTCGGTGCGCACGACATCGCTGGACCCGCAGGCGTTGCCGGTGATCGATCACGGCTTCTTCACCGACCCGGAGGGCCGGGACGAGCAGAAGCTGCGGGACGGCCTGGAGATCGCGCGTGACCTGATGAAGGGTCTTGCCGAGGTGGACGCCGCTCCAGCAGGCGAGTACAGCGGTTACTGGCACCCGGTCGGCACGTGCGCGATGGGCCCGGTGACCGACCACTTAGGACGGTTGCACGGCATCGAGAACGTCCATGTCGCCGACGCCTCCGTCATACCGATCGCACCGAGAGCGAACACGCACGTCATCACCGTCGCGGTGGCCGACCGGATGGCCACGCTTCTCGCACAGGAATGGGGTACTGGACGATGAAGATCGGCTTGATGGCCGTGAGCACGCCGCCTTTCGACTCGCCGCGGGCCGCTCGCGAGGTCGTCCGGCTCGCCGAGCACCACGGCGTGGACTCGCTGTGGGTGGCCGACCACGTGGTCATCCCGGCCGGCCGCACGACGCCGTACCCGTACTCGGCGGACGGCGACATGCCACACCCGCCCGAACAGCCGCACCCGGACTCGTTGACGTGGCTGGCTTTCGCGGCCGGCGCGTCGGAACGGGTGCGGCTGGTGACGGGCATGCTCGTGCTGCCGCAACGCAATCCGGTGGTGACCGCGAAGCAGGTGGCCACCCTCGACCACCTCTCCGGCGGCCGCGTGTCGCTGGGCGTGGGGCTCGGCTGGATGCGCGAGGAGTTCGAGGCGATCGGTGCCGACTTCGACACGCGCGTGGAACGCTTCGACGAGTGGATCGGCGTGCTGCGCGCGTTGTGGAGCTCGGAGGAAACCTTCGAGGGCAAGCACTTCCAGTTCCGCGACGCCCGCTGCTACCCCAAGCCCGCCGGCCAGATTCCGCTGGTCATGGGCGGTCACTCGAAGGCGGCGGCCCGGCGCGCCGGCAGGTTGGCCGACGCCTTCTGCCCGATCGCCGACGACCCGGCGCCGCTGTTCGCCGAGTGCCGGCGCGCGGCGGAGGAGGCGGGGCGCGACCCGTCGTCGATCGAGCTGATGTGCGGGGTGGTGCCCGCGACCGTGGAGAGCGTGGAGCGGCTGGCGGCACTCGGGGTGACCGAGGTGATCGTGCTGCCGCCGATGGTGCCGGTCGACGAGCTGGCAGATGCGTTCGCCGAGTTCGCCGAGACCACCTTGAGGCCGTTGCGGGAGATCTGACTGTTCACTGTGGACGGTCGGCGGGCGTGCGCAGCAACGCGGCCAGGACCACGCCGACGGCGACCAGCGGGGCGATCCAGAGGAAACCGGGTCCGATGCTGCGTGCGATGTCGTCGGTCAGCAACGCGCCGAAGACCGTCACACCGAACGCGGCACCGATGGAGCGGGAGAACGTGACTGCGGCGCTCGCGGCGCCGATGTCCTTCGCGGGCACGGCGTTCTGCGCCGCGGTCAGCGCCACCATCGGCACCATGCCGATGCCGATCCCCATGACGAGGAACGCCACGACGAGCACGAGCAGCGAGGTGTCCGCGTCCAGGGTGCCCAGCAGCAGGAGTCCCGCCACGGTGATCGCCATCCCGGCCACCAGGACGGGCCGCACCCGGCGCGGGTTCGCGATCCACCGCCCGGCGAGCGACTGGCTGAGCACCAGTCCGATGACCAGCGGCAGCATGTGCACACCGGAGGCCGTGGCGGACACTCCGCCCACGACCTGCAGATAGGTCGGCAGGTAGACCAGGGCGCTGAACATCGCGACGTTGGCGACGAACCCCACGAGCGAGGCGATCACGACGGGCCGCGTGGTGAACATCGACAACGGCATGATCGGTGCCGCGGCACGGCGCTCGACCGGGATCACCAGTGCTGCCAACGCGATCGTCACGAACGCCAGCGCCAGCACGCGTGGTGAGGTCCAGCCCCACTCGCTGCCGAACGACGCGATCAGCACCAGGCCGGTGGCGGCACCCGCGGTCAGCAGGGCACCGAGGTAGTCGATGCGCTCCGGTGCACGCCGTGGCGTCATCGGCAGCGATCGTGCGGCGATGACCAGGGCGACGAGCCCGACCGGGACGTTGATCAGGAACGCCCAGCGCCACGAGAGCTGGTCGGTGAACAGGCCGCCGAGCAGTGGTCCGAAGATGCTCGCCACCCCGTAGACCGTGCCGAACATTCCTTGGTAGCGACCGCGTTCTCCAGGTCCGGCGATGTCGCCCACCAGAGCGAAGGTCAGCACGATCATGCCGCCGCCGGCCACGCCCTGCAGTGCCCGCGCGGCGATGAGCTGGGGCAGGTCCTGCGCCAGTCCGCACAACGCGGAGGCGAGCAGGAACGTGGCGGTGGCGACCAGGTACAGGCGCTTGCGCCCGAGCATGTCGCCGAGCTTGCCCCACACCGGCGTGACCGCGGTCGACGCCAGCAGGTAGCCCGCGGTGACCCAGGCGATGTTCTGGAACCCGCCGAGCTCGCCGGCGATGCGGGGCAGCGCGGTGGCGACGATCGTCGAGTCCAGCGAGGCCAGCAAGACCGCCAGCACCAGTGCCGTCATCGGCGCCCGCACTGAGGTTCTGGCAGGTGCTTCCAGTGTCGCGGTCATGCCTGCACCGCCACATCCGCGCGAACGGTGACGGTCTTGTACTCGGTGTAGGTGCCGAGGCCGACGGCGCCGTACTCCCGGCCCAGGCCGCTGGCCTTGAAGCCGCCGAACGGGCCGTCGAAACCGATCGGAGCGCCGTTGACGGTGACCGTGCCGCTCCGGATCCGCCGCGCCACGGCCATCGCCCGCTCCTCGTCCGCCGACCACACGCCACCGGACAGGCCGAACTCCGAGTCGTTGGCGATGCGGACGGCGTCGTCCTCGTCGTCGTAGGCGATCACGACCAGGACCGGGCCGAAGATCTCCTCCTGGGCGATCCGCATCGAGTTGTCGACGTCCGCGAACAGCGTTGGGGTGACGTAAAAGCCGTTCTCCAGACCCGCCGGGACGTGCGGGCCGCCCGTCACCAGCCGGGCGCCCTCGGCGATCCCGGTGCGGATGTAGTCGAACACGCGCTGCTGCTGGTCGCGGCGCACCATGGGGCCGATGAAGGTCTTCTCGTCGTCGGGAGCACCGACCGGCAGCGACTCCACGAGGCCGGCGAGCGCTTCGACCACCTCGTCGTAACGGCTGCGCGGCGCGAGGATCCGGGTCTGGGCGATGCAGGACTCTCCGTTGTTCAGCAGGGAACCGAACTTCAGGCCCGCGACGACGGCGGCGAGGTCGGCGTCGGGCAGCACGACGGCGGCGGACTTCCCGCCCAGCTCCAGGCTGACCCTCTTGAGCTGCTCGCCCGCGAGCGCGGCGATACGGCGGCCCGCCCTGGTGGAACCGGTGAAGGCGACCTTGTCGACGTCCTGGTGCCGCACGAGGTACTCGCTGGTCTCCCGGTCGGCCGGGAGCACGCTGATCACGCCCTTCGGCAGACCGGTCTGTTCCAGCAGGCGCGCGAGGAAGTTCATGCTCAGCGAGTTCTCCGGCGACACCTTCAGCACGACGGTGTTGCCCGCCAGCAACGCCGGGATGATCTTGGCGAGCGCGGCCGAGAACGGGGAGTTCCACGGGATGACCGCGGCCACGACGCCGATCGCCTCCCTGCGCACGACCGACCGGAACGGCGCGGCCGGGTCGGACGGCTCCAGGGTCTGTTCCCAGCCGAACTCCCGCGCGGCCTTGAGGTAGGCGGCGGCCTGGCGGCCCAGGCCGGCCTGGCCCGCCTTCGTGAACCAGAGCGCCGACCCGTTCTCCGCCGAGATGAGAGCGGCGATCTCGTCCGCGTGCTGTTCGCGAAGTTCCGTCAGCCGCCGGACGACGGCGATCCGCTCGGCGGGCGGGGTCTGCGGCCACGGTCCCTCGTCGAACGCCTCACGGGCGGCGGCGACGGCGCGGTCGACGTCGGCGGGCAACGCCTGCGCCGCGCGGCCGAGCACCGACTGGTCGTGCGGGGACACGACGTCCAGCAGCTGGTCGCTGCTCGGCGTGGTCCACGAGCCGCCGATGAAGAGCTGGTCATAGGTGATCATCACGATCCTCCTCAAGTTGAACTGTCACACCAATGTAGCGCTTCAGATTTTAAATGCCATCTTGATGAGGCAGTAACTGTTGGAAGCGTCACACCAAGTGCTATGTTCAGCGGGTGAGAGCAGACGCCGCCCGCAACCTCGAACTCGTGCTGACCACCGGTGCCCGGATGCTCGCCGCGGACCCCTCCGCCACCATCGCGGCGATCGCGGCGGAGGCCGGAGTGGACCGCAGGACCGTCTACCGGCGCTTCGCGAGCCGGGAGGAGCTGCTCTCCGCCGTCTACCAGTCCCGCCTCGACGCCATCGAGCAGGCCATCAGCGCCGCGAGACTGCGGGAGTCACCGGTCTCGATCGCGCTGCACCGGTACGTCGAGGGCATCATCGGCGTGAACCGCAAGTGGCCGGTGGAGCTCAGCCGCATGACGGCCGACGCGGAGGCCTGGGCGCGCCGCAACCGCGCCGTCGACGAGGTGGAGCTGTTCATCCAACGGGCCGTCGACGAGGGGTTCCTGCGTACGGGACAACCGGCGGGGTGGATGGGCGCCGTGCTCGGACACTTGCTGCACCTCGGTGGCCAACAGCTGCTCGATCACGACGACGCGCAGGCCGCGGACGTTCTGGTCGACACGTTCCTGCGCGGGTGTGCCGCCGCGCCCGTGTGAGGCGTTAGGGGGACGTCAGTCGTCCGCTCAGCTCGGGCACTCCGTCACCGCTGAGGTCAGGCAGGAACGCGCGACGGCCCGCCATCACCATGACCAGCGACAGCAACGGCCCGCTCACTTCGGGACCACTGCCTTCCTCGAAGTCGGCGTCGGCCGCCCGCAGCGCCAGGCCCTTGACCAGGGTCCTGCTGTTGACCGCGAAGTCCTTCGTGGCGAAGAAGCGGGCGACGGCGAGCAGGCCGGCGGCATCGGGGTCGTGCCGCAGTCCCAGGGGCTTGCGGATGTCCTCGGCGTGGACGATCACCTCGCCCAGCCCGGCCGGAGACGACTTCACCGGCAACGTGATCGTCCCGACGCGCCGGAACCGCTCGAGCGTCTCCTGCGGATTGGCGCCGCGGAACTCCTCCAGGCGCCGCCGGTTGTGCAGATCCGCGTCGAACCGCGCGCCGACGATGCTGCGAATCCAGCCCCACCGCGTGATCGTCGCGGCCGCACCGAGGTGGGCCAGAACCTCTTCGACATCCCAGTCCGCGCACAGAGTTTTCGAGCGCCACTGCTGCGGGCCGAGCGCGCTGAGGTCGTCGACCAGCGCGGCCATCTCGCGCTTCTGGATCTCCGGGAAGTCGACCATGACGTGACGATAGCGACCGCTTGTTCAGCGGGGTTCTAGAACGCCGACAGGATCGAGGTGTTCCACCACAGGTCGAGCTTGTCGAGGGTGTCGATGTCGCCCGGCTTCTTCAGCGCGCCGATGGTGAGGGTCTTGCTGTCGACCCACCAGACCTCGGCGTTGCCGTCGGCGAGGAAGCACGTGGTGAACTCGCCGGGCAACGGCCCGGAGGTGTCGCGGTAGTAGAGCGCGTAGTGGATGGGGTCGGACTTGGGCCGGCACCCACCCCGCTCGTCGATCCGCGGAATCCCCCGGCTGGTCACCAACGCCTGGAAGAACGCGTCCTGGGTCGCGCGATCGCCGAACAACCGGAACTCGGCCTCGGCCGGCGGCGGGAACCTCGGGTCGTAGGAGGAGTTCGCCTTGGTGCAGCGAACGGCGGCGACCGCACCGCCGTCGGGCGTGGCCTGCACACACGAGTTCGCGGTCCGGTACACGGTCGGCAACGCGGCCAGCAACGCATCGAGCTGCGGCGGCCGCGTCGTGGTGGTGACCGCACTCGTGGTGCCGCTGCTGGAGGTGCCGGTCGTACTCGTGGCGCTGGTCGGGGTGCTGGACGGGCCGGAGCCGAGGGTTTTGTCGCCGTTCCCGATGATCAGCGCCGTGGCGACGATCCCCACCACGACCGCGAGGGCGGCGCCGACGAGGGCGAGCCGCCTGGCCTGAGACGTGCCGCCGGGATGGGCGCGGGTGGGCGGGTACTGCTGCGGGTGCCCGGACTGCGCGGAGACTGGCTGCGGATGACCAGGCTGCGCGTGAATGGGTTGGGGGCCGGTCGCGGTGTGGTGGAAGGCGGGCGGGGTCGGTGTCCCGTGTTGGGGTCCGGGTGCTGGCGATCCGAGGAACTGCGCGGGACCCTGCGGACTTGGGGCGGCGGGCCACGGTCGGCCGACCGGATTGCTCGCCGGTGGGAGCTGACCACCCGCGGACGCGACTTGCCCTCCCGGCGGGGTCGCAGCGCCAGCGAGTCCGGCCTGACCCACGTCCCAGCCGGCAGGACTGGCAAGTCCAGGCTGTCCACCCGGCGGGGTCGCAGCGGCACCGCCGGGCTGTCCCACACCCCAGCCCGCAGGGCCGGCCAGTCCGGGCTGTCCTGCGGGCGGGGTCGCGACTGCCGGGCCGGTCAGAGCTTGGGCCGCTGCCTGGGCGAGTGCGCCTGCCGTGGCGTAGCGGTCGGCGGGGTTCTTGGCCATGCCTCGGGCGATGACCTCGTCGAGCGCTGCCGGGACCGCCGGGTTCAGCGGGGCCGCTTTGGGTGGCGGTTCGTTCAGGTGGGCCCAGATCTGGGCGGCGGTGCTGTCGGCGGTGAAGGGGCGGCGGGCGGCCAGGCAGGCGAAGAGGACGCAGGCCAGGGCGTAGATGTCGGCGCGGCCGTCTACCGGGCCGCTCTCGAAGCGTTCCGGGGCCATGTAGTCGAGGGTGCCGACCACGGAGCCGGAGGCGGTCAGGCCCGTTGCGGAGGGGGCGACGCTGCGGGCGATGCCGAAGTCCACCAGGTACACGAAGTCGCCGGAGGTCACGAGGATGTTCGACGGCTTCACGTCGCGGTGCACGAGGCCGTCGGCGTGGGCGGCGTCGAGGGCGCTGGCGACCTGTTCGACGATGCGCACGGCGCGTGCCGGCTCGAGGGGGCTGTCGCGGATCATGTCGGACAGGTCGGAGCCTTCTACCAGGCGCATGTCCAGGTAGAGGCGGTTGTCGATCTCGCCGTAGGCGTGGATGGGGATGACGTGCGGCTCGCGCAGCCGGGCGACGATGCGGGCCTCGCGGCGGAAGCGGGCGCGGTAGTCCTCGTCGTCGTGGTAGCCGGGCGACAGCCTTTTGAGCGCCACGAACCGGTCGTGCGCCGTGTCGTAGGCCCGGTGCACCTCGCCCATCCCGCCGCGACCGAGCAGTTGCTCGATGCGGTACGGCCCGAACGTCTCTTCCGTCATCGTCCCCGTGTCCCGAGCGCCTTGTCCGTCCGAGTCGACGCGCGCCGACCGCCGCGGGTTCCGTCAGCCGCAGCAACGAACAAATCGTTCCGGCACCGGCATCTGTTGCACTTCCGGCAGCCCCGTAGGGTCGGATCATGCGCAAAGGACTGTTGATCGGGCTTGGTGTCCTGTTGGTCCTCATCGGCGCGGTGTGGACCACGCAAGGGCTCGGGTATCTGAAGGGCAGCTTCATGACCGGTGATCGGACGTGGACCACGATCGGGCTGCTCTGCGTCGCCGGCGGTCTGGTGCTGGCGGTGCACACGATCCGCAAGAAATGACCGGCTGAGTGGTTCGCGCGGCCGGCGGGAATGCGCGCGGCGTGCGAGTTGCTGATCGTGTACATGACGGACGTTGAACTCAGCCCCACCGACTGGGTGCAGAACCAGACCAAGACGATTCTCGAGACCGGCACGACCGAGGGCATCCTGGTCCTCGGCAAGCCGATCGTGCTGCTGACGGTGCGCGGCGCGAAGTCCGGCAAGTTGCGCTACACCCCGGTGATGCGGGTGGAGCACGACGGCAGCTACGCGGTGGTGGCGTCGAAGGGCGGTGCCGCCGAGCACCCCACCTGGTACTTCAACATCAAGGCGCACCCGGAGATCGCGCTGCAGGACGGCACCGCGAAGAAGGACTACGTCGCCCGCGAGGTCGACGGCGACGAGCGGGCCGCGTGGTGGGAGCGGGCCGTCGCGGCCTACCCGTCCTACGCCGAGTACCAGGAGAAGACCGACAGGCAGATCCCGGTGTTCGTGCTCGACCCGAAGTAGCGGGACGATCCGCCCTGCGACGACGTCAAGGCCGGCGTCGCAGGGCGGGCTGTTCGATCTGGGGCGGCACGTACGCCACGTCGACCGGCCCCAGATCGGTTCCCGGCGCGACGATCTCGTCCACGCGGTCCAGCAACGAGTCGTCGAGGACCACGTCCGCACCCGCCAGCAGGTCGTCCAACTGCTCCGGCGTGCGCGGACCGATGATCGCCGAGGTGACCGCCGGGTGGGCGGTGACGAACCCCAGCGCGAGGTGCGGCAACGACAGCCCGGCTTCCCCGGCCAGACCCGCAAGGGCTTCGACGGCGTCGCGTTTGCGTTCGTCGGTCAGGTGCCGCGGCGCCCAGTGCAGACGCCCGGCCGACGGCGCTTCCGCACTGCCGCGCCGAAGCCGGCCGGAGAGCAGCCCCATCGAGAGCGGGCTCCACACCAGGACTCCCAGGCCGTAACGGTGGCAGACCGGCAGGATCTCGCGTTCGACTCCCCTGTTGAGGATCGAGTAGTGGGGCTGCTCGCTGCGGAACCGCGCGAGGCCACGGCGTTCGGACACCCACTGCGCTTCGACGATGTGCGACGCCGGCAGGTTGGAGTGGCCGATCGCGCGCACCTTGCCCGAGCGCAGCAGATCGGTCAGCGCGCTCAGCGTCTCCTCGACGTCGGTGCCGGGGTCGGGGTGGTGGACCTGGTAGAGGTCGACGTGGTCCACGCCGAGACGCCGCAGGGAGCCTTCGAGCGCCGAGACGATCCAGCGGCGGGAACTGCCGCGCTGGTTGGGATCGGGGCCCATCGGGCCGTTGCACTTGGTGGCGAGCACGACGTCGTCGCGACGCCCGCGCAGCGCCTGTCCGAGGATCCGTTCGGTCTCGCCGTCTCCGCCGTACACATCGGCGGTGTCGATGGTGTTGATGCCACGGTCGAGTGCACTGTGGACGATCCGCACGCACTCGTCGGGATCGGGGTTGCCGTACCGCCCGAACATCATCGTGCCCAGCGTGAAAGCGCTGACCTGGATGCCGGTGCGCCCGAGGGGTCTGGTCCGCATGGTGTTCCTCCCTGAAACCGGGGCGGGGCGCGGGCCCCGCCCCGAACGGACTCAGGCCCGCGCGGCCGCGACGTCGACGATCCAGGTGACGCCGAACCGGTCGGCCAGCATCCCGAACGCCGGTGCCCACTGCGCGGGGCCGAACTTCTCGATCACCGTCGCGCCGTCGGCGAGCCCGTCCCAGATCGGGGCCACCTCGTCGACGCTCTCGCCGCGCACGGACAGGAAGAACGGCTCCTCGGTGATCGTCGTGCCCTGCTCCCGGCGGGTGGTGGGCTCGCCCGTCGCGATCGGCTCGTCCGCTCCTGGCACGTCGTAGGCCATGACGCGGAAGCCGTTGTCGGCGACGACCTCGCCGAACACCACGTTCCGCGCGCCGGGCACCTCGGCGGGCATCCCGAAGTCGCCGTAGGTGACGACGGCGAGCTGCCCGCCGAACACCGACCGGTAGAACTCGAGCGCCTCCCTGGCCTGGCCGCGGAAGTTCAGATGGGGAACTGCGTTGAGTGACATGAGAGCGACTTTGTCAGCAGTAGCGGACAGGGAACGTCCGCTACTTGTGCCAAGCTGAAAACATGCCCATCGCGACGTCGACCACCACCTCGGCCCGCCTGCTGTCGTTGCTGTCCCTGCTGCAGGTCCGCCGCGACTGGCCGGGCCTGCAGCTGGCGCAACGGCTCGGCGTCAGCGAACGCACCGTGCGTCGTGACGTCGACCGGCTGCGCGAACTCGGCTACCTCGTCCACGCGGTCAAAGGCCCCGACGGCGGATACCGGCTCGAAGCGGGCAGCCAGGTGCCGCCGCTGTTGTTCGACGAGGAACAGGCCGTGGCACTCGCCGTGGCACTGAGGATCGCCGTCGGCACCGGAGCAGGCATCGAGGAAGCCGCGGCACGGGCACTCGCGACCGTGCGTCAGGTCATGCCGTCCAGGCTGCGCCAGCGCATCGACGCGCTGGAGATCGAACCGGCCGGCCGCGGGACGCAGGTCGACACCGACCTGTTGCTCGCGCTGAGCAACGCCGTCCGCGCCTGCGAGGAACTGCGGTTCGACTACCAGTCCCCCGGCCGCCCGGACGACACCACGCGGCCGGCCCGCCGCGTGCAGCCGCACCACCTCGTGGTCCGGTCCGGCCGCTGGTACCTCGTCGGGTGGAGTCCGGAACGCGAGGACTGGCGGACCTACCGCGCCGACCGGATGAGCCTGCGCACCCCCAACGGACCGCGCTTCACACCCCGGCAGGTGCCCGGCGGCGACGTCGCGACGTTCCTGGCAGCCCGGTTCAAGGGCTCGGACAGCACCAACGCCTGGCCCTGTCACGGTGAGGTGGTCCTCGACCTGCCGCTCGCCGACGTGGCCCCGTTCTCCGGCGACGACACCGCGGAGGAGGTGGGTCCCGGCCGGACCAGGCTGTCGACCGGCGCGTGGTCGTGGGCCGCGCTCGTCGCGAAACTCGCCCGCTTCGACACCGAGGTCGAGGTGATCGCGCCGCCTGAGCTGCGGGACGCGTTCGCCGAACTGTCGCGGCGCGCCGCGCGATGGTCGCAGCCCTGAAATCCTGTCCGGTGGTCAATTGGCCGCCCTGTTGCCCTGCCGGTGATGGTCGCGCCACCATGAGAGCGTTCCCACGAGCGCCGGGGTGTGGTCGACGTGCTGAACCTCATCGTTGCTTTCCTTTTGCTGGCAGCACTTCCCACTCCACCGCCGCCACCCAGCACGGCCACGACTCCAGCTACAGCCGCAGTGGTCTGCGTGTTGGCCTGCGACACGCTCGATCCCTCGCAGGCCAAGCAGGAGACGTTCCCGGTGCCCGAACGGCTGATCAACGGCCGGCGGCTGGTGCTGCACGCGTCCGACCTGGACGGCATGGCCTGGGCAAGCATCGACAACGGTGTTGCCGGCGACTCGGTCTGGCTGGACCGCTCCTGGGACGGCGGTGCCAGCTGGGAAGGCTTGCTGGGCAGGGCGAGCATCCCCGGCACGTGGACGGGCACGAGAACGCTGATGTACAACGTGACCGATCCCGGCCACCACCGGCGCGGCCTGATTCGCGCGTGCGGCGACGCCAACGCGGTGACGTGCACGGACTGGATCTATCCCACTGTGTGCGACGTGACCTGCGACCGGACCGACGCGGGGCAGGCCAACGGGGACAGTCAGCCGGTGCCGCCGACCACGTTGTTCGGCCGGGTGATCAGGTTGCACATCGATCAGAACTCCATGGCGTGGGCGAGCATCGAGGCCGGCGGACAGGGTGACGAGGTGTGGCTCGACCGGTCCTGGGACAGCGGCGCCAGCTGGCCGGGAGGTTCGTCGCTCGGCCGGACCGCGACAGCCGCCGGCGCGACCACGACCCGCACCACGATGTTCGCCACGCGGGATCCACGCGGACGTCACTACGGCGGGGCCGTGCGCGCCTGCGGACGGGAAGCCGCCCACCAGCAAGGAAGTTGCACTGCCTGGGCACGACCCGCACCGACCAGGGCACGGGCGGCCGCGGACGCGCTGATGTACTCCTACGACCCCTCCCCCGGCTGGTGGCCGAGCAGCTGGTGGAACTCGGCAGCGACGCTCACGACGGTGATCGACTCCGGCACCCGCGAGTACGACTGGGTCATCGCGCGCACGTTCGACGTGAACCGCGGCCCGTTCGCGGCGGGTCAGCGCGGCACCGACCCGATCGAGGGCGACTTCATCAGCCGCTCGATCGACGACAGCGCCTGGTGGGGCCTCACCTGGATCGCCGCCTACGACCGCACCCGCGACCCGCGCTACCTCGCGATGGCCACCAGGATCGCCGGATACGTGCACCAGTACTGGGATCCGGGCTCGTGCGGCGGTGGCGTCTGGTGGGATCGGGAGCGCACCTACAAGAACGCCGTCACCAGCGGCCTGTACCTGCGGCTGGCCGCGTCGGTGCACCGCCGCACGCCGGGCGACTCGGTGTGGCTGCAGCGATCCCGCACCGCCGCCCGGTGGTACCTCGGCAGCGGGCTGATCAACTCCGCGGGCCTGGTCAACGACGGGCTGACGCGCGACTGCCGCAACAACGGCCAGACGGTGTGGAGTTACAACCAGGGCCTCGGGATCGGTGGTCTGGTCGAGGTGTGGCGCGCCACCGGCGAGGCCGAGTTCCTCGACGCGGCCAGGCGTCTGGCGGATGCCGCGGTGGCCAGCCCGCTGCTGACCCGCAACGGAGTGCTCACCGAGTCGTGCGACGTCGGCCAGAACTCCTGTGACGACAACCAAAAGCAGTTCAAGGGCATCTTCATGCGCTACTTCACGGACCTGGCGAAGGCGACGAACTCCACGGCGTACCACCAGTTCGCACGTCAGCAGTCCGACTCGATCTGGGCCGCCGACCGCGACGCGCTCAACCGGATCGGGCAGCGCTGGGCCGGTGGAAGCCCCAACCAGGTCGACTGGCGCACTCAGGCGAGCGGGCTGGGCGCGCTCATCGGGTGACCATCAGCCGGTGAGAGCCACTCCAGTTGGGCGGCGACCACGCCGAGCTGGAACCGCGACTGCACGCCGAGCATCGACTGCAGGCGTGCGATGCGCCGGTTCAGGGTGCGCAGGCTGATGTCCAGTTCACGGGCGATCGCGCGGTCGGTCGCGCCGGTCCGCATGAGCCGCAGCAGGCGCTGCGTCGCCACCGAGGGCTCCTTGCCCACGGCCACCGTGTGATCGCCACCGAAGTGCTCACGCCTGGGGCGCGGCAGCGTGACCGGGTGTGCGAGCACCCCCGGTGTTGTGCGGGTCACAGCCATGAGGCGACGGTAAGCCGGACTATTGGCGGCTGTCAATCAAAAGTCCGTACCTCGATGTCAGAATGCACGCATCTTCAGGTCGAACGCCGCCAATACCCTGCTAGGTCGCGTGCGAAGACAGCTGCACCTCACCCGTGGAGCCGGCAGCGACCTCGCCCAGCCGCGCGTCCAGCACCTCCGGCGACAACACGTGCCGCACGACCATCGCCGCCGCGCCCAACGCCCCGGCGGTCACCCCGGCGCCCGACGCGACGATCCGCAGGTTCTCGGTGGCCAGCGGGAGCGAGCGCCGGTAGATCGACTCGCGCACGCCCGCCAGCAGCATCTCGCCCGCCTCCGCCAGCAGGCCGCCGATGACCACCAGCGACGGGTTGAACATGCTCACGCACCCGGCGAGCACCTCGCCGATGTCCCTGCCCGCCTGCCGCACGACGCGGCCGGCCTCGAGGTTGCCGGAACGGACCAGGTTCACCACCTCGGCCGTCGAGTGCGCGGGATGCCCGAGGTCCCGCAGCTTCGCCGCCAGCGCGGGACCGGCGGCCACAGCTTCCAGGCAGTCGGTGTTGCCGCACCGGCACAGCGCCTCGCCACCCTCCGGCACCCTGATGTGCCCGAGGTCCCCCGCCGCGCCCGCCGCACCGCGGTGCAGCACGCCGTTGCTGATCAGGCCCGCGCCGATGCCGGTCGCCGCCTTCACCACGATCATGTGCGCCACGTCCGGGTGCGAGGCGGTGTGCTCGCCCAGCGCCATCAGGTTGACCTCGTTGTCGACCAGCACCGGCACGTCGAACTCCGCCGCGATCGCCGCCGGCACGTCGAACCCGTCCCAGCCCGGCATGATCGGCGGGTTGTTCGGCCGGCCGGTGGAGTGCTCGACCGGGCCCGGCAGGCCGATGCCCACACCGGCGATCTCCGTGGCCTCGACGGTCTTCAGCAACGAGCGCCAGGTCGTGACCAGGAGCGACAGGATCGCGGCCGGGCCGTCCGCGATGTCGAGGTCCACCTGTTCGACGGCGAGCAACCGGCAGCCCAGGTCGGACACGGCGACGGTGGCGTGGGTGGCGCCCACCTCGGCCGCCAGCACCAGGTGGGCGCCGGGGTTGAAGCCGAACCGGCCGGCCGGGCGGCCGCCGGTGGACTCCCCCGTGCCGCTGTCGCTGACCAGCCCGGCGGCCACCAGCAGGTCCAGCCTGGCCCGCACCGTGGAACGGGCGAGACCGGTCGCGGCCACGATCTCCGCTCGGGTGCGCGGGCTGCCGTCCATCAGCATGCGCAGCACAGCGGCCGGCGATCCCGCCTCTACACCCAAGGTGCTCTCCATCGAACAATTGTCACATCGGAACCAGAAGACCGTGCGAGGTCAGCCCCCGGAGCTGAACGCGGCGTCGAACGAGGCCGACGGCGGGTCGAAGGCGTTGCGGCGAATGAACTCCAGCGCCTCGGGTGCGCCGACGAGCCGGTCCATCCCAGCGTCCTCCCACTCGACGCTGATCGGACCGGAGTAGCCGATGGTGTTGAGCATCCGGAACGACTGCTCCCACGGCACGTCACCGCGTCCGGTCGAGACGAAGTCCCAGCCGCGCCGCGGGTCACCCCACGCCAGGTGCGAGCCCATCCGGCCGTTGCGCCCGTTGCCGACCTGGCGCCGGGCGTCCTTGCAGTCGACGTGGTAGATCCGGTCGCGGAAGTCCCACAGGAAGCCGACCGGGTCGAGGTCCTGCCAGACGAAGTGCGACGGGTCCCAGTTGAGGCCGAACGCCGGCCGGTGCCCGATCGCCTCCAGCGCGCGGACGCACGTCCAGTAGTCGTAGGCGATCTCGGACGGGTGCACCTCGTGCGCGAACCGGACGCCGACCTCGTCGAACACGTCCAGGATCGGGTTCCAGCGGTCGGCGAAGTCCTGGTAGCCCGCGTCGATCATCGAGGCGGGCGCCGGCGGGAACATCGCGACGGTCTTCCAGATCGACGAGCCGGTGAACCCGACGACGGTGTCGACGCCGAGCCTGGCCGCGGCCCGCGCGGTCGCCTTCATCTCCTCCGCCGCCCGCTGCCGCACGCCCTCGGGATCCCCGTCACCCCAGTTGCGGGCGGACAGGATGCCCTGGTGCCGCTCGTCGATGGGGTCGTCGCACACGGCCTGACCGGTGAGGTGGTTGGAGATCGCCCACACCTTCAGGTCGTGCTTGGCGAGGATCGCGAGCCGGTCCGCGACGTAGTCGTCGTCCTCCGCGGCCCGCCACGGGTCGAGGTGGTCGCCCCAGCAGGCGATCTCCAGGCCGTCGTAGCCCCAGCCGGATGCCAGCCTGGCGACCTCCTCGAACGGCAGGTCGGCCCACTGACCGGTGAACAACGTGATCGGGCGTGCCATGTCTCTCCTCCTCAGACCTGTTGCCACGAACCGGATGCCGCGCTGTCCTCGACGGCGGCGAGGACGCGTTGCACCTGGAGCCCGTCGGCGAACGACGGCGCGGGGTTCGATCCCTCCGCCACGGCCCGCACGAAGTCCACGGCCTGGTGGGTGAACGCGTGCTCGTAGCCCAGACCGTGCCCGGCGGGCCACCAGGCGGCCACGTACGGGTGTCCCGGCTCGGTGACCATGATCCGCCGGAACCCCGCGACGGCGGAGTCCTCGGTGCCGTCGAAGAACTGCAGCACGTTCATGTCCTCGAAGTCGAAGGCCAGGCTGCCCGCCGAGCCGTTGACCTCGATGCGCAGCGCGTTCTTGCGGCCGTTGGCGAACCGCGTGGCCTCGAAGGAGCCGAGCGCACCGCCGGCGAAGCGCGCCAGGAACAGCGCGGCGTCGTCGACGGTGACCGGCCCGGTCTGCCCGGTTGCGGCGGTACCGGACAGACCGGAGTGGGTGGAGGCCAGCGGACGCTCCGGCACGAACGTCACCAACGTCCCCATGACCTCGCTGATCGCGTCGCCGAGGATGAACTGGGTGGCGTCGACGATGTGCGCGCCGATGTCGCCCAGCGCGCCGGAGCCGGCCTTGTCCTTGTCCAGCCGCCACGAGAGCGGCGCGGCCGGGTCGACGATCCAGTCCTGGAGGTACTGGGCGCGGACGTGGTGGATCCGTCCCAGCCTGCCCTGGGCGACCAGGTCACGGGCCAGGCCCAGGGCAGGCACTCGCCGGTAGCTGAACCCGACCATCGCGCGCACGCCGCGTTCGGCTGCCCGGGAGGCGGCCTCCGCCATGGCGACCGCTTCGGCGACGCTGTTGGCCATCGGCTTCTCGCACAGCACGTGCTTGCCCGCGTCCAGGGCGGCGACCGCGATCTCGGCGTGGGTGTCACCCGGCGTGCAGATGTCCACCACGTGCACGTCGTCGCGGTCCAGCACGGACTTCCAGTCGGTCACGGCCTCCGCCCAGCCCAGCCGCTCGGCCGCGGCCCGCGTGCGGTCGGCGTCACGGCCGCACAGGACCGACATCACCGGCCGCACCGGCAGGTCGAAGAAGCGCGGCGCGACCCGCCACGCCTGGGAGTGCGCGGCTCCCATGAAGGCGTGGCCGACCATCGCGATGCCAAGTTCAGTCACCGTGCGGTCCTCTCGTGTTCTCAGGACTCGAAGGCGGTCGGCAGGTAGCGGTCGACGTTGTCCTTCGTGACGACCGGGGCGTACAGCTGGACCTCACGAGGGACCTCCACCTCGACGAGGTCGCCGAGGCTCTTGTTCTGCACCGCGAGCCGCGCCAGCCGAATGCCGTCGGCGCCCTGGGTGGACGGGTAGATCACAGTCGCCTTGTGCGGGCCGTTGTCCGCCTTGATCTCGCGCATCACGTTCGCCGATCCCGCGCCACCGACCATGAAGAACTCGCTGCGGCCGGAGTTCTTGATCGCCGCGGTGACGCCGACGCCCTGGTCGTCGTCGTGGTTCCAGATGGCGTCGATCTTGCGTGCGGCCTGCAGCAGGTTCGCGGCGGCCTTCTCACCGCTCTCCACGGTGAACTCGGCCGCGACGCGGTTGCTGACCTTCAGCCCGCAGCCCGCGAGTGCCTCCGCGAAGCCCTTGCTGCGGTCCTGGGTCAACGGCAGCGAGTCGATGCCGGCGATCTCCGCGACCACGGCGTCCGTCTTGCCCTTCAGCCGCTCGCAGACGTACGTGCCCGCGGACACGCCCATGCCGTAGTTGTCGCCCAGCACCGTGGACCTCGCGGCGAACGGGCTGTCGAACTGGCGGTCCACGTTGATCACGGTGATGCCGGCCTTCATGGCCTTGAGGGCGACCGGGGTGAGCGCGGCACCGTCGAAGGGCAGCAGGACGATCGCGTCCACCTTGTCGTTGATGAACGTCTCGACCTGGCTGATCTGGAGGTTGGGGTCGTTGGTGCCCTCGACGACGCGCAGCTCCACATCGGAGTACTTGGCGGCCTCCTTCTTGGCGGCGTCGGTGATCGCGGCCATCCAGCCGTGGTCGGCGGCCGGTGCGGAGAAGCCGATGACGACCTTCTTGCCCGGCTCGTCGTTGGCGACCTTCACGCCGCCGCTCTGGTTCCCTCCGCCGTTGTTCTCCGGTGTGTTGCCCGTGCACGCGGTGAGCGCGAGTGCTGAGGCGGCGACGAGAAGAGTGACTCTCTTGAATCGCATGGGTTTCTGTCTCCTCGGGTGGCAGCGGTCGTGGTTGCGGCGTCAGGCGCCGCTGCGTCTTGCGAGCCGCTGCTGGAGGAGGACGGCGACCACGATGATCGCGCCCTTCGCGACGGCCTGGGCGGAGATGGAGAGGTTGTTGAGGGTGAAGACGTTCGACAGCGTGGTGAAGATCAGGACGCCGAAGACGGTGCCCGCGATCGTGCCGCGGCCGCCGGTGAGCAGCGTGCCGCCGATCACGACCGCGGCGATCGCGTCGAGCTCGTACAGGCCACCGTGGGTCGCGCTGCCGGTCGTGGTGCGGGCGATCAGCATGACGGCGGCCAGCCCGCAGCACAGGCCGAGCAACGTGTACAGCCACACGGTGTGCCGCCGCACGTCGATGCCGGCCAGCCGCGCCGCCTCCGGGTTGCCGCCGACGGCGAACGTGCGGCGACCGAATGTGGTGCGGTTGAGCAGCACCCATCCGGCCACCGCCACCACCGCGAAGATCACCACGAGCACCGGTACCCCCAGAACCGATGCGTCGAAGAACGCGGCGAAGCCGGGCACGTTCACGATCTGCGTCTTGCGGTTGGAGATGATCTCGGCGAGACCGCGGGCGGCGGCCAGGCTCGCCAGGGTCGCGATGAACGCCACGACCCGGCCGTAGGCGATGAGCATGCCGTTGACCAGCCCGCACGCCCCGCCCACCAGCAGCGCGGTGAACACGATGACGATCCAGTGCGTGTCGTTGGCGATCCCTTGGGTGGCAAGGGTTGTCGCCCACACCGACGACAGCGCGACGATCGCGCCCACCGACAGGTCGATCCCGCCGCCGGTGATCACGAACGTCATGCCGATGCTCACGACACCGATGACCGCGGCGAGCCGCAGGATGGTGAGCACGTTGTCGATGTCGGCGAACCGGTCGCCGGCGGTGACCACACCACCGATGCACAACAGGATCAGGGCGACCACGAGACCGGTGTTGCGCCCGGCCGGGGAGGCGAGCAGCGCCGTGACGCTGGATTCCCTCGCGACCGGGGTTCTGTGCGGCGCGGCCACGGCGGCGGTGTCCTCGCTCATGCGGCGTGTCCTTCCATGACCAGGTCGAGGACCCGGGACTCGTCGATCTCGTCGGCCGGGCCGTCGTGGACGACCTGCCCCTCGCGCACCACCAGGACCCGGTCGGCCAGCCCCAGGACCTCCTCCACGTCGCTCGACACCACGACCACGGCGACCCCCTGGTCCGCCAGGGCGCGGATGAGCTCGTAGATCTCGCTGCGCGCGCCCACGTCCACGCCGCGGGTGGGTTCGTCCAGCAGCAGCACCCGGCACTCCCGCAGCAGCCACCGCGCGAGCACGACCTTCTGCTGGTTGCCGCCGGACAGTCCTCGCACCACGCGGTCCACACCGGCCGGGCGGACGTCCAGCGCTTCGGTGAGCTTGGTGGCGCGGACGCGTTCGGCGCGGTCGTCCAGGAACCCGAACGTGGCGAACGACTGGAGCGACGAGACGGTGATGTTGCGGTACACGGCCTGGTCCAGCAACAACCCCTGGCTCTTGCGCTCCTCCGGGCACAACCCCATCCCCGCGCGCACGGCCGCACCGACGCTCCCCCGCCGGAGTTGTCTTCCGTCGACCTCGACGGTGCCGTCCGCTGCTTTGCGCGCGCCGTAGATCGTCTCCAGGATCTCCGAGCGGCCCGATCCGACGAGACCCGCGAGCCCGACCACCTCGCCGGCGCGCACCGTGAGGTCGACGTCGCGGAAACGGCTCTTGTCGGCCAGTCCGCGCACCTTCAGCACTTCAGGTGCGGCCGGGTCGACCGGTTTCCGTTGCGGGAACACGTTGTCCAGGACACGTCCGGTCATCAACCCGATCAGTTCCGAGGTCTTCGTGTCGCGTGCGGACAGACCCGTCGCGACGGTGCTGCCGTCCTTGAGCACGGTCACCCGGTCGCCGATCTCCCTGATCTCCGCCAGGCGGTGCGAGATGTACACGACGGCCACGCCCTGGGCGGTGAGCTCCCTGATGACCCCGAACAGCACCCGCACCTCGTCCGGGTCCAGAACGGCCGACGGCTCGTCCATGATCAGCAGCTGCCCGTCCAGCGACAGCGCCCGCGCCATGCTGACGACCTGCTGGTGGGCCACGGACAACCGGCCGACGTCGCGGTCGGGCGAAATCTCCGGATGCCCCAGCCGATCCAGCAACGCGCGGGTCCTGCGCCGCGCCTCGGACCGCCGGCTGAAGCCCGCTGTGGACAGTTCGTGGCCGAGGAACACGTTGTCGGACACCGACAAACCCGCCACCAGGTCCAGCTCCTGGTAGATGGCGGCCACCCCGCTGCGCATCGCGGCGGTCGGGTTGCCGAACGACACGACCTCGCCCCGCCAGCGGATCTCGCCCTCGTCCGGACGGTGCGCGCCGGACAGCACCTTGATCAGCGTCGACTTGCCCGCGCCGTTCTGCCCGAGCAGGCAGTGCACCTCACCCGCGCGCACCTCGAAGTCCACGCCCTGCAGCGCCGTCACGCCGGGAAAGCGCTTCACCACACCCTGGACCGACAGCAGTGCCGAGCTCACCATTGAGTCCTCCGGCCCCGGCAACTGTTGTGCCAGAAAGGAATTCGGCCTTAAGAACTGTCAAGCTAATGAGCGGTCGCCGGCCCGGCAAGGTTGTCGAGGTGGCACATATCGGCCAACTTTTTCCTTGACCGCGGTCAGGAGGGATGAAGCTCGACCACGACCCGGTAGGCGGCGGGCTCCGAGGTGATGTGCAGACCGGGATCGTCGAACATCCGGCGCAGCGAGGCAAGCCACTCGGGATTGGACGTGGCTTCGTCGAGCTCGGCGCCTGACCGCCACTCGGCGATGTGGACGAACCGCACCTGAGGCGTCTCGGCGAAGGCCCGGTGCAGACGGGAGCGGAGAAAACCAGGCTGGGACGACATGATCCGCGCGTTCTCCCGGTACACATCGACGAAGTACTCGGCCTCACCGGCCGGCACCGTGTAGTTCTTGATCACGGTGACCGGCTCGTGGACGCCGGTCTTCGACTCCAGGGATCGACTCATGTCCGCTTAGACCGGACCCGGCCCGAATCTGTGACATCGGCTATCCGGGTGGTTCCTCGGCGCCTAACTAGGAGTTCATTTGGTGGGTCATTGACAACCCTCACGGGAACTCGACACGCTGCACCTCCCTGTGATCGAAAGGTTGGCGCTGTCATGAAACTCCGCTTGCTCTTACCCGTCCTCGCCCTGCTCGCCGGCGTCGGTGTCGCACCTGCCGCCGCGGCGGAGGACCCCGTCGCGGCCGACGCCTGCTACACCTGGGGCCGCAACCTCGCGCAAGGCGCATCGGGCGAGGACGTGCGGCAGCTTCAGATCCGTGTCGCCGGTTACCCCGGCTACGGCGGTGTGCTCAGCCTCGACGGGCAGTTCGGGGCCGGCACGAAGGCTGCCGTCACCCGTTTCCAGCAGGCTTACGGTCTCGGTGCGGACGGCATCGCCGGGCCCGCGACGTTCGCGAAGATCTACGCGCTGCAGGACAACGACTGCACGCCGATCAACTTCACCTATGACGAGTTGAACAACTGCAACTCCGACTGGTCCGGCGGCAACGTCTCCGCGGCGACCGCGCGCGCCAACGCCCTGGTGTCCATGTGGAAGCTGCAGGCCATGCGGCACGCCATGGGTGACAGGCCGATCGACGTCAACGGCGGCTTCCGCAGCGTCGCGTGCAACAACGCCGTCGGCGGCGCGGCCGGCAGTCGTCACCTGTACGGCGACGCCGTCGACCTGGGCGCCGGACCGCAGGGCTTCTGCGCGCTGGCCCAGCAGGCACGCAACCACGGCTTCAACGAGATCCTCGGACCGGGCTACACGGGACACAACGACCACGTGCACGTCGCCCACAAGTCTTCCCGCTTCTGGTCCGCCCCGAACTGCGGCGTGTCAGGCTGACCTGAAATCCGTTGCGCGGTAAGGGGAACGATGTCTCGAGGAAGTGCAGGTCGGAAGCTGGCGTTAGCCGGAGGGCTGGCTCTGCTGGCGAGCGTGGTGGCGCCGGGGTCGAGCGCGGCAGCGGCTCCGGACAGGGCCGAGTACGTGCAGGCAACGGCGGTGGTGCTGCCTGCCACGACAGGGCCCGCAACGCCCTCGATCGCCGCCGACAGGTTCTGGGAGCTCCAGCTGAACCTGTGCAACAGCGGAATCGCCGGGTGCTACTCGCAGGGCCGCTCGATCCCCGAAGCCGCCGGCCTGATCTCCCAGGTGCGTCCGAACCTCGTGACGCTCAACGAGATCTGCGCCAACGACGTGCCCGACCGGCTGGCGCCGGCGCTGGCCCAGGCCTGGCCAGGTGACCGGATCTACCACGTCTTCAACCCGGCGGTCAGGCGCGACACCGGTACGCCGGTGAAGTGCACCAACGGCCAGGACTACGGCAACGCGGTGCTTGGTCGTGTTCCCGCCGCCGGCTACCAGGGCGTCAAGGCGTGGAACGGCAAGTACACGACCCAGGACAGCGGCAACGAGCAACGCACGTTCGCGTGCGCCTACGCCGTTGGAGACCATCTGGCGTGTGCGACGCATCTGTCGGCGAGCAGTGAGCCGGTCGCGCTGGCCCAGTGCCGGGCGCTGCTGTTCGACGTCGTGCCGAACATCCGGTCCGCCGAGGGTCTCAGCGGCAAGACGATCGTCGGTGGCGACTTCAACCTGGAGTACGACACCGCCGATCCGGAGAACGCGCAGAAGTGCGTCCCGTCCGGCCACGTCCGCAAGGGGGACGGCGACGTGCAGCACGTGGTGTTCTCCAGCGACAACGCGTTCGTCAGCACCACCAAGTACGGCCTGACCCACACCGACCACGACGGGTTCCTGGTTCGCCTGACCAAGCCGTGAGCGCGTGACCACCGCCCGCCTGACACGTCAGGCGGGCGGTGCCAGCACGACCACGGAGTTGTGGCCGCCCATGCCGAGCGACGACTTGATGGTGAGGCCGCCGACGAGCGGTGTCGGACCGTCCAGCAGCCGCGGATGTCCTGGTGCGACCGTCGGTGGCGCCGGGATCATCCCGCTGTCGTACGCCATCGCGGTCACCGCGACCTCGATCGCCGAAGCCGCGCCCTGACAGTGTCCGGTCAGCGGTTTCACCGAGTAGATCCCGGTGTCCGGTCCGAACAGCTGCTCCAGCACGGCCGCCTCGGCGGTGTCGCACTGCGCGGTGCCCGGGCCGTGCGCGTTGAGGTAGCGCACGTCGGACGCGCTCACCGCGGAGTTGTCCAGCGCGTCGGAGAAGCAGCTGGTGATCTGGTCGAGCCGTGGATCGATCGACGTCACGTGGTACGCGTCGTGCGACATCGCACCACCGAGCGTGAGGGCGTAGGGAACCGACGCACGGCGCGAGAGGACGAACGCCACCGACGCTTCGCCCATCACGAAACCTCTGCTCCCCTCCTGGAACGGGCGGCACGCGTCGAGCGGCTCCGCGTCCACGATCGCCACGCCGAGCCGGACGAAGTGGGAGACGTTCTCCGGGGTGAGCGAAAGATCCGTCGCGACGAACACCACGTCGTCGACGATTCCCGCGTCCAGCCACGCCATCGCGGTGAGCAGGCCGGCGTTGCCCGACGCGCACATCGCCGAGACGTTCATGGCGGGCCCGTGGAAACCGTATTCCTGCATCAACGTCGACATCGGTGTGGACGGCATCAAGGCCAGGTAGTCGTGCACCGGCAGCTTGCCACCGCGCGTGACGTAGAAGTCGCGCCACAGGTCCACCTCGCCCAGCACGACCGCGTGCAGCAGGCCGACCCGGCGGCCCGGCTGCCAGCCGCGGGTGCCCGCGTCCTCGATGGCTTCTCTGGCGGCGGCTCGCATGGCCCGCGCGAACCTGCTCGGCCCGTCCACCGGGTCACCGCCCTCGTCGACCCGCGCCGCCCAGACCGTGTCACCGGGGAACCGGCCCAGCTCGGGAACGATCGCGGCGGCGGGCTTGCCGCTGACCAGGCCCTCCCAGAGCGACCTGCGGTTCCACCCGTACCCGCTGACCACGCCGATTCCGCAGATACCCACACCTCGCGCGACCACAACCAGGTCCCCCTTACCGAGGGCCGACACCTCTGTCAGGAGGATAACGGTGTAAACCAGCTCGTAGCGAGAAACCTGACGAGTCCACAATGGACATTCGTGAACGAACCCTGATCATCGGACGGTTCCGTCGACCGGATATAACGGCACACCATGTTCACGCCAGACGGATGCGGTTCTGGTCGAGTGTGTAGTAGGACTTCACGATGGCCACGCCACCGCGCTCCCGGGACGTCGGATCTGGGAGCCAAGACGTGAGCGGCCTGATCGGTGACGCCGGATTCGACCACGAACTGCTGGTCGAACTCTCGCTCTCGGTCGGCGCCGCCGTCGTGTGGTGGCTTGACCTCGGCGCTGACCAGCTCGGATGGATGCCGGGCATCGACGTGGTGATCGGCGTGCCCCGCGCGAACCAGGACACCGTGCGCGCCCGGCTGGCCGAGCTGACCGCACCGCTGACCGTGGCCGCGAGGACGGCGCCGGCGTGGGAGGACTTCGAGCTGGAGCAGCCCCTCGAGACCCCGGCCGGCACGCGCTGGCTCCAGTTCCGAGCCCGCGTCTCGACCCACGACTCCGCACGGGCCCTGGTGGGCGTCGTCGCCGACGTGACCCGGCGGCACACCCAGCAGCAGGAGCTCGCGGACCTCGCCGACCGCTACCGGCTGTTGGTGGACCTCGCTCCCGAGGCGATCGTGGTGCACGAGGCGGGTGTGCTCGTCTACGCGAACCCGGCGGCCGTCCAGTTCGTGCGGGCACGGTCGGAGGCCGACGTCCTCGGCCGGCCGATCACCGACTTCGTCCACCCCGACTCGCAGGCCGAGATGCTGCGCAGGATTTCGAAGCTCACCGAGCCGGGCGCGACGAGCGACCCGGCGGACGCCGTGCTGGTCCGGTTCGACGGCGGCACCACCGACATCGAGTCGGTCTCGGTGCGCACGACGTGGCAGGGCAGACCCGCCTTCCAGGTGATCATGCGGGACGTCACCGAGCAGAAGGCGGCCGCGGCGGCGTTGCGTTACCAGGCCGCTCTTGCCGCGCACGTGAGCGACGCTCTCATCGCGACCACCTCCGACGGCGTGGTGACGAGCTGGAACCGCAGCGCGGAGGACGTCTACGGCCGGCGCGCCGCCGACGCGATCGGGCAGTCCATCGGTCAGGTGGTCGGTGCGCCGCTGGACCCGGTGGCGGTGCTGGAGGCGGGCGGTGTGGTCCACGCGGTGCACCGGCGTTCGGACGGCGGCGCGCTGGCGGTGCGGGTGTCGGTCGCGCGGATGGACGGCGGCTATGTGCTGATCTGCGCGGACGAGACCGCGCGCAGACGGGCGGAGCATCACTTCACGGCGGTGGTCGCCGCCATCGAGGAAGGCGTGCTGGTCGTCGGCGCCACGGGCCTCGTCGAGTCCGTCAACCCCGCGGCCGAACGGATCCTCGGCATCCGCGCGCAGGAGGTGATCGGCCAGCCGGCGTCGCTCGCCGAGCTGCACGACGAGTCCGGCCAGCCGATCCCGCAGTCGCAGTACCCGTCGGCCACCACCAGGGCGACCGGCAGATCGCAGCACGGGCGGATCCTGCGCGCCCTGCGGCCGGACGGCACGCGCGTGTGGTTGTCGCTGAGTGCCCGCGCGCTCGCCCAGGACGGAACGCTGCCGTCGGCGACCGTCGTGTCGTTCACCGACATCACCGAACGCCGCATGATCGACAGCCGGCTGGAGCACGAGGCGACGCACGACGCGTTGACCGGCCTGTGCAACCGCACGGTGACCATCAACCGGCTCAGCCCTGCCGCGCGGGCCCACCGGTCGGGGCTCACCGCGGTGCTGTTCATCGACCTGGACAAGTTCAAGGTCATCAACGACTCCCTCGGTCACAGCGCCGGCGACGAGGTGCTGAGGGTCGTCGGCACGCGGCTGAGCAGGAGCTCCCGCCGCGGCGACGTCGTGGGCAGGCTCGGGGGTGACGAGTTCACCGTCATCGCCTACGGGGTGACCGGCCCGGACGAGGCGACCGCCCTCGCGGACCACGTCCGCGCCGAGCTCAACCGGCCGATCTCGGTGGACGGACGGCAACTGCACGTCGACGCGAGCGTGGGCATCGTGCTCGCCGAAGCGGGCGACACCCGCGACGGCGCCGACCTGCTCCGCGACGCCGACCTCGCGATGTACCAGGCGAAGACCAGGGGCAGGGGCCGCATCGCGTTCTTCGACGTCGAGCTGCGCGACCAGATCCAGCGCCGCCTGCAACTCGAGCAGGACCTGCGCACCGCACCGCTGGGCGACCAGCTGTGGCTCGCCTACCAGCCGATCGTCGACCTCCGCACCCACCGGCGCACCGCCGTCGAGGGCCTGCTGCGCTGGACGCACCCGCGCTACGGCCTCATCTCCCCCTGCGAGTTCATCCCGCTCGCCGAGGAAAGCGACCTGATCAACATCGTCGGCGCCCACATGCTGCACACCGCCACCCGCGAGATCGCCGTGCTGGCACCGTCGCTCAAGCTGACCGTGAACCTGTCGGCCCGCCAGCTCGACGACCCGTGGCTCGTGTCCGCGATCCGGCACGCCACCCACAAGGCAGGACTCGATCCCAGCTCGCTGTGCCTGGAGATCACCGAAAGCGCCCTGACCCGCGACCCGGCCCTGGCCGCCCGCACCCTCGCCGCGCTGCGCGACCTGGGCGTGCGACTCGCCATCGACGACTTCGGCACCGGCTACTCCTCACTCGCCCAGCTGCTCACCCTGCCGCTGAACACGCTCAAGATCGACCGGTCGTTCACCGCGGGCCTGGGCCGTTCCGACGAGGCGGAGGCGATCGTCACGAGCATCATCGCCATGGCCCACGCGGTCGACATGACGGTGATCGCCGAGGGGGTGGAGCAGGTGGAACAGCTGGAGATCCTGCGGGCGCTCGGGTGCGACCAGGCGCAGGGGTTCCTGCTGGGGCGGCCGGTGCCGCTGGCGGACCTGTGAGCGCCGGGAAGGTGAGCGGGGAAGTTCCTCCCGCGGCCGCCGTACCGCCGGCCAACCAGTGAGCGCCAGGGAAATCAGCGCAGGCGGTTCCTCCTTGGCAGCTGGCACCGCCAGGCAGATTGCGAGCGTCAGGAAGATGAGCGCACAGGCTCCTCCCTCGGCGGCCGTACGTTGGCCAACCTGTGAGCGCCGGGAAGATCAGCGCAGGCGGCTCCTCCTAGGACGCCGGTACCGCCTGGCAGACCTGTGGGCGCTGGCGAGATCAGCGCGGGGGTTCCTTCCAGGACGCCGGTACCGCTGGCCAACCCATGAGCCCCAGGAAGGTAAGCGCAGAGGCTCCTCCCTTGGCGGCCGTACCCATGTGGGCGCTGGTGAGATCAGCGCAGGCGGTCCCTCCTGGGAGGCTGGCACCGCCCGACCGACCTGCGAGCGTCAGCGCAGGTACGAGGCTCCGTTGACGTCCAGGATCGCGCCGGACGACCAGGCGGCCTCCGGTGACGCCAGGTGGACGATGGCGGAGGCGATCTCCTCCGGCGTGCCGACCCGGCCGAACGGACTCTGGTCGCGCACCGCGTCACCCTCGGCGCCGGCGAGCTTCGCGGCTTGGCGTTCGGTGGCCACGAACCCCGGTGCGACCGAGGTGACCGCGATCCGGTGCGGAGCGAGCGCGATCGCGGCCGACTGCCCGAACGCGTGCAGGGCCGCCTTGCTCGCCGCGTAGGCGGGATGGTCGGGTTCGCCGCGGAACGCGCCCCGCGAGCCGACGTTGACGATGCTGCCCGGCGCGCCTCGGTCGATGAGGTGTTGTGCCACGGCCCAGGTGACGTTCACCGCGCCGTGCAGGTTCACCGCGAACATGGACTGCCACGCGTCGGTCCACCCCTCCCACGAGACATCGCCGACAAGGTGCCGGTTCGTGGCGGTGGGTGCGACGGCGGCGTTGTTGACCAGCACGTCCACCGCGCCGAGTCGTGCTACCGCCTCGGTGACCAGGCTGCGGGCGGCATCGGGATCGGCGAGGTCGGCTCCGATCACCACGTGCCCGTCGCCGGCGAGGTGGGCGAGGGTTTCCTCGGCGTCGGAGAGGCGGCTGCTGTAGTGCACCGCGATCCGGTGTCCCCGCTCGGCGAAAGCCACGGCGGTCGCTCGGCCTATCCCCCGCGACGCCCCGGTGACGAGCACCCCACCCATCCTGGTCCTCCTAAAGCCCGTGCCCGAAGGCGAACAGCGGATCGTCATAACCCGCTACGTCCTCAGGATGGCGGCGCACCTGTTCCATCGACCGCGGCAGGTCGAACGGAAGCCTGCCCTGCGGTGGCACGACGCCCGACAGCGCATCGGCCAAAGCCTCGTCGGTGGTGCCGTAACTGACCATCAGCGTCGACGCGACCTCGAGCAACGGGGTCAGCACCGCCGCCCGGTCCAGCGTCACGTCGACGATCAGCGGACAGGCCGACGAGATCCGGGCCAGGCGCGCGGCCAGGCCCGGCTGGAAGTCGAGCGAGCCCTGGTGGAACCACGACTCCAGGAACAGGTCCGACCGCGGGTCGAACGGAGCCATCAGCCGCACGAGCGCCACGTCGGCCTCTTCCGGGGAGGCGACAACGGTTCCCAGGCGCGCCGCGACCTCGGGCGAGACGTTCTCCACGTACAGCTTCAACCCTGGTGCCAACGGCAACCTCGCCGCGCCCGAGCCCACCTGCAGGACCGTGACCGAACGCGCCTGCGCGGCGTGGCCCTCGTCGCGGAAGTCCTGCCGCCCCACGATCTCCGCCGCCCGGTCCTCGTCGACGAACGGATCGTCGAAGAGCCCCAGGCGGAACTTCACCGTGAGAAGCCTGCGTGCCGACTCGTCGATCCGCGCCTCCGTGACCCGGCCCTGTGCCACGAGTTCGAGCAGCACCTCGACGCATTCCTCGCCGCCGAACTGGTCGGCGCCCGCGGCGAGGATGAGTTCCATCCTTCCGTGCGCGTCGAGGTGTTCGACACCCCACGCACGGGCGGGCAGCACCTTGTCGCCGACGTGGTTGTCCATCACGAGTTCCCAGTCGGTGAGCACCACGCCGTCGAAGCCGAGGCCCTCGCGCAGCATCCCGGTGACCACCTGGCGGTTGTAGCCGAAGCCCACCTCCTCGATCGCCTCGCCGTCCACCTCCAGGCCGACGGGCATTCCGTAGTACGGCATCACCGCCGCGGTGCCCGCTTCGACGACTGCCCGAAACGGTGCCAGGTGATCGTCGAAACGCCCGCCGGGGTAGACCTGCTCGCGGCCGTACGGGAAGTGCGCGTCCTCGCCGTCCTTCTGCGGGCCGCCACCGGGAAAGTGCTTGCTGGTGCAGGCGACCGACTCGGGTCCCAGCGACTCGCCCTGGAACCCGCGCACGTAGGCCACGGCCAGGTCGGCCGTCAGCGCCGAGTCCTGCCCGAACGTGCCCGCCTGCCTGGCCCATCGCGGTTCGGTGGCCAGGTCGATAGCCGGGTGCAGGGCACAGCGGATGCCGACCGCGACGTACTCCTGCCGGGCGATGTCCGCGAACCGTTCCACCAGGGACGGATCGCCCAGCGCGGCCAGGCCCAGCGACTCGGGCCACTGGGAGAAAGCCTTGGCGGTGAAGGAAACCCCCGCGTTCTCGAGGAACGCGTGGCGCGGGTCGGTGGAGATCGTCACCGGGATGCCGTGTGGCGTGCTCTCGGCGATGAGCTGAAGGTTGTTGTACCAGCGCGCCGCCATGCGTGCGTCGTGGAGTGCGTGCACGTTGAAGTGCGTCAGGTGCTTCTGCCCCACCACGACGCTCGTGGGCGACTTGCTGATGGCGCCGGGAGCCTCCTTCACCGTGCCGTCCGCGCCCGCCTCGATAACGGTGTGGAACAGCAGGCCTGCCTTCTCCTCCAACGACAAACGCCCCAGCAGGTCCGCCACTCGTTCGGCCACGGGCAGGCGTGGATCCTCGTAGGGGTCCATGACGCCGTTGCCGTTGAGGTCGCGGTACTCGACGCCGTCCTCGGAGATCAGCCTCATCGGCCGCATGCCACTACCTCCACAGCTGGTCAGACTCGGCTCGCGCCGAACTCCTCGACACCGATCACCGGACGGAGCGCCCGTTCGACGGCCGGTGTCGAGAACGATCGCCGGATCACGTCACGGCACAGCACGTTCCCGATCGCTCCCATGACCATCGCCTGGTCCAGGGACAGGTAGCGCCGCGCGATGGCGCCCGACCGCACGGCCACGGCGTCGAAGAACCCGCCCCTGCCGTAGGCGCGCAGGTCCTCCTGGATGCCGACCAGGTTGGTGTAGGCCTCGTCGCGTTCGTGCATCATCGCCAGGAAGGCTGCGTGCGGGGTGACCACACCGTCGCCGAAGACGGGTGTGGGTGCGGTAGCAGCACGACATGTGCCGAAGCCGACGTCGTAGTTCGTCATCTCCTGGTCGGAGAAGTAACCGTTGGCCGGGTTCCCCGGCTCGTTGCCCGGACCCAGGCCGAGCGCGTCGACGCCGTACTCGCGGTAACCACCGGCGGGGTTGCTGGACGGGCTGAAGCCCCAGAAGCCGTACTTCGCCTCGATCAGGCCATGTTCTCGCTGTGCCCGGACGTGCAGCGGGTGGTTGCGACCCCACGACCGCGGCGCCCACTTCGCCTCGGGCACGAACACGTCCGGCATCAGCTCTTCGAACATCGACCCACCCCAGCCGGGCACGATCCGCATGCCGCGATAGGTGTAGGCACCTTCGAAGACCTCGATGCCGTAGTAGGTCCGGTTCTCCCCCACCGGCTGCATCTCGTGCCACGACCAGTCGCACGACGCCGGGAAGGTCCGCCACATCGCGAAGTACTGCTTCGGCGGGATCCGGCCGGTGATGATGCCGAGATAACTGGTGATGCGCGTTTCCGACACGGTGGTGTCGTAGTGATGAGTGGTCAGCCAGACGGGGTCGCCGCCGATGTGCGTGCCTTGGTACACGCCGCCGGGACGGTCGTGGTCGAACGGGAAGAACCCGCCGTGGATCAGGCCGCCCGGCCGGACGGGGTGCGCGGGGTCGTCGCCGGGGTTGTAGAAGGCGTCCCACCGCATGCGGGCGAAGAGCCGCCGGGCCAGGTCTGCCGCCGCGCGATCGGCTCCCGCCACGACGAGCAGTGCCGCGCCGAGCCAGCCGTTGTCCACGCTGGAGCAGAACGGGTGGACGACAGCGCCCGTGCCGGGCCAGGCGCGCAACGCTTCCCCGGTCTCCTCGTCGTACCAGTTGAAGTACATGCCGCTCGGAACGTGGTGTTCCATCCGGTCGAGGGTGGTCAGTGTGCGGACCAGCCGCGCCGACGCCTCGTCCTTCGAGATGAGGCCAAGCTCGCGGGCCACGACCGTCGACCACAGGTAGCCGCCGATGTTGGTCGGCGAGGTGTAGCCCGAGCGGTCGGAGGCGGCCAGCGACTCGGGGATGTTGTCCGCGGGCAGTCCCGTGCCCGACGGCGTCATGGCGACGAGGCTGCGCCACGTGTCGCGCGCCCAGCCGCGAATCCGCACCGGATCGGCGTGCCCACGAGCCGAGGCAGGCACCGCGAGCGAAGGAACCGCCAACGCGGCGGCACTTCCCACCAACAGGGTTCGGCGGGTGATCCTGAATGGCGAGTTCATGTGAGTTCCCCTCCTGAATGAATCCACTGTGGACTTCTCACTTGATGCCGGTGGTCGCGATGCCTTCGATGAAGCGCCGCTGGAACACGAGGAACACGAGCAGGACCGGGACGACGACGATGGTGGCCCCGGCCAGCAGCAGGCCGTACTGGATCGAGTTCTGACCGGTCGAGTAGAGGGCCAGCGCGACCGGGAGCGTGTACTCGCTCTCCTGCTGCGCCACGACCAGCGGCCACAGGAAGTTGTTCCAGCTGCCCAAAAACGTGAGGATGCCGAGGGTGGCGAGCGCCGGCCCGCACAGCGGCAGGATGATCCGGGCGAAGATGCGCACCTCGCCGGCGCCGTCGACGCGTCCGGCGTCGAGCAACTCCGAGGGCAGGCCCACGATGAACTGACGCATCAGGAAGACACCGAACGGCGAGACGAGGAACGGCAGGATCAGCGCGGGCAGCGAGTTCGCCAGGCCCGCGTTGACGACGAGCACGTACAGCGGCACGAACGTGACGACGCCCGGGATCATCAGGGTCGCCATGACGACCACGAAGAGCGCCCGCTTGCCCCGGAACTCCAGCTTGGCGAGGGCGTAGCCGACCATCGAGCAGAAGAGCAGGTTCCCGGCGGTCACCAGGACGGCGACGATCGCCGAGTTGAGGAAGTACGTCCCGAACCGCAGGCGGGAGAACAGCTGCGTGTAGTTGTCCAGGGACGCGGCTTCCGGCAACCACGTGGGCGGATTGGCCAGGATCTCACCCTCGCCCTTGAAGCTGCCCAGCACCATCCAGGCGAACGGCGCGATCACGGCGATGAGCGCGACCGTGAGCGGAACGTAGATCCACCAACGGTTCTGCGTGCGTTGCCCGGTCATGTCATCCCCTCTCCCGCAGGAGGCGGAACTGGAGGGCGGTGACGATCGCGATGACCACGAAGATCAGGTAGCTCATCGCGGAGGCGTAGCCGTAGTTGCCGAACCCGAACTGCCGGTAGGTGTACATCGATGCGGAGATCGTCGAGTTGAGCGGGCCGCCGTTGGTCATGACGTACGGCTCCTCGAAGAACTGCAGGTAGCCGATCGCCGTCGTCACCGAGACGAACAGCAATGTCGGGCGCAGCAACGGCAGCGTGATGTGCCGGAACCGCCGCACCGCCCCGGCGCCGTCGATCGACGCGGCCTCGTGCAACGACGCGGGAACCGCCTGCAGCCCAGCCAGGAAGATGATCATGGCCGTGCCGAAGTTGCGCCACGCGGCCATGAGGATCAGCGCGGGCATCGACCAGGCCGGGTCACCGAGCCAGTTCGGGCCGTCGATCCCGACCCAGCCGAGCACGGTGTTGATCAGCCCGAACTCGTCCTGGAGCAGGAACCGCCAGACCACCGCGACCGCGACGATCGAGGTGATCACCGGCGTGTAGAAGCCCAGCCGGAAGAACGCGCGGAACCGCGTGATCCCCTTGTCCAGCACGACAGCGGCCGCGAGCGCGATGACCAGCGTGAGCGGCACGCCGACCAGCACGAAGTACGCCGTGTTCGCGGCCGCCTTGCGGAAGACCGGGTCCGCGAACGCCTGGACGTAGTTGCCGAGCCCGACGAACTCCACCGCGAACGGCGTGCGCAGGTCGCGGTTCCGCGTGTCGGTGAAGCTCATGAAGAGCGACTGGACCACTGGCCACGCCGTGAAGACGAGGAACAGCAGACAGAACGGGAGCACCAGCCCCCACGCCGCCCGCTGCACCCCTCGCCTGCGGCGGGCAGGGACGGACAAGCTCACCGGCCGGTGCCGATCGAGTCGGCCGACGACTGAGCAGCCTTGAGCGCACCGGCCGGGTCAGCGCCGGACCGCGCCACCTTCTCGACCTCCGTGTCGAGCGCGGTGATCGCCTGCTCCCACGTGGCGAAGCTGGGCGGCGACTGGGCGGTGTCCAGCTGCTTGCCGAAGGTGGCCAGCTTGCTGTCGGCGGTCAGAGCCGAGTCCTGCCAGGCGCTCTTCACCGACGGCAGGTCCGTCGACTGCTGGTACCACTTGACCTGCACCTGCGGGCTCGTCAGCCAGTTGACGAACTTCCAGGCGGAGTCGCGGTTCTTGGTCTCCTTGAAGACGACGAAGTTGCACCCGCCGACGAAGCTCGACGAGGTCTTCTTCGTCGGCATCGGCATGACGTCGTACTTGTCCTTGAAGCCGGCCCCGCCGAGCTTCTCGACCGCGGACATCATCCACGGCCCCGAGATGAACATCGGCACGCGCCCGCTGACGAAGTCCGGCTCGGTCGTGGGCTGCGCGGGCGCTCCCTTGTCCGCGATCCCCTCGGAGAAGAACGAGCCGTAGTACTCCAGCGCCTCCCGCATCTCCGGGCTGTCGAAGTTGTAGGCGCCGTCGTTGTTCTTGGTCAGCGACGCGCCGTTCGACCACGCGAAGGGCAGCAACGACTGCCACGACCCGGTGCCGCCCGCCTGCAGCCCGATCCCCCACTTGGCGCCCGCCTTGGCCTGCATGGCCTTGGCCATGTCCTTGAGCCCCTGCCAGTCCTTCGGCGGCGTCTCGTACCCGGCGGTCTTCGCCAGGTCCTTGCGGTAGTAGAGAAGCCGCGTCTCGACGTACCAGGGAATGCCGTAGGAGGTTCCGCCGACTTCGGTCGTGCGTTGCGCGCCCTCGAAGAACGCGCCCTTGTCGATCGAGGAGGGCGTCGGGTCGAGCGCGCCCAGGCCCGCGAACTCGCCCATCCACGTCGATCCCACCATGGCCGCGTCAGGCGCCTGGCCCGCCGTGATCGCCGAGGTGAACTTGTTGTGGGCGGCGTCCCACGGGATGGCGGTCACCTGGACGTCGACGCCGGGGTTCGCGTCCTCGAACTCCTTCGCGAGCGCCGGGAGCTTCTCCCCCTCGGCACCCATGGCCCAGACGGTGATGGTGCCCGTGGCGGGACCCTGCGCGATGTCGGCGCCCGTCTGGCCGCCGCCCTGATCGTCACCGCGTCCACACGCGGCCAGGACCAGCACCAGGGCCGACACCCCCGCGATCGACTTGGAAGTTTTGCGCACCATTGCTTTTCGCTTCCTCTCGGCGTTCGTCTCGAGCAGACGGTGGTGATCAGGTGGCGACGCGGCAGCCGCAGGACGAGCGCACCACCAGCTGCGTCGGCAGCGTTTGTGCTTGCGACCGCGGCGGCTCGCCGCTCACGAGTTCGTGCAGACGATCGGCGGCCAGCGCGCCGAGTTCGTGGACGGGCTGGCGAACGGTGGTCAGTCCAGGCCTTACGTAGCGCGCGGTCATGACGTCGTCCCAGCCGACCACCGCGACGTCACCGGGCACGTCCCTGCCCGCGTCCTGCAGCGTGGTCATGATCGACAACGCGAGCTCGTCGTTGGCGCACATCAGGGCGTCCGCCTCGTACGCACCGGCCAGCAGCCGTTGCGCGAAGGCAGCACCATCGGCCTCGCGCAGCGCGACCCGGACCGGTTCGGCGGCGTCGAGACCCCGATCCCGGTGCGCGGCGACGTAACCCGCGTACCGGTTGCGGATGTCGGGGCCGCTGTCCGGGTCGCCGACGAAGAGCGCCCGCCGCTTCCCGTGGTCGAGCACGTGCCCGGCGAGCTCCCGCGCACTCTCCAGGTTCTCGGCCGAGACCGCCTCGACGCCGTCCTGCGGCTCCCCCGCGATGACGACGACCGGCTTCTTCGCGCGCAACAACCGCACCACGTCCGCCGAGATCGGCGCCGACCCGAACACCGCGATGGCATCGACCCTGGTGGCCAGCTGCCGCACCGCCGCGGCCAGGTCGGTGCGACTGTCGGTGAGCACGAGCACGACGGACTGGGCGAGTTCGGCGGCACGCGCCTCGAACCCCATGAGCAGCTCGGCGTAGTAGGGCCCGGAGAGCTCCGGCAGCACGAGCCCGTGTGCCTCGTGATGGCGCACGGCGAGGCTTCGAGCCGCTCCGAGCGCCACATAGCCGAGCTCCTCGACTGCGGCGAGCACCTTCTGGCGGGTGGGCTCGGACACCACCGTCACGCCCTGCAGCACCCGCGAGACCGTGGCGATGCTGACGCCGGCGTGCTCGGCGACCGAGTAGATCGTCGCTCCCGGCCTGGCCTCGGGAGAGGCCTGGTGCTGCTTCGCCATAGCGCTGCCTGCCCGCCTTTTCGTCGCCGACTGTTCAATGTAAGCGCTTACATTTCACTGTCTGTAATGTAAGCGCTTACATGTGCGTGTTTCGGCAAATATAGGCACGTCGGGACGCCCGGCACAAGGGCGAGGCGCTGCGAACGCCCTGGGCAGCGTGGACAACGCGCAGGTCAGGGCCTCAGATGAGGCGTTCTGCTGCCGACAGGGTCACCACCCGGTCGAAGTGGCTGTCGAGGTCATCGTCGCCGTGGTGGACGACGAGCAGGCTGCGTCCGCCGATCCGTTCGATCATGGTCTGGAGGACGAGTCGCCGCCCGTCCTCGTCGAGGTTCGCGAACGGCTCGTCGACGACGTACAGGTCCGCGTCCTCGCACAGGAGCGCGGCGATCCCCGTCCGTTGCCGCTGGCCGGACGACAGGTCGGTGGGCAGCTGTTCGGCCAGGACGTCCAGGTCCAATGTCGCCCGCAGGCCGGCGTCGGCGACCAGCGAGCAGACCCGCAACGGTGGCAGGTTGACCGGCGCGGTGAGGCTCGCGACCCGTGGCGGCGTGGTGACGACGCCGGTCGCCGGGGCGAGGGTGCCGGACAGAACGTGCAGCAGGGTCGTCTTCCCGCAGCCGTTCGGACCGCGGAGCAGGACGTGCTCGCCGGCGCGCAGTTCGAAGTCGTCCAACTTGACCCTGGTGCCGTCACCGTAGACGACCTCGGCCGCGTGGACCACGACCTCGGGTCCCTCGTCCTGGTACCGCACCGGCTCGGAGCCGCGCAGGGCCTCGATGCGCTTGAGAACCGCTGTGCTGCGGCGCGTTTCCGGGATCATGTTGATCAGGTCGAAGATCCCGGTGACGGCGCGCCACAACGAGTTCACGAACGCGAGGAAGCTGCCGAAGGTCATCCTGCCGATGAACACGAAGTACGCGCCGACGACCAGCGAGGCGGTGTCGGACAGGTTCATCACCAGGTCGCTGAGCGTGCTCTGCTTCAGGGCGAGGCGGTAGTTGACGAACGTGATGCCGAGATGACCGTCCAGCGCCTCCCGGTTCGCCGCGCGCGTGCCGGGCAGCAGCAGTCGCAGGCCTCGCAACGCGCGGAAGGCCTCCAGCGTCCGGGTCAGGATGTTGAGGTAGCGCGCCTCGGCGTCGCGTTCGGGCTCGGTGTTGGCCGCGATCGCCTGGGCCAGCCGGTTGCTGAAGAACACCAGCGGCGGCACGATCACCAGCAGGATGAGGCTGGCCTGCCAGGACAGGTACAGCAGCACGCCGAGGAACGCCGTGGACGCGACGGCCGTCCGCACGAGGCGGATGCAGACGTCGATGGCCGGCAGGACACCTTCCCGGACGTCGTTGTGCACCCGGCTCACGTAGGAGGCGTTGCCCGCGGCCGACACCGGTGCCAGGTCGAGGGCGAGGGTGCGGTCCAGCAGTTCCATCTCCAGCGTGAGCACGAACGCGTTCTCGAACCGCTTGCGGTGGCGGAGGATCCAGTAGCCCGCGATGTTCACGGTGAGGCCCAGCACCAGGTAGAACACGCCGAGCACGATGAACTTGCGGAAGTTTCCTGCCACGATCGCCTGGTCGAACAACGCCTGGATCAGCAGCGGGTGCACCACGGCTTCGACCCCGCCGAGCAGCGCGATGCTCACGACGATCAGGACGAAGGCGGTCCGGTGCCCGCGCAGGGTGCGCCAGAGTTCGGTCACGATGTCACCTCGTCGAGCAGGAAGTCGGCGGTGCCGCCGTGGTTCAGCCGGTGCAGCACCCTCAGCACGCCGGCCGAGCCGGTCAGGTAGTCGCAGGCGCAGCGCAGCAGGCCTTCGCCGGGCAGACCGAGTCGCACTCTCCCGTCCGTGCGGGCTTTCCCGAACTTCTCGGACGGTTCGAACAGGAACACGTCCCGGACGAAGTCGAGCTGCCGCAGCGCGGTGTTCCGGTAGGACACGTCACCGGTGAACTCGGCCGCGTCGAGCAGCGCGTCGGCGATGCCGCTGAGCCCGAACGCGTAGCCGGGCATGACCGACGAGCCGATGTCCAAGCCGCGCAACAGGGTTCCCGCGGACTCCAGGTCGCCGTAGCGCAGCAACACCTGCACAACGCCCGCGTTGCCGACCTCGACGTACGGCTCGAAAGTGCCCTGGTGCTGGAACATCGCGATGTCGTCGAACGTCTTGACGTTGGCCATCTCCCAGGACAACGCGCGGCGTCCGAGGCGCAGGTACTCGTCCTCCTGGGTGATCTGGTGCATCCGCAGCAGGAACATCGCCACGCCGGCCTGCCCGAAGCCGAGGCCGGTCAGTGGTCCGTCGTGCGCGAAGTCGTTCATCCAGTAGGTGTGCTCGCCGTCGTGCTGGGCGGTGGCACGCAACGCTTCCGCGCACTTCCGTGCGGCGAGGAGGTCGCCTTCGGCGTGGTCGCGGAGGTAGAAGTGCAGGTTCGTCATCCCCAGGCCGGCGAGACCGTAGTAGAACGTGTAGTCGCTCGCCTCCGAGGCACGCTGGTTGGCCCGCCGCAGCAATCGCCTGGCGTGGGTCGCGAACCCGAGCGAGCCGGTCGCCCAGGCGATGCCCGCGAGTCCGCTCATCAGGCCGTCCGGGTACTCCCCCAGGTCCATGCCGGTCACCTTCTCCCGCAGCCAGTCCGTCCACTCCGGACGGACCTCGACGCCGGATGCGTGCAGCGCCCACAGCACGCCGCTCGCCCCGAAACCCAGGCTCAGCGGGTTGGTGAGGTGCGCGAACGGATCCGTCGGGAAGAGCGTGCTCCTGGCGGGATCGGCCGCGGACTCGGCGAAGGCGGCCACGCCCGCCTCCGCCGATCTGAGCCGCTCCTCGTCGACGGGTCGCGGCGCCGGGGCCTCGACCTGTTCCACCAGGATCGCCTCGTCCTCCAGGAGGACGAGGACGTCGGTGAGGGTGATCCGGGCCAGCGCGAGGTCCTTGATCAGGTCGTGGATCCTGGTGGACCAGCCGAGCTTCTCGATGAAGATCCGGTAGAGGTCGAGCACGTCCTCGCGCAGGTACGACATGGCCGCGACCGGGAAGACGAAGTACGCCATGACGTTCGCCAGCCCGTACAGGTCGTCGTCCGGTCCCGGCGCGGCGAACTGGCGCCGCGAGTGGCTGAAGCCCGGGGTGAACAGCTCGATCGGCCGTTCCAGATGCGCCTCGCCGGCGTCGGCGGTCTGCATCCGGCAGGCCTCGAGGTCGACGATGGTGACGTCGAACGTGTCCGGGTCGATGAGGACGTTCGCGGCGCTGAGGTCGCCGAGCACCACGTCCCGGTCGTGCACGGCCTGGACCGCGCGTGCCAGGCCGCGAAAGACCGCGAGGAAGAGCCGCAGGAACTCCCGCGACCGTTCGACGGCGAATCCCGGCCGGGCGAGCGGGTTGCGTTCGAGCAGCACCGAGCGGATGTCGGACCGGTCGACGAACTCCTCGGCGATGAAGTGGTGCTCCCAGTGTTCGAACTGGGCGACGGGCAACGGGAACGCGCCGACGTCGGCCAGCCGGTTCAGGAACGTCCACTCGCGACTGAGCACGTCCACGGCGTCGTAGTCCTGGCGGGGGTTGATGTTCGAGTGCGGCCGAGCCTCCTTGAGCACCACGGGCCGGTCGCCGTCGGCGGTGTCCTCCGCCTTGTAGACCCCGCCGCTGTTGGAGAACTGGATGGCCTCGGTCACCCGGAAGCGGCCGCCGAGCAGCTCGTCGCCGTCCTCGTCGTCGGGTTTCCAGTCGGCGAACGGCCACGGCAGCCACCAGGGCTGGACGAACTCGGGGCGCCGGTCGTCGTTGATCGGCCCGTCCGGCCCGGTGATCTGCGGAACGGGCCTGCCGAGCGCGTTGACGGAGTGGGTGTCGAGGAACTGGCCGTAGCGGAAGTAGAGCGACTTGTGGTCCCGATACCGTTGATCCGACAGCACGTACGCTCCCTCGGCGCCGGCCAGCAGCTCACCGAGATCGGCGAGGCAGGTGCGGAACTCGTCGTCGTCGCGCGGGTAGACGGTGACCAGTTTCCCGCTGCTGCCGCGGGACATCGTCTTGGTGTTGAGCATCTCGAAGATGTTGAGGTCCAGTGCGATCTTGAAGTCCATCTCGTGTGCGGTCAGGTACTCGATCGCGGTGGACGCGACCTCGTTCAGGTTCCGCGCGTTCGCCGACACGTGGATCTTCCAGCCCTGCGCGGGCAGCTCGGGGTTGTGCCGGTGCATCCACCAGATCCCGCGGCGCTCGAACCGGGCGCGCTTCTGTTCGTCGAGTGACGCCAGGAAGTGGTCTGACCTCGGCTCGTAGTGGACCTCCAGCGGATCGAAGAACAGCGTGTCCCGCCAGGCGAAGAAGAACCGGTCGACCCATCTGTCGTCACGCATGTCTTCCTCCGTAGAAACCGTGCGGGGACGCACGAACGCGTCCCCGCACGAGCCGTTCTCAGATCCGAACAGGACTCGCTGAGTCCTAGACGGGCTTGCCGTTGCAGCAGTTGCCACCGCTGCTGGTGCAACTGGTCGCCACGGGGCCGGACTTCACCTGGGCCGTCAGGGTCTGAAGCTTGAGCACGCTCATCTGGTTCACCTCCTGGACGCGAAAATCGAGACGTGTCGAGGATGGCGAGCGGGATTGCAGTGCCGTTGCAGCGGCGTTGCAATGGTCAGCTCAGCTCACGTTGGTGCGCAACGAGATTCCCAACTCGACAGCGCGGGCGGCGATCTGCCGGCGGGTGCTCGCACCGAGCTTCGCGAGGACCGTCGCGACGTGGTTGTCCACGGTGCGCACCGAGAGGACCAGCCGGTCCGCGATCTCCGCGTTGGTGAGACCGGCGGCGAGCAGCCGCGCGATCTCCAGCTGCCGGCCGGTCAGCCCCGCCGGGTTGCGCCGGGTCGCCGTGGCGGGACCGCGCGGGACGCGGGACACCCCGAGCTCCCGCAGCCGGGCCCGGACGTGGCGAGCCAGTGGCCGTGCGCCCATTGCGTCCAGTGTGGACAGAGCAGCCAGCAGGTCGCCGGAGTCCTCGCTCTCCGCCAGCGCCGCGGCGTGCTGGTAGGGACAGCCCGCGCGCGCCCAGATGGCCGCCGCCTCCCGCCACCGGCCCGCTGCCTGCAGTGCGTACGGATGTGCGGAGTCGGTGGGCGGTACGGGATGGCCGGTCTTCGTGAGCCAGTAGCCCACCTCGGCCTGGTACGCCGTGTACCCGGGACGGCGGGTGTCGGCGTGGACCGGGGACAACCACTCGGCCACTTCCGTGTGGTCGCCGCGCAGCCAGGCCGACTCGGCCCTGGCCGAGGCCACGAGAGCGGTGTGCTGCGGTTCTCCCATCCGCCCGGCCAGCTCCCACGCCTCGGTCAGCAACGCGTCTCCGTCCGGGTCGCCGAGGCGGATCCGGACCAGGCCGAGGACGACGAGCGCCGGACACCTCGTCAGCGGCTGGGTGGGTGGCTGCGCGGTGATGACGAACTCGGCGTCCGCCACGGCTTGCTGCCACTCACCGGTGGCCAGCGCGATCTCCGCTCGCGTCGTCCGGAAGTGGTGCAGGTAGGTCACGTGCTCGGTGTCCTCCGCCAGGTTCATCGCCGTGGCGAGCAGCGTCGAAGCCTCCGCGAAGCGCAGTTCCACGACCTCCAGCCAGACGATGTTGCTGTAGGCGCGGCAGGCCGCGTCGGCGGATCCGGCCGACAGCGCCACCCGCAGGCTGTGCTCCAGCAGCCGCCGGCCGTCGGGGAGCCCCAGCTGGCACTGGGCCGTGCCGACGTTGTTCAGCACGTGCGAGAGGGTCACCGGGTCGGCGGCGGCGAGTTCGATGGCGGGTGTCCCGACGCGGATGCAGTCGGCACACCGCCCGGCCAGCAGATACTGCCAGCTCTTGTTGCTCAGCGCCTGCGCCAGCAGCACGTCGTCGCCCGCCGTCTGGAGCACCGCGACGGCCTCGTCGGCGCTGCGTTCCATCAGCTCGTGCTCGCCCGCCATCCAGCAGATCCGGGACATCGACCGCAGCGCGGAACCGAGCGCTCGGGGATCTCCGCGGGTTCTGCGCAGCTCCACCACGTCTTGCTGCGCGGCCAGTGCCGAGGGAATCTCCCCGATCGTCGTGCACTCGACCGCGTACCGGTCGAGCAGGCCCGCCAGCGCGTCGGGATCGAACAGGTGCCGGTGCTGGAGAACCTGGCGAAGATGGCTGGCGGCCTCGCGATGGGCGCCGGCGTCGGCCGCGTCGTCGGCGGCGAGCGGACCGAACCGGACGATCGCGGTGACGTCACCTGCCCGGACCGCGTGGTGCACGATCGCCGACGGGTCGGCCCCGTCCCGTGCCGTGAGCGCCGCCAGCACCCTGCGGTGCAGCTCGACGCTGTGCGCCACCGGCAGCGCGTCGGCGATGGTGCGGCGGATCAGCTCGTGGCTGAACCCGACCCGGTCCGGCGACACGTCGAGCAACCCGTGCCGCTCGGCGACGGCGGCACCGGCGACCCCGTGCGGCAGCAGCCTCTCCAGCAGCTGGAAGTCCACAGTGGACGGAATGACGGCGATCTGCGCCAGCACCTCCCTGGTCTCCGCGTCCAGGCGGCCGACCCTCGCCAGCACGGCGTCCACGACCGTCGGCGGGACCGCGTCGACATCGGCGGCCGCGAGGATCTCCGTGACGAAGAAGGGATTCCCGCGGGTGACGGCGTACACCTCGTGCGGGTCGAGACGGCTTGGCTCGGACAGTTGCCGCACTGCCGCCGGTGTCAACGGCGCCAGCTCGAGTCGCCGCACCCTGGGCGCGCCCGCCGCCTGCCCGAGCAACCGGCGCACCGGATAGGCGGCGGCGTGCTCGTCGACGCGATAGGTCAGCAGCAGCACGGCAGGCAGCGTGGCCATCCGCCGGATCAGGTAGGACAGCGCGTCAGCGGTGGCGTCGTCGGCCCAGTGCAGGTCCTCGACGGCGAGCACCGTCGGCGACCGCGGCCGGCTCAGCTCCCGGCGCAACGCGTCGAACAACTGGTCCCGGTCACCGCCCTCGCGCAGCACGCGGGCCAGGTCCGGACCGACCTCGTCCACCAGGTCGCGGAACGGCCCGAGGGTGCGCGCGGTCGCCAGGTCGTCGCAGTAGCCGACCAGCAGGCGCCCTCGCGGCGGGAGCATTTCGCGCACGGCGGCCACCAGCCTCGACTTGCCGAGACCCGCGCCGCCGGACACCAGGACGACCGACCCGAACCCCTCCGCGGCGGCCGCGACGGAGGCGGCCAGCTCGGCGATCTCGTGCTCGCGCTCCAGCATCACACCCAGAAGTAGCGCGAACTGGCTCTCAGATATGGGCTGGTTGGCGGCTTTGTGCGGGGTCGCGCAGAATCGCGAGGTACAGCTCCCTGGTGGCGGGCGCGGGATCCACCCCGAACTCGGCGGCCAGCGTGGCGCGCAGCCGATCACCGGCGAGCAACGCGCGCACCGGCTCACCCGCCGCCCGGTAGGCGCACATCACCAGCCGGCAGGCCACCTCGTCGAACGGATCGGCGCGCACCGCCGCCTCCGCGGCTTCCAGTGCCACCCGGTTCTCCCCGACCGCCAGCGCGGCGTCCGCCCGCGCATGCCGTGCCCGGCGCAGCAGCCGTTCGTGCCAGGCACGAGTCGGTGCCAACCAGCCGGACTCCTGCTCCCCCGCCTCCACGACAGCCGCGTCCAGCCAGGTCATCGCCTGTCCCGTCGCGGCCAGCGCCGACCCAGGTCGTTCGCCGCGAAGGTGCGCCACGGCCTCGTCCACCATCCCCGCGGCCAGCGTGAGGTCGACGCGCACCGCCGACGCCAGCCGATACCCGTCCCGGCCGCCGATGATCGCCCCGGAGCCGAGCACCCCGCGGAGCCTGCTCACCAAGGTGGCCACCCCGGCCCTGGAGTCGCGCGGAGGCCGGTCGCCCCACAGTCGCGAGGCGATGCGATCAGCCGTCAGCCAACCCTCGTGCACCGCGAGCATCACCAGGAGGACGCGCGCCTTGCGGCTCCCCACGTCACCGGCCTTCCGCACCCGGCCCGCGTGATGCACCGCGAACTCCCCCAGCACGCACACCATCATTTCGTCTGGCCGCAAATCATCTGTCACCGGACACCTCCCCTTGGCAGAAGTTCTATCCGCTGATCGACCGGCGAACTGGCGGCGAGGTACTCAGATCTGCGCGTCGGCTACCCATATCAGCGGCTCAGCGCGGCGATGCGCGGAAATACCATTTCAGCCGTGCGACACCATCAATAGGCTCTTGCAAACGTTTGAGAATTCCCTATTTCACACCTCTGACGTTTCACATACTCGAACATTGTCACGGATTTGCGCGCAATCATTGACGAGGAAGGGATTCGCTATTAACAATTCCATCCCCGCAGTGTGAACCGCCCCACACCTGCGGCCGGACAATTCCTGGAGGCATGTGTGTCCCGAAAACAAGGCTTAGGACGAGCTGCCGTGCTCGGCATCGTGGGCACACTCGCCGCGGCCGGCATCGCCGTGCTGGTGAACGCCGCCGATGCGGCCCCCGGCGCGGGCGCGCTCACCGGTTTGGACACCTCGGCGGCCAATCGCCGGGCGCCCGTGAGCGGGTTGTACGACTGGAGCAAGGCCGGGTATCGGGGCGGGCAGAACCTCCCCGGCGCGAGCGAGGTCAACCCCAGCGCGGCCTGCCAGATCACCGCGGCCGAGCTGGCGAGCCAGTTCAACGTCAAGCCGAACGACGGCGTGGACGACTCGGCCGGCATCCAGTCCGCCATCGACTCGATCAAAACGACCTGTTCGCCGTCGGCGAGCTACACCAAGCTGAGCCTGATCACGCTGCCCGCCGGTGAGCTGGCGGTGTCGCGCGAGCTGCACGTGGACGCGGACTACCTGATCGTCCGCGGCGCGGGCAGGGACGCCACGAAGATCACCTACCGGCCGGACGTCAACACCCTGTACGACGCGCTCACGCCGGACGGGTCGGACTGGGACGAGGACGGCATGACGTCCGGGCAGGGCAAGGGCGGCTGGCTGTGGCCCGGCCGCGGCCTGTTCCGGGTCCAGTCGCGGGGCGTCGATCCGAGCTACGCGAGCGACTACGCGGCGGCTCCCGCCAACCGCAAGGACATCTTCGAGGGCACGGTGAACGTGCACTGGAAGGTCGGAGCGAAGGTGACCGCCGCCGCCAAGGCCGGTGACCGCACGATCAGCGTGCAGTCGGTCGCGAGGATCAAGGCTGGTGAGTTCGTGAACGTCCGGGCCGCCAACTCGGTCAAGTTCTACGAGCAGCAGTTCGCGACGGGTACCGAGTTCCCGATGCTCAACATGCACATGCGCCAGCAGATCTTCACCGTCGTCTCGGTCTCGGGCACCACCGTGACGCTGGACAAGCCGCTGGAGTTCGACGTCCCGGTCAACTCCACCTCGGACGGTTCGGCACCGATCGCCGGGGTGGCGTACGACTCGAAGGTGTCGCCGCTGGTCGACCCGGTGGTCGGCGTCGGCTTCGAGGACTTCGGCTTCTCCCAGGCGATGCCCGGCCTGAACCAGGCCGACTCGATCAACAACTACGGCAACATGTCGCCCGCCGCGGAAATGCACGGCATCGTCTTCAAGTGGGCCGCCAACTCCTGGGTGCGCGGCATCAGGGCGGAGATGACCGGGTCGCACCCGATCGTCACCGAGGAGGCCAAGAACCTCCAGATCGTGAACAACGAGCTCGACGGTTCGTGGAACAAGGGCAAGGGCGGCAACGGTTACTTCCGCGGTTCACGCGTGTGGGACTCGCTCTACGCCGGCAACACCTCGCGCAACCTGCGGCACTTCACGTTCCAGTGGTCCGCCGCGGGCAACGTCGTGATCGGCAACGACTTCGACTCCGACCTGAACCTGCACGGCGGCTGGGAGCGCAACAACCTGTTCGAACTGAACACGGTCCGGGTGCCCTACGCCCACCGCTCCGCCAACTGCCGCGCGAACTGCGGTGAGGAAGGCGGCGGCGGTCCCGACAACTCCAACTGGTTCCCGATCTGGTGGGGCGCCGGCAAGAAGGCCGTCAAGTGGTCCGGCGCGTCCGGTCCCCGCAACGTCTTCTTCAACAACACGATGACCAAGCAGACCGCGACCGGCGGCCCGTTCAACGACTACTACGCCGACCACGCGCGGATCTACCAGTTCGGCTGGAACGGCACGGCCTATCAACACCTCGACATCGGTGGCACGCCGATCACCGACTGGGCCACCAACGAGCAGCGCGACTACACCGGCGGTCACGGCGTGGACGCCACGAAGACCGACTCGGCAGCGTCGCTGTTCCTCAACTCGGTCAACGGCACCCCGCCGACCAGCACCACCACGTCGACGACGACAACCACCACTACGACAACCACTCCGCCGACGACCACCACCACGACCACGCCGCCGTCGGGTTCGTGCGTCACCGCCAAGATCTCCCAGACCTCGGTGTGGAACGGCGGCTACGGCGCCGACGTGACGCTGACCAACGGCTGCGCCACCGCGACGACGTCGTGGACGGTCGAGTTCGACCTGCCGTCGGGCACGTCGGTCAGCAGTTCCTGGAGTTCGGTCCGGACGTCCACGGGCCAGCACCACAAGTTCACCAACGCCGGCTTCAACGGCGCGGTCAAACCCGGCGCCAGCACCAAGTTCGGCTTCAACGCCTCGGGTAGCGGCCTTCCTGCCGGCTGCACCGTGAACGGCAATCCCTGCGGAGGCAACTGATGGGTACACGAGCACTGGCGCTCGCCGGGGTGGCCGCGACGGTCGCCGCACTGCTGAGCATCGGTTCCGCGCAGGCCGCGGCACCCGTGCTGAAGGCGGCGGTCACCCAGACCTCGGTGTGGAACGGCGGCTACGGCGCGGACGTGACGATCACCAACTCCGGTGACGCCGCGAGCACGTCGTGGACGGTCGAGTTCGACCTGCCGTCCGGCACCACGATCACCAGTTCCTGGAGTTCGGTCCGGACGTCCACCGGCCAGCACCACAAGTTCACCAACGCCGGCTTCAACGGCGCCGTCAAACCCGGCGCCAGCACCAAGTTCGGCTTCAACACCTCCGGTGGCAGCCTGCCCACCAACTGCACGATCAACGGAGTGGCGTGCGGCGGCGGCACGACCCCGCCCACCGACACGCAGGCGCCGACCGTGCCCGCGGGTCTGCGTTCCACCGGCGTGACGTCCAGTTCGGTGTCGCTGTCGTGGACGGCCTCCACCGACAACGTCGGCGTCACCGGCTACGAGGTGCTGCTCGGCAGCACGGTCAGCGCGACCGTCACCGGCACCTCGGCCACGGTCACCGGCCTGTCGCCGGACACCGCGTACTCGTTCTCCGTGCGCGCCAAGGACTCGGCGGGCAACACGTCGGCGGCGAGCGCGGCTGTCAGTGCCACGACCAGCCCTGGCAGCGGCGGCGGCAGCACCGTCGACGTCTCCACCGCGGCCCAGCTCCAGGCGGCACTGGCCGCGGCCAGCCCAGGCCAGACGATCAAGATGGCGGCCGGCACCTACCGCGGCTCGTTCGTCGCCAACGGCCGCGCGGGCACCGCGTCCCAGCCCATCACCCTGAGCGGCCCGAGGAACGCCGTCATCATCAACGACGGCCCCACCGGGGAAGCCCCGTCCTGCCCCGCGCCCACCGCCGGCTGGGACTCCGGCTACGGCCTGTGGGTCTTCAACTCCCCGTACTGGAACCTCACCGGGTTCACCGTGCAGGAGTCGAAGAAGGGCATCGTCCTCGACAACTCCCACCACACCACGATCGACGCGGTCTCGGTGCACCACGTCGACGAGGAAGCAGTCCACTTCCGCCGCTCCTCCGCCGACGGCGTCATCCGCAACTCCACCATCACCGACACCGGCCTCGTCCAGCCCGGCTACGGCGAGGGCGTGTACCTCGGTTCCGCCAACTCCAACTGGGCCTGCCACGGCAACAACGGCGGCATCGACCGCAGCGACCGGATCCAGGTGCTCGGCAACAAGATCGGCCCGAACGTCGCGGCCGAGGCGATCGACGTCAAGGAAGGCACCTACGAGGGCATCATCCGCGGCAACACCTTCGACGGCCAGGGCATCACCGGCCAGAACTCGGCCGACTCCTGGATCGACGTCAAGGGCATCGGCTACGTCATCGAGGACAACACCGGCACGTTCCGCAGCCCCGGCACCTTCGCCAACGGCTACGAGACCCACAACACCAGCACCACCCCCGCCCTGCCCAACGGCTGCGGCAACACCTGGCGCAACAACCGTTCCGACCTCGGCGGCGTCGGCCAGTACGCCATCAACATCACCTCGGTGTCGAAGTGCTCGGCGATGCCCAACGTCGTCTACGCGTCGAACACCGTGACCGGGGCGGTGAAGGGCCTCACCAACGCACCCGTCACGCCGTAACACCCCGCACTGGTGTGCACCGGCGGCGTTCGACGGCCGCCGGTGCACCCTGCATGATCGGTGCGCCCGTTCCACAACGACCGAGTGACAAGTGACCCAGCCGGCCAGCGGCAGGTGGGAGTGGCCCACCGAAACGTTGACCGCGTTGCGCCTCGGACAGCGAAAGATCACCGAGGTGTCGGCGTCCGGGTCAGGCCGTCGCGCGTTCGTCGACATCACACCCCGCACCACTCCGGCGGACGTGGAAGCCGGCAGCCAAGGCTGGAAACGAGCCGACCACGCCCACACTTTCAGGGGTCTAGCACTGGGACTACGCGGCTGAACTCCAACTGACCGCGGTCCTCGAAGAATGGGGCCTGCACCCGGAACGCTTCGTCTACCCGTGGCGCTCCGACGACCCGAGGTAGGCACGTTCACCGAAGAGACCTTGTCTGGTCTGTGCTCACGCCTCACAAGGGGGAGGATCGGAGACGGAGGCCTTCGATCCTCCGTGGAGGTGGCGGGGCGTGGGTGACAACGACTGGGTGTTCGGCTTCGGGTCCAACTCGTGGGAGGACCTGGTCGGCAAGCTGTTCGGCGGGCTGGGGCAGTCCGAGTCCGGGACGCGGCGCACGGACCACTTCGGGCGCGACCTCACCGCCGCCGCGCGCGACGGCCTGCTCGATCCGGTGATCGGGCGGGAGGACGTGATCGACGAGGTGCTCGAGGTGTTGTCGCGGCGCACCAAGAACAACCCCGTGCTGATCGGGGATCCGGGCGTGGGCAAGACCGCTGTCGTCGAGGGCATCGCGGCACGGATCGCGAGTGGCGAGGTGCCCGCCACGCTGAGCGGCAGGCGGCTGATCTCGCTGGACCTGGCGGGCATGGTGGCCGGGGCGAAGTACCGGGGTGAGTTCGAGGAACGGCTGGACGCGGTCATCAAGGAGGTGGCCGCGACGGGCCGGATGGTGGTGCTGTTCATCGACGAGCTGCACACCGTGGTGGGCGCGGGCAGTGCCGAGGGCGCGCCGATGGACGCCGCGAACATGCTCAAACCCGTGCTCACCACCGGGAAGCTCCAGGTCATCGGGGCCACCACGGTCGAGGACTACCGGCGGTACGTCATGAAGGACGCCGCGCTGGAGCGGCGGTTCCAGCCGATCCTGGTCGCCGAACCGTCGGCGGACCAGGCGATCGCCATGCTCCGCGGCCTGCGCGCCCGTTACGAGATGCATCACGGGGTGCGGATCACGGACGAGGCGATCGTGTCCGCCGTGCAGCTCTCGGCCCGCTACGTCACCGATCGGTTCCTGCCGGACAAGGCCGTCGACCTGGTGGACCGGGCGGGCGCGCGGGTCCGGTTGCGCGAGAAGTCAGCGGCACCACCGGATCCGGAGCTGCGGGTGAGGGAGCTGGAGCGGAAACGGGCCGCCGCGCAGGGCGAGGACGCGGTCGCGCTCGACGAGGAGCTCGACCGGGCCGTCGCCGACCTGGAGGCCGCTCGCGCCGCGCTGGCCGACGCACCCCAGGTCGGGCCGAACGACGTCGCCGAGGTCGTGTCCCGCAGCACGGGCATCCCGCTGGCCCAGCTCACCGAGGCGGAACGGCATCGGTTGCTGCATCTGGAGGAGCACCTGCACCAGCGGATCGTCGGGCAGGACGAGGCGGTGGAGGCGGTCGCCGACGCGGTCCGCCAGGGACGGGCCGGCCTCAAGCACCCGCACCGGCCCGTCGGCTCCTTCCTGTTCCTCGGGCCGACCGGGGTGGGCAAGACCGAGGTCGCGCGGGCGCTGGCCGAGGCGCTCTTCGGTTCGCAGGACAGGCTGATCCGGTTCGACATGAGCGAGTTCTCGCAGCAGCACACGGTTACTCGGCTGATCGGCGCGCCACCGGGGTACGCCGGCTACGAGGACGCCGGTCAGCTGACCGAAGCCGTGCGGCGCGGTCCGTACTCGGTCCTGCTGCTGGACGAGATCGAGAAGGCGCACGCCGACGTCTTCAGCACCCTGCTGCAGGTGCTCGACGCGGGCAGGCTCACCGACGCCCAGGGGCGGACCGCCGACTTCGCCAACACCGTCATCATCATGACCAGCAACATCGGCGCCGACCAGCTTCTCTCGGCGAGCACCTCGGGTGTCCCGGTCGACGAGCTGCGCGAGTCGGTGATGGCCGGGGTTCGCCGCCGTTTCCGCCCGGAGTTCCTCAACCGCCTGGACGAGATCATCCTGTTCCGCGGCCTCGACACCGCCCAGCTGCGGCAGATCACCGCGCTGCTGCTCGACCCCACCCGTCAACGTCTGCGCGAGCAGAACATCACGCTGGACGTGGACGACTGCGCCGTCGACTGGCTCGCCACCCGCGACCACGTTCCCGAGTACGGCGCCCGGCCGTTGCGCCGCACCATCGCCAAAGAGCTCGACCGGCGGCTGTCCCGTGCGCTGCTCGCCGACGAGTTGCACAGCGGGCAGCACGTCGTCGTCACCGCCACCGACTCCGGACTGACCCTCACCATCACCGATCCCTGGGGTTGACCCTCACACGGTGAGAGGGTGGATGCTGCCGGGGTGATCATCGAGAACGTCTCGTTCCCCGCCGGTCAGCACTGCGAGACCACCGCGCTCGGCGCTCTGCTGCGGCACGAGGGCGTCGAGATGTCCGAGCCGATGCTGTTCGGCCTCGGTGAGGGCCTGAGCTTCATCTACTGGGACGCCAAGAACATGGCTTTCCCGTTTCTCGGCGGTCGCGTCAAGCCGTTCGCGCTCACCCGGACCGCGGCCGACCGGCTGGGCCTGACGCTGCGCGTCCAGGAGACCGCCTCGCCCCGCAAGGCCTGGAAGCACGTCACCGACGCCATCACCGCGGGACGTCCGGCCGGCCTGCAACTGGACTCGTACCACCTCGACTACTTCACCACGAAGGTCCACTTCGGCGGCCACTTCGTCGCGATGCGCGGCTACGACGACAAGCACGCCCACCTCGTCGACACCGCTCAGCAGGGCGGCGCCGTGACGACCACGCTGACGAGCCTGGAGAAGGCCCGCGGCGAACGCGGACCGATGACCGCGCGCAACCGCTCGTACACCGTCACGCGCCCGGCCGTCCTGCCCGATCGGGGCGACGCCGTCCGGAGCGCGATCTCCGCCAACGCACACGCCTTCCTCACCCCGCCCATCGCCAACCTCGGCCACCGCGGCATCGCCAAGGCGGCCCGGCAGGTGCCGCGGTGGCTCGACCGCTCGAGCGACCCGTCCCACGACCTTCCCCTGGCCGCGACGCTGATGGAACGCGGCGGCACCGGCGGCGCGCTGTTCCGCGCGATGTACCGCGACTTCCTCGCCGAAGCCGCCGAAATCGTCGATGACGAGAACGTCCGCCGCGGCCATCAGCTGTACACCGAGATCGCTCCACTGTGGACGGAGGTTTCGCACCACATCACGGCCGCCGGGGAAACCGGCGACGCCGGCCAGCTGACCCGCGCCTCGGCGATCCTCACCGAACTGGCGGAGCGGGAGCGCCACGCGATGCAGGTCCTGAGCGGCGTTCGCACCGGCTGACCGCTCCCGAAGGTTCGACGGCGGTCGTACTATCGACGGCGTCGAGATCGTGAGGAGTCACCCGTGGCACGCCCCCGCACCACCCCGCGCACCGTGAAGCACCCCGAGCTGTCCGAGGTCTCGCTGCAGCAGGCACTGGAGGCGCTGGCGGACCCGGTCCGGCGCATGGTCGTGTGTCAGCTGGCGCAGGCGGGCGGCGAGAAGAGCTGCGGCACGTTCGAGACTCCGGTGTCGGACTCGACCCTCACCCACCACTTCAACGTCCTGCGCGAAGCGGGCGTGATCCGGCAGCACTACCGGGGCACCACCAAGCTGAACTCGTTGCGCACAGCCGAGCTGGAGGCCCGGTTCCCCGGCCTGCTCCCCGCCGTGGTGACCGCGGCCGAGGCCGAGGCATAACTTCGATAGCTGTCAAAGTTTGACGGCCATCAAACTTTGGGGCAAGGTGGCGTTGTCGCTTCCCCGCGCCCTGAGGACGGTTCCACCATGGCGAGACACGTGCTGTTCGACCGGCTCGGCGGTCCCGAGGTGCTCACGCTCCGCACCGTCGAGGTGGGCGATCCGGGACCGGGCGAGGTGCGGATCCGCGTGGACGCGATCGGCCTGAACCGGGCCGAGATCATGTTCCGCGAGGGCGTCTACTACGAACAGCCGGTCTTCCCCTCCAAGCTCGGCTACGAGGCCGCGGGCGTGGTCGAGGCGATCGGCGAAGGCGTGTCGCACCTCGCAGAGGGCGACCCGATCGCTGTCGTGCCGTCGTTCTCGATGACCAGGTACGGCACCTATGGCGACCACGTGATCGTGCCCGCCTCCTCCGTGTTCCCTCGCCCGGCGAACGTCAGCGCGGTGCAGGCCGCCGCCGTGTGGATGGCCTACATCACCGCGTACGGACCGCTCTTCGAGTCCGGCCAGGTACGTCCCGGCGACCACGTGCTGATCACTGCGGCCGCGAGCAGCGTCGGCCAGGCGGCCATCCAGATCGCCCGCCACATCGGCGCGATCCCGATCGCGACCACCCGCGACGCCTCGAAACGCGACCGTCTGCTGGCAGCGGGTGCCGCCGATGTCATCGTCACCGCCGACGAGGACCTGCCCGCCCGCGTCAAGGAGATCACCGGCGGAGAGGGCGTCCGGCTGGCGTTCGACCCGATCGCGGGCCCCGGCGTCGACACCATCGCGCAGGCCATCGCTCCTGGCGGCCACCTGGTGGTCTACGGCGCGCTCGACCCGCGCCCCACGCCGCTGCCCAACGCGAGCAGCTACCCGCAGCTGACCAGCCGCACCTACACGATGCACTCGATCACCTGGAACCCCGAACGCCTGCGCCGCGCCGTCGCGTTCGTCAACGCGGGGCTCGCCACCGGCTCCTTCACGCCGGTCGTCGACCGCACCTTCGACCTGACCGAGATCGCCGACGCCCACCGCTACCTGGAGGCGAGCGGTCACCTCGGCAAGATCGTCGTCACCGTGACACCACTCAAATAGCTTGGGAGAACTGGAAAAAGCGGTCCGGGTCGTACCGGCGTTTCACCTCGGCCAGCCGGGCGAGGTTCGGGCCGTGGTAGGCCTGCCGCCAGTCCGGCAGGTCCGGATCGGTGAAGTTCAGGTAGGACGCGTTGTCGGTGTGCTCGCCGATGTCCTCGTGCAACGCCGTCAGCCACTCCAGGTTGTCGCGCACGAGCTGCGGGCTGTCGGACGACAGCCACGAGGTGTCCAGCGACACCAGGAACAACGCGTCGCGGTGCGGGAACGCGGTGTCGGTCACGCCCAGCGCGTTGATCGCGCCGCCCCAGCCGAACAGTGCCGCGCCGCCGCCGTCCGGATTGCTGCTGCCCGGCCACTTGTCGACGGCCGTGACGAGCGTGCGCACTCCTTCTTCGGGTAGCGGCACGGACGTTGTGCGTGTCCGGCCCGCGAACGCGCCACCGGCCGTCTCGTGGTGCACGTACTCCACCGCTTCCCAGTACGTGCGGTCCGCGATGTCACTGCGGAACGGCCGCGTGCGGGCCAACGGGGCGAGCAACGTGCGCAGTTCGTCCGCCGAACCCAGGTGCCAGCCGACCACGGACACCATCTTGTCGCTCGTCAGCCCTATACGCAGCGACAGCGCATGCGGGGCGGTGCGCTGGATCTCCTGCACCAGCAGCACGACGTCGATCGCCTGTTCCCACTCCCACAACAGCAAACAGGTCGCACTGTCCACGACCGGGCGCGCCTGGAACGTGAACGACGTGTTGATGCCGAAGTTGCCGCCGCCACCGCCTCGGCAGGCCCAGAACAGGTCGGGGTTCTCGGAGGCGGAACACGTCACCGTACTGCCGTCCGCGAGCACGACATCGGTGCTGACGAGCGAGTCACACGTCAATCCGTACGCCCGCGACACCGCCGCCACTCCCCCGCCGAGGGTGAGGCCACCGATGGCGACCTCGTCGGAGTTGCCCAGCGGGAACGCGATGTCGTGTGGCCGCAACGCCTCGTACAGTGCGCGCATCCGCGTTCCGCCGCCGACCGTGACCAGCCCCGACGAGGCCTCGACGTGCACGGAGTCGAGGCCGCGCAGGTCCAGGACCAGTCCGGAGTTGACGGACGTGCCGGCGTAGCTGTGGCCACCGCCGCGCGCGACGAGCGGCACGTCGTTCTCGCGCGCCCACGTGATCGCCGTGACGACGTCGTCCTGGCCGGCGGCGGACAGCACCGCCGCCGGGACGACGTCGGCGAAGCGTTCGTTGAACGGCTTGCTGCTCGAGGTGAAGCCGTCGTCGCCGGGCAGCAGCACCCGTCCGCGGACTTGGGCCGCAAGGCTCTCGAAGGTCACCCGACGACACCCGCCAGCTGGGCCTCGCGCAGGATCTCCTCGCGTTCCCGCCAGTGCGACCAGAACGCGCCCTTGTAGCCGAGGCTGGTCAGGCCGATGAGGAACGGGTTGTCGGCGTAGTTGTTCTCCGACTCGCTCATGCCCGCCAGCGTCGGCAGCATCACGCGATGGTGGTCCGCCGGATCGACGAGCGACCAGAGGTATTCCACCGTGCGCGACCAACGGCCGTTCGGGTCGGTGTTCGTGCCCGCGTCTTCCAGCAGGTCCGGCGAGAAGTAGCAGACGAGGCGGAACTCGCCGCGCTCGTCCCACATGAACTGCTTCTCGTACTCGACCAAGCCAGAGCACATCGACAACGGCTTCAGGATGACCGGCCCGGTCGCGGTGTTCGACTGCAGACCCGGCATCGTGCGGACGCCGGCGCACTGGTCGGCGAGCGAGATGCCCAGCGGGTGGTGCGGGAAGAGCCGCAGTCCCAGGGAGAACGCGGTCACCGTCGCGTCCAGCGCCATGAACGCGTCGACGCAGTCACGCATGGTCTCCCAGGTCTCGCCCGGCATCGCGAACAGCGCTTCGACCATGGTCTTGATGCCGCGTTCCTGGCACAACCGCACGAGTCGTTCGGTGTCGGCGAAGGTGTAGTACGTGGTGCCCTTGCCGGTGACCTTCCAGTTCGCGAGCACGTCCTGGCGGATGTGGTCGCTGCCGACGTTCACGCCCTGGCATCCCGCCGCGGCGAGCAGGTCGGCGAACTCCTCGTCGAACGGCGAGGGCTGGCAGTACACCCACAGGCGCAGGTCGTTGAGCGGATTGGCCGCATTGGCGTGCTTGCGCCGCACGATCTCGCGCAGCACGTTCTTGGCGTGCGAGATCGACAGGTTGAACTCGCTGTCGGTGGTGTGCTGGTCGAGGATGCCCTGTCCGGCAAGGGACTGCATCTCGTCCACCACGGCGTCGACGTCACGGCGTGCGATGGCACCGCCCTTGGCGTCGGGTTCGACGCAGTGCGCACACCGGTAAACACAGCCGGACTTGGTCAGGATGCCCGCGAGCCCGCCGCGCCGGTAGTACTCGCCGTTGTCCACCTTGAACTTGTCGCCGGATCTTCGCACGTAGGTTCCGGCACCGTCGACCTGCCACGTCTTGACCACGCCCGGCCCGACCAGCGGGCGCGGCATGAGGGCGGTCGACGTGCGAACGATCCCGTTCGGAGTGTTGCGGATCAGGCCGTCCACAGTGGACGTGTCGCGGCCGGTGGCGATGGCGTCGGCGAGATCGACGACGATCACCTCGCCCGGTCCCTTCACGCCGAAGTCGACGCCGAAGTAGTCGATCAGCGCGAACGGCATCGTGGAGAAGCCGATGCCACCCGCGACGATCGGCGCGGTCGTCAGGCGGGTGATCTCGGTGATGATCTCCTTGTGCTCACCGACGAAAGGGCGCTGCTCGAACGCGTACACGGTGTCGGTGTTGCGCACCGTGACGCCGACCAGCATCGGTTCGCGCGTGGTGAAGTACTCCGTCAGGAACGTCTTCCAGTCGTCGCGGTGGAACGTCAGGTCCACCACCTCGACCTCGAATCCCGCGCCCTCCAACGACGTGGTGAGCACGTCGAGCGCGTACGGCGCGATCGGCGGATGCACCTTGTTCGGGTTGACGAGTGTTACCAGGCCTCTGCTCATCGGATATCCCCCGGCTGGTTGGACTGCTAGACGATGCCGAGGGCGATGCCGAACTCGGGCTTGGCGTTGAGCAGGTACGCGCCGGCCGACTGGAGAATCCGGTCCTGCGCGGCGAGGTGCTGGCAGATCGTGGCGGTGTCGCGCATCCAGCGGTCCATCGGCGAGGACCGGTGGATCGACCACGTCTGCAACAGGTCGAACAGGCGGTTCACGATCGAGCGCGACATCCGGAACGCGTGCACCCACGACAGCGGGCAGGCGGCGCGGTCGATCGGGTCGAGGTCGTCGAGCACGCCACCAGCAGCGAGCACTTCCCACTGCCGTTCCAATGCGCCGTAGACACCTGCGCGAGTGGCGTTGAAGTCGGCCTCGCACTCGGCCAGCGTCACCTGCACGCGCCAGATGTCGGCCCAGTCCGTGCCGGTCATCCGATCGACGCGCTTCAGCACGCACTCACGGGCGTAGTCCAGCGCAGCACGAGCCACGCCGAGCGAGACACCACACATCGTGCGGGTGAAGGCATCCGGCTGGGCGAGCGGGCCGCGCCGGCCGCGGACGTCGTCGAAGCTGAACGAGTGCTCCTCGGGTACGAAGACCTCGTTCATCGTGTAGTCGCAACTGCCACTGCCGCACAGGCCGGTCGTGTACCAGTTGTCGATCACCTCGACCTGGTCGCGCGGCACGAGGAACTGGCGCGACTCGTGCGGGTTGCTGCCGTCCGGGCTCGCGTACTTCTTGCCGTCCTGGAAGACGAACCCGCCGGAGATCACCCAGTCGGCGTGGTCGATGCCGCTGCCGAACGGCCATCGCCCGCTCAGCCGGTAGCCGCCGGGCACCTTCTCGGCGCGACCGGACGGCTGCAGCAATCCGGCGACGATCTGGTCCGGGTTCGGGAACATCTCCTTCGCCACGACCGGATCGATGAACTCGGCGTAGATCCCGGTGTTCGAGCCGATCATCGAGCACCAGCCGACCGAGGCGTCCCCGTAGGACAGCGACTCGACGACCTCGAGCTGTTCCATCGAGGTCAGTTCCAGGCCGCCCCAGTGCTTTCCGAAGCACATGCGGAACACACCGTTGTCCCGCAACGTGTCCACGATGTCCGGCGGCAGGTTCCGCAGCGCCTCGATCTCCGCGGACCGTTCGCGCAGCATCGGCGCCAGCGATTTGGCGCGCTCAATGAGTTCCGCCGCGGTCTGGGCAGCGGTCACCCTCGTCATGGTCATCTTTCTTCCCCTACTTGACGATGCCGAGGCAGATGCGGAACTTGGGCCGGCGACCGAGCAGGTACGCGCCCACGGACTCCAGGATCGCGTCCTGCGCGGAGAGGTTCTGGCACATGGTCGCCGTGTCGCGCATCCAGCGGTCCATCGGCGAGGACCGGTGGATCGACCACGTCTGCAACAGGTCGAACAGGCGGTTCACGATCGAGCGGGACGTGCGGAACGCGTGCAGCCACGCGATCGGCGACGTGGCCCGTTCGTCCATCGTGAGGTCGTCCAGCGTGCCGCCGGCCGACAGGACCTCCCACTGCCGCGTCATCGCGGAGTAGACGCCGTTGCGGGTGGCGTTGAAGTCGGCCTCGCACTCGGCCAGCGTCACCTGCACACGCCAGATGTCCGCCCAGTCCGTGCCGGTCATCCGGTCCACGCGCTGCATCACGGATTCGCGGGCGTAGTCCAGAGCGGCCCGCGCGACGCCGAGCGGAACACCACAGAGGCTGCGCATGAACGACTCGGGCTGCGCCAGCGGGTGCGGTTCGCAGCGCGGGTTGTCGAACGTGAGGGTGTGCCGCTCGGGCACGAACACGTCCGTGATCCGGTAGTCGGAGCTACCGCTGCCGCGCAGACCGGTGGTGTCCCAGTTGTCCAGGATCTCGACCCGGTCCTGCGGCACCAGGAACTGGCGCGACTCGTGCGGGTTGCTGCCGTCCGGGCTCGCGTACGGCTCGCCGTTCTCGAAGACGAACGCGCCGGACATCACCCACTCCGCGTGGTGGATGGTGCTGCCGAACGACCACTGGCCGCTCAGCCGGAACCCGCCGGGCACCTTGTCGGCGCGCCCGGCAGGGGCCAGCACGCCGGCGGTGACCATGTCGAGGCGCGGGTAGACCTCGCGGACGACGTCCGGCTCGAGGAAGTTCGCGAGCAGACCGGTGTTCGCGCCGATGATGCCGCACCACGCGGCGGACGCGTCGCCGTACGCGAGCGCCTCGGCGACCTGCGTCTGCTCCATCGAGGTGAGCTCAGGGCCGCCCCACTCGCGGCGGAAGCACATGCGGTGCACACCGGTGGCGCGCAACAACTCCACGACGTCCAGCGGGAGTTGCCCCGCCTCCTCGATCTCGGCGGACCGGGCGCGCAGCACCGGCGCGAGGGCCTTGGCGCGGGCGATGATCTCGGTCGCCGTGCGGGGCTCGTCGGCCACCGTGGTCATGTTCTCGCTCCTGATAGTCGTCACTGGTCCACGTCCAGCAGTCCGGCGGGCATCGCGAACGGCGCGTCGGGGTCCGCCGGCCCGACCGGTTCGGTCTCCAGCTCCACCAGGCCGGCGGCGGTCGTCAGGCGGTCGAGGCAGGTCTGCGTGTCCTCGGCCTCGCACACGACGAACGAGTGCCGCGCCAGGTAACCGCCGGGAGGCAGCCGCAACGTCGTGCCGGGCTCGCACATCGGCGAGGTGGCGACCAGGCCCGGCGCGTCGGCGGGCACCTTGATCGCCTGCAGCAGGCAGTCCTGGTCCGGGTAGCCGAAGCGGATGCCCGCGACGCGGCGGTGCGCCGGCGTGATGTCCGGACGCTGCCCGGTCGTGACGTCGAACAGCACCTCGCCGGGTTCGATGCCGGTGGCGGTGCGGCCGAGGAACGGGATGAGGTCACCGCCGAGCCTGCCGTTGATCTCGATGATCAGCGGGCCGCGGTCGGTCAGCCGCACCTCGCTGTGCGTGATGCCGTTCTCGATGCCGAGCGCCTCGTGCGCCCTGGCCAGATGCCGCATCAGGTCCTGGTCGTCCAGCAACGGATCGTTCGCGTCGACGACGTGACCGACCTCCTCGAAGTACGGGTGGTCGCTGCTGTGCTTGCGCGCCAGGAACATCGGCAGGTACTCGCCCTTGTACACGGCACCGTCGACGCTGATCTCGGGGCCGGGCGCGTAACGTTCGACGATCGCGCTCGCGCGGTACGGCCCCGGATCCACCTCGCTCGCGGCGAGCGCGACGTGGAACGCCTCGTCGAGCTCGGACTCGTCGGTGGCGAAGACGACCCCGATGCTCGCGCCCATCGCACGCGGCTTGATCACGACCGGGTAGCCGATGCGTTGTGCGGCGGCGCGGGCCTGCTCCACGGTCGTCGTGAGCTCGAAACCGGGCTGGTGCAGGCCGGCGGCGGTGAGCACGGCACGGGTGCGTTCCTTGTCGCGGCAGCCGCGCACGCCCGCCGCGGACAGGCCCGGCACACCGAACTCGGCCGCGAGCAGGCCCGCGTCGAGGACCAGCGGCTCGTCCCAGCACATCAGGCCGACGACGTTGCGGCGTGCCACGACCTCGCGGGCGGTCTCGCCCATGACTTCCGAGTCGAAGACGTTCGCCACGATGATCTCGTCGAAGTACTGGTGCTGCCAGGTGGGGTTGAGGTTGTTGATCAGGACCAGGTCGATGCCCGCGGCCTGGGCGCGCCGGGCAATCGGCGCGACGAGGTACTCGCGGTAGACCTTGAGGCCGCTGCCGATGACGAGGATCGCGGGGTTGCTCATGCCTTCACTCCCGTTTCCGGAGAAGAGTGCTGACGCCGGGCGAGCAGGTCGGTGAGGATGTCCTGCGAGCGGTGGGCGATGACGCTGATCAGCGAGTCGGCGATGCCGTGCGTCTCCTCGTTCACGCCCTGGAGGTACATGGCGCCCCAGGCGGACTCGCCGAGGTCGACGCGGTAGCGGCGGCTGACGTTGATCTCGTCGATGCCTGCTCTTTCCGCCAGATCCCTGACGAGCCACGGCATCCGCGGGTCGTAGCCGGTGCCGACGAGCACGAGGTCGCAGTGCAGCGGCTCGACCTTGCCGCTCATGCGGTCGCGCAGGTCGAGAACCACCTCGTCCTGCTCGACGCGGGCGGCGACGACCTCGGTCATCGGCCGCACCCACGAGCGCTGCGGCCCGTGCGCCTTCTGCTGGTAGAGCATCATGTAGAGGTTGTCGAGGAACTCCGGTGCGAGGCCGGAGTAGTTCGTGAGGCGCATTTCGTCGAGGACCTGCTTGCGCACCTCGGGCGGGCTGTCGTAGAACTCGTCGACGAACGACGGGTAGAACAACTCGTTCACGAACTTGCTGTGCTGGTAGTTCTGCAGCCCGATCGACCGGACGACCATCGTCACCTGGCTCTCGGGCAGGTTCTGGTGCAGCGCGTAGAACATCTCCGCCGCGCTTTGCGCCCCACCCACGACCACCGCGCGCAGTGGCTCGTCCTTCGGGATCTGCGCGATCCTGGTGCGGTACTGGGCGCTGTGCACGATTCGCTCGGCCGGCAGCTCGCCGAACACGTCCGGGATGCGCGGGTCACGACCACCGCCGACGACGAGGTCACGGCAACGGATCCGGTCACCGTCCACGAGGGACACTTCCCAGCCGGTGATCGCCCCGTCGTCCGACCGCGTCGGCTCGATGCTCTGCGCACGGGAGTCGTAGCGGATCTGCACGCGCTCCAACGACTTCGCGGCCCACTGGAGGTAGTCCGACAGCTCCCAGCGGTACGGGCTGAAGGTGCCGAGGTTGACGAACTCGTCGAGCCGTCCCTGGTCGTGCAGGAAGTTGAGGAACGAGAACCGGCTGCGCGGGTTGCGCAACGTCACCAGGTCCTTGAGGAACGAGACCTGGCTGCGCGCCCACGGCATGAGCAGGTTGCGCTGCCACTTGACGTCCGGACTCTGTTCCAGCAGAAGGGTGTTCTCGGCCAGGTCCGATTCGGACTCCTCGATCGCGACGGCGAGCGCCAGGTTCGCCGGACCCGCGCCGATCGCCAGAACCCCAACCTCTCGGTCAGCCACACTTCCCCCTCGGGTGATCGCGATTCCGCATCCGAAAATGACGCTAGACAAGGGAGTTCCCCGAAAAGAAGAGGAACCGTTCCCGACCGCTCGGGAAAAACTGTTACCTGACTTGGATGTGCACGGTCGCTGCGGCAGTTTCCGCGCGGCGCAACGCTTCTGCCGCCGTGTCGCCGGTGGCCATGACAATGCCCGCGCGGTCCCACGAGCTGCGCAGGCCCTCGAACTTTTCTCCCGGCGCGACCGTCACCTGGAGCAGGTGCACGCCGTCCAGCTGCCGTGCCTCGTCCACGCCCTCGACGCTCTCGACGACGCCGGGTTCGATCGTCAGGAACCGCACGGCAGCACCGGATTTCGCGCGCTTCGGCAGATCGCCCGGCGGGTCCTCGCCCTTGAGCACGGCGTAGTAGGCGCGCAGCAGGTCGACCGGGTAGGCGAGCTGGACGACGTCCAGAATGCCGTCGCCGGCCAGCCTTCCCGCACACTCGACCAGGTGCGGCACGCCGTCCGCGACGATCCACTCGCAGTGCACGATGCCGTCGCGGAACCCGGTCGCGTCGATCACCCGCGCGGTCTCGGCCTTGAGCAGGTCGTCCAGCTCGGCCGGGATGTCCGCGGGCACGATGTGCGCGAGCTCGACCGGGCGCGGGCCGGGGACGAGCTGCTTGCCGGTGACGTTGGCGAACAACGACTTCCCGTCCCGCACCAGCATCTCGACGCTGAACTCCTCACCCTCGACGAACTCCTCGGCGAGCATCGAGAGCTCCATCGGCCGGTCCGGGACGAAGATGCCCTCGTCCTGCCGCGTGCAGTGCGCCCAGGCCTGCTCGATGTCGTCCAGGTCGTGGATCACCTGCGTGCCCACGGACGCCTGCCGGTTCGACGGCTTGAGCACGATCGCCCTGCCCCGCATGAACGCCAGGACGTCCGCGGGGCTCGTGACCCCGGCGCTGGCCGGGTTGCGGATGCCGGCGGCCGCGGTGACCTGGCGCAGCAACGCCTTGTCCCGCATGATCTGCGCCGCCCCGAGCGTCGCACCGGGCAGGCCGTAGCGTTCGGCCAGCCGGGCGGCGAACGGCGTCGCGTACTCGATCGCCGGGATGATCGCCGCCGGATCGAGGTCGCGGTGGGCGTGGAAGAACTCGTCCGCCTTGCCCGGTGTGAGGTACTCCCACTCGATCAGCCCGCGGACGAACCCGACGCCCTCGATCTGCTCGCGCACGTGCCGCTTGCGCACCACGTCCGGTTCCTCGACGTAGATCAGCGAGTCGTCCGGCTGGAACTCGGCAACCAGGCCGATCGTCACGCCGACGAACCCGACGACGATGACGGGCTTCACGCCTTGCCTCCCACCGGCTCGGTCTCGCTCTCGGTGCTGGCCACGGGCTTGATCGCTTCCCGGACGCCGTAGACCGCGAGAAGGCCGGCAACACCGTTGACCAGCGCGATGACGATCCAGAACGCGCCGCCGAGCGAGTTGAACGTGAACACGCCGAACAGCGGACCGATCGCGGAGGCGAGCCCGATGACCGCCTGCATCGTGCCCATGTACCGGGACTTGTACGCCGCCGGGAACTTCGCCGGGTGCGCGAACATGGTCGGTCCGGCGATCATCAGGCCGCTCACCGCGAACACCGCGCCGAGGATCACGAACATCCCGGAGTGCACGGCGAAGGCGTAAAGGGCGAAGCCGAGCGAGTTCACCATGTGCCCGGCGAGCACGGCGACGTGCGCCGGGATCTTGACGATGTACGTCGTGATCTTCAGTTCGCAGGTGATGAGCACCAGCGACGAGATCGTGAGCACCGCGCTGTAGAGGCTGGTCGGGTACTTGTCCGCGACGATCTCCAGCGGCAGCGCCGTGACGGACTGCGCGTACGCGATCGTGCCGAGGAACACCGCGGCCAGGTAGGCGAGGTACTTGGGGTCGCGCGCCATCGTCGAGTACGCGGTGCGAGAGTCCACGGTGGACTTCTCTTCGTGCTCTTCCGGTGCCTTGACGCGGGGCAGCAGCGCGTACGCCAGCAGGCCGTAGAGCAGTGCCGTGGCGCCGTCGAGGTAGAAGAGCAGGTCCCAGTCGACGAGGATCAGCCCGGCGGCGATGAGCGGGGCGAGCGCGGCGCCGGTGTTCAGCGCGATGCGCATCATCGAGAAGCCCATCACCTGGTGCTCTTCCGGCATCAGGTCGCTGAGCAGCACCGCCGCGGCCGGCCGGTACGCCTGCGTCACCAGTCCCGCGAGACCGACGACCAGGAACAGCACCACCGGGATCTCGGCCACCAGCGGGATCGACGCCACCAGCGGCGCGGAGGCCAGCATGGCCAGGGTGATCGTGGTGCGCGGGCCGAGCCGGTGCGTGAGCTCGCCGCCGAGCAGCGTGCCGAAGATCGACCCGACGCTGTACGCGGCGAGACACAGACCGGCGATGCCGATCGAGTCGCCGCGGAAGGTCAGGTACAGCAGGATGAACGTCTGGACGAAGGCGCCGAGCTGGTTGATCAGCACGCCCCCGAGGAGATAGCGGACGGGGGTGGGTGTCGCCCGCAACGTGGCGAAAACCCCGCTGTCCACCCCGGTTTTCTCTGTCATCAGGCTGCCTCCTCAAGGGCGTGAAGCGCATCGACGATGCGTCCGGCGACCAGTGGCGCCGAACCGAACCCGCTGCCGCCGCAGGCCGCGCGTGCCCAGACGGCCGGAGCCACCTCGGTCAGCAGCGCGCCGCCCGTGACGGCGTCGGTGGCGTAGTGGCAGTGCTTCACCGCTACCACGGTGTATCTGTCCACATCGGACACGATCGACGCGGAGAGCAGACGGTCGACCCAGTCGTGGTCGGGTTCGCGGCTGCCGACGGACTCCACCTCGCGGCACACCGCGTCCGAGCTGATCTTCAGCAGGGTGCCGTCACCGGGTGGCAGCAGCCACGCCCGGCCGTCGTCGCCGAGGCGTCCGGCACCAGGTGCGTTCTCCCACCACTGCATGAGCGGCTCCGGCGGCCGGAGATACACCATCGTCTGGCGGTGCAGCCGCACCGGAACGTCGACCAGTTCGGCGGTCCAGGGACCTTCTGCTATCAGCACCAGGTCCGCCCGGATCGCGCCGCCGCCCTCGACCTCGACGCGGCCGGTGTCGACGGCGACGACCCGGCTGTTGGGCCGCAACGACACCAGTGGGTGCTCGATCAGCCAGCGCACGGCTGCGACCAGCACGCGTGCCGCGAGCAACACCCCGGCGTCGGCCTCCAGCACGCCGACGGAGTCGTCGGCGAACACGAGGTGCGGCAGCTTCTCCTGCTCGAGCGTCTCGACGGGCAGCCCGCACGCCGCCGCCTGCTCGGCCATCACCGCCGCCTGGGCGCGCGGCCAGGCCGTGACGATGCCGACCCGGCGGTAGAACCTGGTGTCCAGCAACGACTCCAGCTCCAGCCACCGCCGGTGTGCGGCGAGCCGGCCGAGGGTGGCGTCCACGTCGTCCGGGACGAGTGTCCGCAGCGCGCGGTGCTGATCGAACGACGTGGACACCGAACTGGGGATGCTGTTGCGGTCGAGCACCGTCACCTGGTGCCCGGCGAGCGCGCACTCCACCGCCGTGACGAGGCCCGTGACGCCCGCCCCCACGATGACGACCCTGGCCATCACTCTGGGAGGTGCGGCAGTCGTCGGGGCGTGACCTCACGGGTGTCGAACGTCGCCGGGATCGTGGTGTCCGGCAACACCTTCGCGGCGAGGTCGGTCAGGATCGGCGCGGCGCAACGCAGGAACACGTCGACCTCGTGGCAGAAGTCGCCCGCGTTCTCCGCCGTGACTGCGAAGGCGTCCAGGCGGGCGAGCTGCTCGGTGAGCGTGAACGCCGCCGCCGTGATGCTGAACCGCCGGATGTCGTAGGCGCCGGCGAAGCGTTCCGTGATCAACCGCGCGGCGACGCGGGACCGTTCCGAGACCGGCAGCGGGGCCGGTGTCAGCGCGTTGACCTTGGCCGCGATCCGGTTCCACGGCGCGACCAGGCGCGACGACGTCACGTCCGCCATCGCGGCGCGGGTGAAGTTCGTCCGCTGGAACTCCGGGCTGGTCGAGGCGAGGTAGAACCGGACGAGGTCGCGCGGGACGCCCTCGTCCAGCAGCTCCTGGCCGGTGACGAGGTGCCCGCGGCTGGTGGAGAACTTGTCGTTCTCCAGCTCGTAGAACTCGTTGGTGACGAACTGTTCCGGCAGCACGTACTGCCCGAGGGCCAGCAGCATCGCGACACCGGCGACGGCGAACGCGAAACCCGCGTCGGAGCCGAAGAAGTAGACGACCTCGGTGTCGCCGAACCACAGCTCGTCGTCGCTCTCCAGCACCTCGCCGCGGCTCTGGGCCGCGAGCGCGGACGCGTGGATGCTCCAGGTGATCGTCTCGGTGTCCGAGTAGATCACCTGGCCGTCGACCTCGGGGAACGGCGCGGGGATGCCCCAAGAGATCGGCAGCGTGACCGGGTAGTCCGGCAACGGCCGCGCCAGCATCTCCTCGATCATCCGCGCCAGCCTCGGCCGCAACGTCGGCGCGTGCCGCGCGAAGAACTCCTCCAGTCCCGCCCGGTACTCCTCGACCGGCAGGACCAGCACCTTCTCCTCGCGCAGCTCGACCGGGTCGTCCGGGTGCAGCGTGGACTGCGGGTCGACGAGCTCACCGGAGGCGATCCAGTGGCCGCAGCCCTCGCACAACCCGGCGCAGCCGGCCGTCAGGCACACCGGGCAGCCGCCGCGCACGTACGCGTCGGTGAGGAACTCGCCGGTGCGCGGCGAGTACGGGAACTTCACCGCGCGCAGCCGCAGCTTTCCGGCGCTGTGCAAGCGATCGAAGAAAGTGACGACCGTCTTGACGTACCGCTCGTCGAACCGCACGAACCCGTCCGGTTCGATGCCCATCGCCGCGAGCGACGTCTCGACCGCCTCCGCCGACTTCTCGCGCAGGTCCTCTGGCCGGACGCCGAGACGGCGCGCGGTGGTGACGATGTAGTTCTGCGTCGAGTGGATGCCGGTGCCGAACAGCACGTCGCACCCGGCGGCACGGGCGTACCGCGCGCAGATGTCGGCGGCGAGGAACGGTCCGGCGAGGTGGCCCAGGTGCAGGTCGCCGTTCGCCGTCGGGCCGGGTGCGATCACCAGGAGCTTGCTCATCAGGCGCTCCTCAGCTCGGCGGCGCCGCGGCGGGCGAGCAGGTCGTTGACGATGTCCTGCGACCGGTGCGCGAGCACGCTGATCAACGTGTCGGACATGCCGTGCGTCTTCTCGTTCACGCCCTGCAGGTACAGCGCGCCCCACGCCGCGCCACCGATGTCGACGCGGTACTGGCGACTGACGGCGATGTCGTCGAGATCGAGCTGCGTGGCGAGATCACGCGCCATCGCGGGCATCCGCTGGTCGTAGCCGGTGCCCAGCACCACGAGGTCGCAGCGCACCGGGTCGATCTTGCCGGTCTTGCGGTCGTGCAGGTCCAGCACGATCTCGTCGCCGTCCTGCCGCGCGCCGGCGACCTCGGTCATCGACCGGATGCTGGAACGCTGTGGCCCCAGCATCTTCTGCTGGTACAGCATCGTGTAGAGCTCGTCGAGGAACGGCGGCGCGAGGCCCGCGTAGTTCGCGAACCGCATCTCGTCGAGGATCTGCGCGCGGACCTCGGGCGGCGTGTCGTAGAACTCGTCCACATAGGACGGGAAGAACGCCTCGTTGATGAACTTGCTGGTCTGGTAGTTCTGCGGGCCGATCGACCGCACCACCATCGTGACCTGGCTCTCCGGCAGGTCGGAGTGCAACGCGTAGAAGATCTCGGCCGCACTCTGCGCGCCACCCACCACGACGGCGTGCAGTGGCCGGTCCTTCGGCACCTCGCCGATCCGGTTGAGGTACTGCGAGCTGTGCAGGACCTTCTCGGCGGGCAGACCGGCGAACACCTCGGGCACGTGCGGGTCGCGGCCACCGCCGACGACCAGGTCGCGGCATCGGATGACGTCGCCGTTCGCGAGCGTCACGGTCCAGCCGGTGATCACGCCGTCCACACCGCGCGCGGGCTCGATCCGCTGGGCGCGAGCGTTGTAGCGCACGGAAACCCGTTCCAGCGACGACGCGACCCACTGCAGGTAGTCGGACATCTCCCAGCGGTACGGGTGGAACGTGCCGAGGTTGACGAACTCGTCGAGCCTGCCCTGGTCGTACAGGAAGCTCAGGAACGAGAACCGGCTGCGCGGGTTGCGCAACGTCACGAGGTCCTTGAGGAACGAGACCTGGCTGCGTGCCCACGGCATGAGCGTGCCGCGCTGCCACTTGACGTCCTCGTGCTGCTCCAGCACGAGGGTGTCCCCCGCGAGCTCCCGTGCACCGGACTCCTCGATCGCGACCGCGAGGGCGAGGTTCGCCGGCCCTGCGCCGATCGCCAGTACGCCAACGTCCTGGACAGTCACACGTCCCCCTCTGTTCGTCCCCGAGTGGCGTTCCAGAGGCTAGGTAGCGGCCCTTCCCAACAGGTAGGGGAACTGTTCCCGGTCGTATGGGCAAAGCCGATTCCTTTGCAGGGCAACGACGTCCGGAATCGGTTCATGAAGATGATCATGGAAACGTGCACGGGGTGTCACCCGTTGCGGTGCACCGCTGGGCCGCTTCGCCAAACGGGCAGGCCGATCGCAGTCCGCACCGCTACTCCGGTCGTCACGGCAACGGAACGGATGTTGGGCCGAACGAGTGAAAACCTCGTTTTCCGGATCGCGACTTACTGCAACAGCGCGATATACCCTACGGCCGGTGCTGACTCGTTGGGGGAGATCAGGTGACCGCGATGGAATGACGAGAACGCTATTTTCGGGGGAGACCGATGACTCAGGTAGAACATGCGGCCATGCCACCACTACGCCGCGGCAATGACATCGCCGTCCTGCACAGACCTGCCACGGTGACCGTGGTCATCGCCGACACACAGCCCGCCATCAGGCACGGAGTGCGTTCCGTGGTCGAACGCGTGGACGGCGTATCTGTAGTAGGTGAAGCTTCCACTTCTTCTGAGGTCGTGGCGGAGACCGCGCGGTGCCGGCCCGATGTGCTGGTCATCGACGTGGACACCGTTGGATCCGAAAACAGCCTATTGATGGAACAAATAGCGCGCGCAAGCCCCGAAACGGGCATTCTGGTCTTCAGCGCCCGTGATTGCGACGCGACGGTCATCGCGGCGATTCGCGCGGGCGCACGAGGTTATTTGTTGAAGAACGCCGATCCGGACCAGATCGTGCGCGGCATCCAGGCCGTCGCGGCGGGTGAGTTCCTCATCGGCAAGACCATCGCCGCCCGCTTCAGAGCGCTCATGCACCCGGTGGTGGAACGGTCGCCGTATCCCTTCCCGCAGCTCACCGAAAAGGAGCGGGAGGTGCTCGACCGGATCGCCGCCGGCCGGTCGAACGTCGCCATCGCGCGCGAGTTCACCCTGGCGTCGAAGACCATCAGCAACCGGGTGTCCGCGATCTTCGCGAAGCTCGGCGTCGCCGACCGCGCCCAGGCGATCGTCCTCGCCCGCGACGCGGGGCTGGGCCGCTAGATGCTTGCCCCCAATGGGTGGCGCTGTCGGCGTCTGCAAGTACCACCAACTCTTGATCGAATCGCCTCCAACTACACCCAACCGCCCTGGAACCCGGCCGGCGGCACGAACCGGGCCGCGGCGGCGGCCGGCGAGTTGGTGGCGGCAAAGTGCTGGATGATCTTGAGTTGGTGGTACTTGCAGACGCCATGAGGCAACGGGTCGAGGGCTGTTCCATGAGACTCAGGGGCAAGAGACCCGGAGGCGGTGCCTTGCACGCCGTGGCAGGAGTTCCTGACACGACAGGGAAAGCGTCCCCTGTCGGCCGGGAAACCCGCGAACCTACGCTCCGCATCGTCGCCGAACGTCGATCGGAGTTGGGGATGCCGACAGACCACGTGGACTTCCGCAGGCGCGAGCCCGAGAACCTCGTCCGCGAGCACGGGCTCGACCTCAAGCTGCTGCACCCGTGGCCCGGCCTGGCCACACCATTCCGCGGTGCCTGGTGCGTGCTGCGCCCCGGCGACCGCACCGACACGCACATGCACCGCGAGCAGGAGCTGTTCATCGCGATGGCGGGACGCGCGGAGGTCGTCGTGGGCGAGCACACCCACGTGCTCGCGGCGGGCGACCTGATGCTGATGCCGGGGGACGTGAACCACCACGTCCTCAACCCGCACGACGAGGACTTCTCGTACTACGCGATCTGGTGGGACGGCGTCATGGCCGAGGAGTACCTGGCGTGATCGACTACAACGGCCGCAGGTTCCGCAAGCCCGACAGCGACCCGAACACCGTCGCCGAGTACCACCAGGAGGGCGACCTCGTCTGGGCCGACTTCGCCGGTGGCGCCGTCCGCCGCGGCTCGATCGCCGGGACGCGCGCGCCGGACGACACCCTCCACATGGGATACACGATGGTGCTGACGAACGGCGACGTGATCTGCGGGCACACCGTGAACACGCCCGAGTTCACGCCGGACGGACGCCTGCGGCTGCGCGAGGAGTGGCAGCGCTACGGTCCGCACGCCGCGGCCGGCACCTCGTACATCGACGAGGTCGGCTGAGGCCGGACCCGCGGGCCCGGCGCTCTGCCGATCAGTCGGCCGATCAGTCGTCCGTCGCGAGCAGGTCCTGCAGTTCGTGGATCGCCTCGCCGAGATGGGCGGCGAAGGTGTGCATCTCGTCCGCGACCGGGCGGGGCGTGCTCAGGTAGAGGTTGAACCGGTCGGGCAGCAGCACGTAGGCGACACCGATGCACTTCGAGCTGGTCGAACCGAAGCCGAAGTACTGGATGTGTTCCGACGGCGCCGAGCTGGTGCTCAGGTAGTCGTCGCGCATGATCGTCCAGCCGGGGGTGTCGTACAGCGCGAGCGGTTCGGTGCCGCCGCGCCGCTTCTGGATCAGCTGCAGCTCCCACAGGTGCTGTTCGGGGGCCGCACCGACCTGGCATTCCTTGGCACGCTGGACGTGCTTGTCCGCCGCTGCCCGCAACGCCGCCCGGCGAGTGGCGCGGGAGGCCGCCGGATCCTCCATTGTGGACACGAACCGCACGGCTTCCGGGGTCACCACCCGCATCGCCTCGGTGCGCCCGTTCTGGAACTGCCGGGTGCCGATCGACTCGTACGTGGCGCCCTGGAGGCCCTTCGACCGCTGGTGCGCGAGCTGGTACGCCATCTGCACGAACGCGTCCGGCGAGATCCGCAGTTCCTTCGCGCGTTGCTTGCCGAAGTCCTCGAACGACAGCGTCACCGTCGCGGTGTCCGCGCCGTACTGGGCGAACGACGCTGCGGCCGCAAGGGAGTCCTCGCGCAGCTCGTCGGTCAGCACGAACTCGATCGGCTCGGTCGCGGGCAGGCCCTGCGACGTCGCACCGGAGACGCGCAGGTGCTCCTCGGTCGGCGTGCTGAGCATCGCGTCGGTGAACGCGAGGATCGTGGTGCCGTCCAGTTCGCAGTGCTCGACGTTGATGCCCGCGCGGCCGTCCGCGAAGACGATGAACGTCACGGCCTTGTCGAACCACCGGTTCGCGCTGTCGCCGTGCAGCAGCTGGTCGCAGGCCGCCAGCGTGTCCGCGGGCGCGAAGTCCTCCAGCGCCACGCAGAACAACGCGGTCTCGATCGTCTCCAGCGCCTCGGCGTTGTCGACGAGCAGTGCCTCACGAGTGCTCGCCCACTCCGCCCGTGCCTTGGTGGTGAAGGGCCCGGCCGAGAACTCCGCGCGGTCCACCTTCATGATCGCCTGCAGGCCGCCGGTGAGGTCGCCGAGGTCGTGCGGCACACCGTCCTGGCCGAAGACGTCCATCCGGAACGCGTTGCCGCGGAAGAAGACCACGACGTGCCGGGCGGTGGACGGGAACGAAGTGCGCGCGGTGTCCTGCCGGGCGTGCGGAATCCGGGTGGCGGAGAACAGGAACTTGTTCTGCACCATGGACTGCGGCACGTCCCGCAACACGACCGGCGGGATGGCCTCCGCGTCGAGCCGCACCTTGTACGCGACCGCGGCGGAGATCAGCGCCGCCGCTCGTTGTTCCTGGGTCTCGGCGACGTCGCGGAACAGGAAGAAGAAGTTGGCGTTCAGCGCGATCCGGTCCCGGCGGCCGAGATAGCGGGTGGGCCAGAACTCGTCGAGCCAGCTGCGCACACCGGCCTGGGCGTTGAACTCCTCGAGTTCGGCGTGCAGGCCACGAGCCGCGCTGTCCGGCGCCAGGAATCCTTCGACCGCGGTCTCGGTGGCCGACAGCTCGGACTCGGTCAGCAGCGGCGCGCACCACTCCAGGAACCGCGCGCAGCTCTCCTCCAGCGTGGGCAGGGGCACCCGCGGCAGCTGGTCCTCGTAGCTGAACGTCTTGCCGTCGTTCACTGTCACCTCAGGGGTCGTTTTAGGTGGGCCGCTTCGAAACGTAGAGCTGAGCGTAGAACCAGCCGTCGGCCTCCAGGCCGGTCGGATCCACTCCCACGCCGGACAGCGTGTCGAGCACCCGCGACTGCTCCTCCGGCGAGATGAACCGGCGCTGCTTGAACACGTGGTCGTGCCGCACGGTGACGTAGCCGAGTTGATCGAGACTCGCTTCGATCTCGTCGAACGGGAACATCCTCAGCACGAAGTGCGCCATCCAGGGTGCTCCGCTGGCGGCCACGACTCGGGTGAGGGTGTTCGCGCCGACGTAGCCGAGGCTGCCGGTCGAGATGACCAGGTCGACGTCCTGCAGCCGCCGCGCCTGGTCAGGAGTGGGGTCGGACCGTTCGAGATCCGCGCGCACGCCGTCGTCGAGGAACCCGGCCGCCGTCGCGTAGGACAGGGCCGGTGCCGAGATGTCGAGGCCGGCGAACCTTGCCGGGATCGCCTTTCCGCGCTCCCGGACGAGTTCCTGGTCGTCGGCCAGCACCTCGGCGTGATCGCGTTCGTCGATGCCGCAGTACCGGTCGTACAGGTCGTCCATCGTGAGGTCGCAGCGCAGCAGTGCCGCGTTGATCCCGTAGGACGAACCGATGTCGAGCACCGTCGGGGTGTCGATCCCCCGCGCCGCGCGGTACTCGTCGATCAGCGCGGTGAAGTGCGGTTTGGCCAGCTGCGGGATCTGGTACTCGAGCCCGCGCAACGACGAGAAGTAGGCGCGCGGATCGGGCTGGGTGTAGATGTGGTCGAGCTCGACTTTGCCGGTCGCGTCGAATCGCACGTGTCTCCCTCAGGCCAGTCGCTCGTCCACCCGCACACCGGCCTGTTCGGCCGCGAGGTGGTCCGGCATCACCCGGCCGAACAGCTGCCGCGTCCTGGCCACGCTTCCCACGACCCCGGGCCGCAGACTGTAGGCGAAGATCGCGGTGTGCCGCTGCCGTTCGCCGCGCACGGTGCTGACCTGGTGCAGTGAATAGCGTCCCTTGAACAGCTGGAGATCGCCGACGCGGAGCGTGAGCCGGCGGACGAGATGGTCGCCCTCGCCGGCCAGCACCGCCCGCACGTCGCCGAAGTTCTCCTCCTCCGCCGAGCGGATGTTCGGGCAGTACTGGAACTCGCCGCCGTCGTCGGGCAGCTGGGTCAGCATGCTGACGGTGAACTCGTTGGTGTCGAAGTGCCACGGGTGCGCGCGGCCGGGAGGGATCACGTTGAGCACCAGGCCGGACAGCGAGTCGGCCAGCTCGTGCAGCCGCGGCAGTTCGAAACAGCCGGCGACGAACCGCTGGAACACCTCGCTGGTGTAGAGCTGGTGGATGATCGCGTCGCGCGGGATGTGGTCCCGTGCCACGAAGGCGTTGCCGCGTTCCATCGTGGTGCGGCCGGGGTGGTCCGGAGGAAGCGGTGTGTCGACGGCGATGTTGTACGCGTTCACGGTCTCGACGTCGTAGTACGCCTGTGGCGCGATCCGCGCGCATTCCCGCCGTAGATCGTCGTGCAGGGCGGGCCGGATGAAATCGGGCAGGACGCTGCAGCCGACGGTGTGCAGGTCGTGGTGGGTGCGCTCGACGACTTCCCGCCACGCCGCGCTGTCCGGTTCGGTCAGCGGATAGTCCGTGGTGTTCACGACCTGGTCGAGCAACCCCGATTCCATCGGGCCAGTGTCACGGCGCCGATGACGGCCGCGAAGTGCCTTGTGACATTGTCCACGACAGGCATTCGGCGGTACCGGATGACCACCGGGGTGCGGCCGAACGGATTCCTGTTGTCCTGGCCGGGCCGCTAGTAACGTCCGGTGACATGAGACGACTGCTCAGCGTCGCGTTGTCGTTCGTTCTGGTGTTCACCGCCGCCGCGCACCCCGCGGCCGCCAGCGGTGGTGGTGGCGGCGACAAGCCGTTGCCCGGCTACACGATCGTCAATCCGCCTCTCGCCCCGGCGCTGGTCGGGGGCAAACCCACGAAGGTCGTGCAGGGCGTGCACAGCCACGCCGGCTACATCATCGAGGTGCCGCCGCGCTGGAACGGCCGGCTCGCGATGTGGGCGCACGGTTACCGCGGCGAGGGCAAGGTCCTCACCGTCGACGCGCCGCCGTACGGGCTCCGGCAGCGCTGGCTCGACGGGGGCTACGCCTGGGCCGCGTCGTCCTACTACGGCAACAGCTACGACGTCCGCGCAGGCGTGACGACGACTCGGGAACTCGCGGCGCTGTTCGCCCAGAAGGTGCAGCGCCCCAAGAAGGTCTTCCTGGCAGGCGTGTCGATGGGCGGGCACGTCATCGCGCGTTCGCTGGAGCAGTACCCGGGGTTCTACGCGGGCGCGTTGCCGATGTGCGGTGTGATGGGCGACCACGAGCTGTTCGACTACTTCCTGAACTACCACCTCGTCGCGCAGACCCTGACCGGCATCCGCGCCTATCCCCTGCCCCCGGACTACGCCACCACCGTGGTCCCCCGCATCCGGCAGGCGCTGGCGGGCCGCGACGACCAGTTCCGCGCCCTGGTCGCCACCCTGTCCGGCGGCGCCCGGCCCGGCACCGACGCGGCCTACGCCTACTGGCAGGAGTTCCTGTTCAACCTCGTCGCCACGCCGACCGGCGACACCCTCGCCACCAACCCGCTGCAGCTGGCCACGAACACCACCACCCGATACCGCCCGAACACGCCGGTGGACGTCAACGCCTCAGTGCAACGCGTCCGCCCCGCCAATCCCGTCGCCCGCAACACGTGGGCGCTCACCCAGATCCCGTCCGTGCAGGGCCTGCCGAGCGCTCCCGTCGTGTCGCTGCACGGGATCGGCGACCTGTTCGTGCCGTTCTCGATGGAGCAGGACTACCGCGACGACGCGGCCCGCTTCGGCCGCACCCACCTGCTGGTGCAGCGCGCCATCCGCACGATCGACCACTGCGAGTTCTCGCCCGCCGAGGTCGGCGACGCGTGGCGCGATCTGACCGCGTGGGTGGACCGGGGCAAGCGGCCGTCCGGTGACGACGTGCGGCGGACGGACGATCCGCGGTTCGGGTGCCGTTTCAGCGACCGGAAGGCGACCGGCGGCACCAGGGCGCTCTTCCCGGCCTGCTGAACCGCAGGGCCAGACAAGCTCGGCGCCCGCCGGTCAAGCGATGCGATAGCCGACTCCCGGCGTCGTCGCGATCACCGGCGGGCTGCCGAGCTTGCGCCGCAACCGCCCCACCGTCACCGTGACGGTGTTGGTGAAGGGGTCGGCGTTCTCGTCCCACACCTGTTCGAGCAGGTCCTCGGCGCTCAAGAATCCTGGACTGGCCCGCAGCAACGCCTCCAGCACGGCGAACTCCTTCACCGAGAGGGCGAGTTGCCGCCCGTCCCGAACGGCGGTGCGGCGCACCGGGTCCAGCGAGATCCCGGCCGCGTGCAGCGTGCGGGGCCGGGCGTGCGGTTTGCGGCGGGCCAGTGCCTGGATGCGCAGCACCAGTTCCGGGAAGTGGAAGGGCTTGGCGAGGTAGTCGTCCGCGCCCAGGGTGAGGCCGCTGACCCGGTCGCCGGGGGCGCTCGCCGCGGTCAGCATCAGCACCATCGGCCGTTCGGACCGGTCGGTGATCATCTGGCACAGGGTGTCGCCGTGGACGCCGGGCAGGTCGCGGTCCAGGACCACCACGTCGTGGGCGGCGAGGTCGAGTTTGGCGACGGCGGCCAGGCCGTCGTGGGCGAGGTCCACGGCCATGCCCTGGTCGCGCAGCCCTTCGGTGACGACCTCGGCCAGGGCGTGATCGTCTTCGACGACGAGGATCCTCATGCCGACACCGGTGCCATCGCCGTGGGAAGGGCGATCGACACGCGCAGGCCGCCTTCTGGCCGGGCGAGCAGCTCGACGCGGCCGTCGTGCGCGGTGGCGACAGAGGCCACAATGGACAGACCAAGACCCGCGGAACCGGTGCGGTCGGTGCCGAGCCGTTCGAAGGGCAGCATCAGGCGGTCTACGTCCGCCTGGTCGAGGGCTCGCCCGCCGGTGTCGACGACCAGCACCGCCTCCTCCTCGCTCACCGATCCGGAGATCCGGATCCAGCCGCCGTTCTCGTTGTGCGTGACGGCGTTGTCGACGACGTTGCCGACCAGCCGCGCCAACAGCGCCGGGCTGCCGCGAGTCGTCATGGGCGGCAGGTCCACGGTCACGGTCAGGGCCTTGCTCTGCGCGTCGGCGTTCCGTTCCTCCACCGCCTCGGCGACGAGATCAGCGAGGTCGACGGGAGCGGCGTCGGCCAGAGCGCCGTGCTGGGCCCGTGCCAGCACGAGGAACCCGTCGAGCAGGTGATCGACCCGGTCCAGCTGGGTGCGCAGGCGGTCCGCCAGCCGGAGCGTCGAGGTGGCCGGATCGGGCTTGGCGACCGCGACGTCCAGCGAGGCCCGCATCGTCGCCAGCGGCGTCCGCAGTTCGTGGGAGGCGTTGGCGACGAAGCGGCGCTGGGCGGTGAACGAGGCTTCTAGCCGTTCGAGCAGGCCGTCGATGGTGTCGGCGAGATCTTTCACCTCGTCGGCCGGGCCCGTGACAGCCAGCCGCTGGTCCAGGCTGTCGGCGGAGATGCGGCGGGTGGCGCGGGTGATGAGCCGCAACGGCCGCAGCACGCGCTGCGCCAGTCCCCGGCCGAGCAGCAAGGAGACCGCTGCCATCACGACCAGTGCCGCGACCGAGCCGGCCAGCAGCTGGCGGGTCTGCTGCTGGTGCACGGTGTCCAGCTGTTCCTGCAGCAGCCGGATTCGCAGCTCCGCGGCGGCGAGACCGGTCTGCGGGGGCTGACCGCCGATCGGGGCGACCTCGGTCGAGCTGCCGCCGGAGAGCAGGAAGGTCAGCACGAGCAGTCCGATGCCGGACAGCAGGAACACGACGGCGTACAAGATCGTGAACCGCCACCGCACGGTTCCGCTGCGCTGCCCCATCATGGCCTCAGCATGCCCTGACCGACCTAACAACGGCATGACAAGCGCGGTTCGGGCCGTGTTACCCGCCGCTGCCTAGAACTGACCCCATGCCGACCTCCGAACTGCTCCGGCGGGAGTGGACCGCGTTCCGCCGCCCCGCCCGCCTCGTCGCCCTGATCGCCGCGGCGCTCGTCGTCATCGCGCTGGGCCTGCTGTACGCCATGGGCAACCGCTCGTCGTGCGACGGTCCGTGCCCGGGAGTTCCCACCGCCGACGACGGTTCCGCCGTGAGCGACGGGTTCTGGTTCCGGCATCGCGACCTCGGCGAGACGGGCAGCATCACGGTCCGGCTGACCTCGATGACCGGGACGATCACATATCCGCCGCCCGACCACGACGAGATCGTCGCGGGACTCGTGCCGTGGGCGAAGACCGGGATCATCGTCAAGGACGGCGTGCGGCAGGGCTCCCAGTACGCGGCGCTCATGGCGACCGGCAGCCACGGCGTGCGCTTCCAGCACAACTACCGGCACGACGTCGCAGGGAGTACGGGAGGCGTGACCGAGCAGTCACCGCGCTGGTTGCGCCTGACCCGTGCGGGCGACACCATCACCGGTTCCGAGTCGGCCGACGGCGAGCACTGGAACACCGTCGGCACCGCCACGCTCGACGGGCTCCCCGCCACCGTGCGGGTCGGCCTCTTCGCGACATCCCCCGGCGACCTCACCCTCCGCGAGATCGGCCTCGGCGGCGCGATCGAAGAGGTCCGGTTCACCCAGGCCGTCGGCGTCTTCGACCACGTCGAAGGCGGCACCGGAACGTGGCGGAGCGAGTCGGTCGGCGAGATGAACCACACGGACTGGGAGAAGTTCCACAACCCGTCCGGGGCGGTGGAGAAGGACGGCGTCGTCACGGTCAGCGGCGCCGGCGACATCGGCCCGGTCAGCGACCAGGGCGCACGTGGTGTCGAGAACACCTTGAGCGGCCTGGTGATCGCGCTGATCATCGTCATCGTCGTCGCGGCCCGCTACGGCGCCCGCACGGCACAAGACCACGCTTCCCGGCCGGTGATCGCCACTCGTGCGGCCGTCGTCGGGGCGGCCACCTTCGTCACCGGCCTGGTCGCCGCCGGTGTCGTCCTCCCGCTGAGCACGGCGATCCTCAAGAGCAACGGCATCCCGATGCAGTCGGTCTCCGTGCTGACCACCGTGCGGGTGATCGTCGGCCTCGCGGCGGTGCTGGGGCTCTGCGCCGTTCTCGCCTACGCGCTCGGAGTGTGGGTGCGCCGCGGCTGGGTGGCCGTCCTCATAGGACTGTCACTGATCGCCCTCCCCCGCGCCGCGACGGCGTTGCCACTGCTGCCAGACCCGGTCTCCGAGTGGCTGGTCCGGATCACCCCGGCCGCCGCCTTCGCCGTGCAGCAGACGATGGTCGAGTACCCGCAGGTGATCGCGCACTACGCGCCCTCGGCCGGGTACTTCCCGCTCCCGTGGTGGGCTGGTCTCCTCGTGCTCTGCGCATACGCCGCCATAGCTGTGCGCGTAGCCCTCGGACGCGCACCGGCCGCGGAGACCGACTGGCGCTAGCGACAACGTCACCACAACGTCGCCACAACGCCACCCCGGTACTCCTTCGATCAGCAGATCCCAACCGAGGGAGGACATCCGTGAAAGCCAAACTGGCAACGGTGCTGGCGGGGTTGCTCGCGGTCGCGACGCTCATCGCCCCGGCGGTGAGCGCCACGCCGTTCCAACGCGACGTCTACATGCGCGACAACGTGAGCGACATCGGCAACGAGCCCAGCGCCGGCAGCATCTACTTCAGCCCGGACATCAAGGTGTGCTCGACGCCGGTGCTGTGCGCGGTGTCGCAGAACCCAGTCGTGGGCGTCAACAACTACGTGTTCGTCACGTTGAGACGCAAGCCGGGCGCCATCGGCAACATCGACGGCAGCCTGCAGCTGTACCGCAGCAACCTCGGTGGAGGAACGGCCTGGCCGGGCGGCTGGACCTACATCGGCACCGCGGGCGCCACGGTGCCGGTGAGCGGCACGACGGTCATGATCACCTGGCCCGGCTGGAACGTGCCCGGTCCCGCGCACTTCTGCCTGCTCGCCAGGTGGGTGTCGAACGCCGACCCGATGACGTTCGCCGAGGGCAGCAACACCCAGCTCAACGCCCAGCGGAACAACAACATCGCGTGGCGCAACGTCGACTCCGTGCGGGTCCGCCCGTTCGAACCCGTCCGCGTGCCGTACACGATCGGCAACCCCGAACGGACCGACGCCAGGCAGAACCTGATCATCGAGCAGCCCCGGCCGTTCGCCGGCACGATCACGATCGACCTCGGCCAGGAGCTCACCGCACGGTGGAAGGCCGCGGGCGGGCGGGCGACCGGCGTGAAGCAGGTCGGCGAGACGCAGTTCCAGATCGTCGACACCAAGGCCCGCATCGACGGTCTGACGCTCAAGGCCGATGAGCGCGTCCAGACCGCGTTGACGTTCGCGACCGACGAGGAAGCGGAAGCGGCAGAGCTGCACGTGCGCCAGGTCGACGTCCAGGGCACGGATCTCGGTGGCGCGCAATACCTGATCAACGAAAAGGACTGAGTATCAACCTCGGTGGGTCCGTCTCCGTTCTTCGGAGACGGACCCACCGAAAGGGTTGTCAATGAGAACGATCATGGTTTTGCTGCTGCTTCTGCTGGGGATCGTGCCCGCACACGGAGCAGCCGACTGCGACCCGCCGGACTGCCCGGTCGTCGTGGACGCGATCGACGGTCCGGTGCACGAGACGGCGGACACCTACACCGCGGTGCTGAAACTGCGCAACGGCGCGGCGCAACAGAACGTCGAGGTGGCCTACAAGTTCGTCGACGGCACCGCGAAGCAGGGCGAGGACTACCAGGCCATGCCACGCGGAACGGTGACGATCAAGGCGGGCGAGAGCCAGGCCGGGGTGCCGTACACGGTGCTGCGCGTGACCGGGCAACAGAAGAAGTTCACCCTGGAGATCACCTCGGTGAAGCAGGGCCAGATCGGCAAGCGCGTCGCGGTGTTCACGATCGGCGGCAGGAGGTGAACAGCGTGACGGCCTGAGCCCAGTGCCGGGCAGCCTCGGTCCACCGCCCGCACCGGCCCTCCAGGTCGGCGAAGGTGCGGTGGACCTGGGCCTGCTCGAACTCGTCCGGCGCCTGGGCGCGGACCGCCAGCGCCGCCGAGATGTGGTCACGGGCAGCGGCGAGGTCGTCCAGTGCGAGGGCGGCCTCGCCGAGGTGGCGCAGGGTAGACGCCTCGCGGTGCCGATCGCCGAGCGCGCGGCACACGCCGAGTGCGTTCGTCAGGCATTCCCTTGCCACGGCTGGATCTCCGAGCGCGAGCTGGGTCACGCCGATTCCGGTCAGCGCGTCGGCTTCGAAGCGGTGGTCGGTGACTTCCCGGCTGATCCGCAACGCGTCGCCGAAGTAGCGCAGCGCGGGCTCGAGATCGGCCAGCTGGTGGAAGGCGTTGCCCAGCGACATCAGCGTCGCCGCCTCCAGCCGCGGATTCTCCTTGGCGCGGAAGGTTTCCAGCGCGGCGAACAGCGGTGAGGCCGCCAGTTCGGGACGCCCCATCCGGACGTAGGTGTAGCCGAGGTTGCGCCGGGCCAGCGCCACGCCCACCTCGTCGCCCGCCGCCTGGTGCACGTGTGTCGCCGCCTGGTACGACTCGAGCGCCAGACCGAACTCGCGCAGCTCCGAGTGCGCGTTGCCGATGTTGTTGTGCAGCCGCGCTTCCCCGCGCAGGTCGCCGGCCTCGCGCACCAGGGCGAGCGCTTGTCGTTGCACCACCATGGCTTCCGCGATGCGCGAGGTCATCTGCAACGCGATGCCCAGTCCGCGCAGCATCTCGGCCTCGGCGCGCTGGTCACCGAGCGCGCGGGCGGCCCGGACGGCGTGCTCGCACTGTTCGACGCGTGCCGCCCAGTTGCCGCGTGCCTCGAAGTAGCTCGTCAGCAGGTACGCCAGCTGCCACGTCTCGCGATGCAGACCCAACTTGGCTGCCAGCCGGATCACGTGCAGCAGGTTGTCGCGTTCGGCGTCGAGGCAGGCGAGCACCTCGACACGGTCTGCTGTGAACGGCAGATCGTCACAGTGTGGCCGCGTCACGAGGTCGTGGCGCGGGTTCAGCACCTGGCCGGCCGCGTGGGCGATCGTGAGATACCGGTCCAGCAGGCGCTCCACCCCGTCGCCGATGTCACCGCTCTGCCGGGCGAACAGCCGGATCAGGTCGTGCAGCGCGCACCGGCCGTTCCCCATCTCGCTGACGAGGTGTGACGCCACGAGCTCGTCGAGACCCGGGCCCAGCGCGTCGGCGAGGTCGGCCGGAAAGCTCGCGCCGGGATGTTCGCCGAGCACGCGGAACAGCAGTGCCGCCTGCGGGCTCAGCGTGCGGTGCGCGCTGGCGAACACGGTGCGGACCGTGCGGTCGTCCCCGTCGACCGTCAGCACGTCCAGCGGGTCGTTGCGGGTCAGCTCGCGCACGAGATCCGCGATCCGCCTGCGCGGCCGCACCGCGAGGCGCGCGGCCGCGATGCGCAGCGCGAGCGGCAGCAGTCCACAGTGGACCGCGAGTTCCTTGGTCGCACCGGATTCCGCGCGCACCCTCGGTTCGCCGAGGATGCCGGTCAGCAGAGCGTGCGCCTCCGGTTCGCTCAGCAAGCCGAGACGCACGGTGTGCACGGCGTGGCGGGTGCCGAGCGCCGAGAGCGTGTCGCGACTCGTGATCAGCAGCAGGTTCCCCTGGTCGCCGGGCACGAGGGGCAGCACGTCCCGCGCGCGTCTGACATCGTCCAGCACGATGAGAACACGCTTGCCGTGCAACAGAGTCCGGTACAGCGGAGCCGGGTCGGCGGGCACCCGGTCCGCGGGGACGCCGAGGCCGTGCAGCATCTCGATCATCGCCTGCGCGGGCGTGAGCCGTTGCAGGTCCAGGAAGACCTGCCCGTCCGGGAAGCGGTCGGCGACGCGATGCGCCCACTCGACCGCGAACGTGGTCTTGCCGACCCCTGCGATCCCGGACACGACGACGATCGGCGGCAGGTCGGTGAGCGCGGCGAACTCGGCGGCGCGGCCGGTGAAGTGACCGGCACGGGCGGGCAGCTGAGCGGGTTTCTGGACGGGTTTCGTGCTGTGCAGCACGGGATCGCGACGGAGGATGGCGGTGTGCAGGGCGGCGAGGTCCGGCCCGGGGTCGGCGCCGAACTCGTCGGCGAGCCGCTGTCTCAGTCGCTGGAAGACCTCGAGCGCGTCGGCGTGCCTCCCATCGAGGTGCAACGCGCGCATCAGCAGGCCGACGAGCCGTTCCCTGGTCGGATGACCGGCCACCAGCCGTTCCAGCTCCTCGATCGCCTCTGGGCGGTCGAGCCGATCGGCCCAGTGCACCTCCAGCGCGACGATCCGCTGTTCCCGCAACCGATCGACCTCTGCCCGGCCCCAGCCGAACAGCTCCGTGCCCGCCAGCGGCTCACCCCGCCACAGGCTGAGGTCCCTGGTGCGTTCGAACGCCTTCGCGTCGACCGACGCGTCGAGCTGGTACCCGCTCGGCTTGGTCATGAGCGCGCCGGGCATGCCGCAGTCGGCCAGCGCCTGCCGCACCCGCGCGACGTGGCTGTGCAACGACCGCACGGCCGTGCGTGGCGGATCGTCTCCCCACAGCACGTCCACCAGACGGTCGATCGGAACAGGTGTGCCCACGCGCAGGGCGAGCACCGCGACGATGCTGCGTTGCCGCGCACCGCTCAGGATCGCGCGGCCGTGCGGGCCGCACACCTCGACCGGACCGAGGATCCGGACCTCACCGCCTGGTGCGCCCACATCGCGTTACGTTAGCTCGCGCAATGCCCAGGTGGCAGCGCTGATCGTGGGACCTGACAGGCAGTTTCCGAGGCGTTCGCAGCAGCTAGTCTCAGCGCCATGCTGGTCGGCCGGGATGGGGAACGGGACCACGTCGAGCGATCACTGGAGCACGCGTCTTCCGGTCGCAGCACGGCGTTGGTCGTCCGAGGCGAGGCCGGGATCGGCAAGTCCGCGCTGCTCGACCACGCCGTGGCCACGGCTCAGGGCATGCGGGTGTTGCGCGGTGTCGGCATCGAGTCCGAGGCAGAGCTGGCGTTCGGCGCCCTGCACCTGCTGCTCTACCCCTACCTGGACCGGCTCGATCTGCTGCCGGCCCCGCAGGCGGCCGCGTTGCGCGGCGCGTTCGGGTTGAGCAGCGACACGGCGACCACGCCGTTCCTGATCGGCGCGGCGACGTTGACGTTGCTCGCGGAACTGGCGGCGGAGCAGCCGTTGTTGTGTGTGGTGGACGACGCGCAGTGGCTGGACCGCGGGTCGTCGGACGCGTTGCTGTTCGCCGCCCGCCGGTTCCAGGCGGACCCGATAGCGATGCTGTTCGCGGTGCGCGACACGGCCGTGCCGTTTCACACGCACGGCATCGAGGAATTGCGGTTGCAGAGCTTGTCGCCGGACATGGCGGCCGGCCTGCTCGACCAGCACAGCCCGGGGTTGACGGCGCCGATGCGGGCGCGCGTTCTGGAGGAGGCCGACGGGAACCCGCTGGCGTTGCTCGAACTCGGTGCGGCGCGCCTGACCGCGCAGCGCGACGGCCGGGCAGAACCTGCCCACGAGGTCGGCCCGTTGCCGGTGACGCGGCGGGTGCAGGAGACGTTCCGCGCGCAGATCGTCGGTCTTCCCGAGGCGTGCCAGTCGATCCTGCTGGTCGCCGCGGCCGACCGCTTCGCCGGGATGGACACGGCGTTGCGCGTCGCCCGCGCGGTCGGCGCCGACACGTCCGATCTGGACGCGGCCGAGCGCGCCGGTCTGATCAGTGTGGTGGACGGCGAGTTGACGTTCCGGCACCCGCTGGTGCGTGCCGCCGCCTACCAGTGCGCCACCCACCACCAGCGCATCGCGGTCCACCGGGCCTTCGCCGACGCGCTCACCACCCCGGACGTCCTCGACCGCAGGGCCTGGCACCTCGCGGCGGCCGCCACCGAGCCGGACGAGGCAGTCGCCGCCGAGCTCGAACGGACCGCGCTGCGGGCGGAACGGCGGGGCGGGGCCATGGCCGTGTCCGCCGCGTACGACCGCGCCGGCCGGTTGAGCATCGACCCCGAACTCAAGGCGCGGCGCATCGCCAAGGCCGCCCTCGCCGCCTACGACGCCGGCAAACCCGACCGCGCGGCGCGTCTCGCCGTGGAGGTCACGTCCCTCACCGCCGATCCGAGCGTCATCGCGGACGTGACGTTGCTGCGCGGCCAGATCGAGTACGAGCGGACGTCTCCCGAGGCGGATGCGGCGCTGGCGTGCCAGGCGGCGCGGCTGGTCCTGGACAGCGATCCCGAACGGGCCGTCGTCATGCTCACCGAGATGATCTGCGCCGGCCGGGACGCGGGCGCTCTGCCGCTGGTCGCAGAGGGCGGGCGGATGATGGCCGAGTTGCGCCTGAAGCCGGGATCGGCGCTGCGGGCGTCCGCGGACGCCCAGATCTGCTGGGGCGATCTGCTCGGCGGCAGGCCGGAGCGCGCCGCCGGTCCGTTGCGCGACATGCTCGAGATCGGTCGCGAGCAGGACCAGGACGTCATCCACCGGGTCGTGGCCGGGTTCAGCGGGCTGATGCTGGCCGAGGACGAGGCGACCATCGCGGTGATGGAGCTGATGCTGGCGGACGTGCGCGCCAGCGGAGCGCTGACGTGGGTTCCGTACGCGCAGGAGGTCGCCGCGCTGGCCCAGGCGCTGCACGGTGACTTCCTCACGGCGGGCACCAGCCTGGCCGAGGCGGTGGCGCTCAGCACCGAGTTCGGCATGGACACGGAAGTCGCGGTGCTGCGGGCCACGTCCGTGTGGCTGGCCGCCGTGACGGGCGACGAACCGCGATGCCGTGAGCTGGCCGCCGAGGTGCTCTCAGTTCTCGACGGAAAGCACGCCGTCGGCACCGCGTTGACCTTCTGGGGCCTCGGCCTGTTCGATCTCGCCGCGGGGCGGTACAGCACGGCGTTCGACGCGCTGCACGCCGTGTGCACGAGTTCCGCGAAGAACGACTTCCTCATCCGTGCGGTCGTGGACCTGGTGGAGGCGGCGGTCCGGGACGGCTCGCCCGACCGCGCCGCCGATCCGTTCGCGGCGCTCGAACGGTGGGCCGTGCACGTGGACAGTCCGGTCGCGATGGCGTTGCTGCGGCGCTGCCAGGCGATGCTCGAGGACTCGGAGGAGCACTACCTGGCGGCGCTCGACCTGTGCGCCGTTCACGGTGGCCGGTTCGACCAGGCCAGAACGCAGCTGCTCTACGGAGAATGGTTGCGCCGCAGACGACGCCGCGGCGAGGCACGAACCCAGTTGGACGCCGCCCTGACCGGATTCACCCGCTCCGGCGCGTCGATCTGGAAGGAGCGCGCGACGAACGAACTCACCGCGCTCGGCGAACGCCCGACGGCGCACCAGAACGCCGACGACCCGCTGAAGGACCTGACACCACAGGAGGTGCAGGTCGTCCGGCTGGCCGCCACCGGGTTGAGCAACAAGGAGATCGGCGCGCAGCTGTTCCTCAGCCCGCGCACGATCGGCCACCACCTGTACCGCGCCTACCCGAAACTGGGCGTCACCCGGCGGATCGAACTGACACAACTCGGCCTCGGATGACCTAACCGCCGGTCCCCCACCGGGTCGCACGCCAGTCACGTGACCGATGTGGACCCACCCGGCCTGGGCATAGCTTTTCCAGCAACGAAAAGGAGAAGCAGATGTTGCTGGAGAACAAGACCGCGGTGATCTACGGAGGCGGCGGCTCGATCGGTGGCGCGATGGCCGGTGCCTTCGCCGCCGAGGGTGCACGGGTCTTCCTGGCCGGCCGGACCCCGGCGAAGCTGGAAACGGTCGCGGACAGCATCCGCACCACGGGCGGACAGGCCGAGACGGCCGTGGTCGACGCGCTGGACGCGGCCGCGGTGAACGACCACCTCGACGCTGTCGTGGAGAAGACCGGCAGCGTGGACATCTCGGTCAACGTCATCACCCTGGAGGGGATCTTCCAGCCGCTGGCCGACATCTCGACGCCCGACTTCGTCGCGGCCATCGGCAAGGCCCTGACCACGCAGCTCATCACCACGAAGGCCGCGGCCAGGCACATGGTGAAGCAGGAGTCCGGAGTGCTGCTGTTCTTCGGCGGGTCGGACACCGCGAACATCAACCCCGGCATGGGCAACGTGCAGATCGGCTTCGACGCCGTCGAGTCGCTGCGCCGGCAGTGGGCCGTGGAGCTGGCACCGCACGGCATCCGCACGGTGACCCTGCTGACCGGCGGCATCATCGACACCTTCCCGGACATCCCCGAGATGGAAGGCGCCAGGCAGGGCATCATCGGGGCGTCGCCGCTCAAGCGCGCCGCCACGACGGCCGACGTGGGCAGCGTCGCCGCGTTCGTCGCGTCGGAGAAGGGCCGCAGCATCACCTCGACGCAGGTCAACATCTCGTTCGGCGCGTGCTACGGCTGACCTGCATCAGTTGGCGGGCTTGCCGAACCAGCGGGTGAGGTGGTCGTTCAGGTCCGGCTGGTCGTCACCGATCCAGGCGACGTACCCGTCGGGCCGGAGCAGGAGGGCCGGAACGTCAAGCGCCGCAGTGGGATCCGCGATGAGGTCGACCCGGTCCTCCCAGCCCTCGGCAGACAGGCGTTCGGTGCGGTCGAGCACCAGGGCCCGGCCCTGACGCAGCTGGTCGTAGAGGCGGCCCTGTTTCAGGTCGACGTCGGGCAGACGGCGGCCGAGCAGGTCGGGGCCCGCGCCGAAGTCGTAGCGGATGCCGATCGCGGTGATCTTCTCGATCAGGTGCCGGTTCACCTGGTCGATGCCCATCAGTTCGGTGAGCAGCCTGCGCACGGACTGCGGACCCGCCTCGGTGGACGACAGCGCCACCTGGGCGCGGGTGTTGTTCAGGACGTCCTCGGCGACGGGATGACGTTCCGTCTCGTAGGTGTCCAGCAACGTTTCCGGAGCCCAGCCGCGGATCTGCGCGGCCAATTTCCAGCCGAGATTCACCGCATCCTGCACGCCCAGGTTCAGGCCCTGACCGCCGGCCGGCGGGTGGATGTGCGCCGCGTCGCCCGCCAGCAGCACCCGCCCAACCCGGTAGTGCTCGGCCTGCCGGGTCGCATCGCCGAAGCGGGACAACCAGCGCGGCGAGTGCACGCCGAAATCGGTCCCGACGATGGCACGCAGCTGTGTCTTGAAATCTTCGATCGTCGGTTCCGCGCGATCCTCGCTGACTCCCACAGCGGGGATCACGACGCGATAGATGCCTTCACCGAACGGCCCGAAACTGAACACCTTGTCGGTAACCCGGATTTCGGCCACCTTGGCGGCGATCTCCTCCGCCGGCGCACTTGCTTCCAGCTCACCCATCAGCGTTTCGTTCCGCGAGGGCTCACCGGGAAAGCCGACGCCGAGCAGCTTGCGCACCGTGCTGCGCGCGCCGTCGCAACCGACGAGGTACCGCGACCGCAGCCGCTCGCCGTCGGCCAGTTCGACGGTCGCCCCTTCGGCGTCCTGTTCGAACCCTGCCACCGCACACCCGTGGCGAACCTCCGCACCCAGTTCGACCGCGTGTTCTTCGAGCAGCTGCTCGACGATCGGCTGCGGAATGCCCAGCAAATAGGCGTAGGCGGAATCCAGCCCCTCAGGCGCGGGAGAGGGGATGGCGGCGAAGATGCCGCCGACCGGGCGCTGCCTTCCGCGTTCGAGAAAGCGGTCCAGCAGTCCGCGCATCGCCATGAGTTCGATGCTGCGAATGTGCAGACTCACTATTCGGACGAACGACGACGCGGGCTCCGGCTCCTTCTCCAGAACGAGTACCCGCACGTCGTGCAGCCGCAGTTCGGCGGCCAGCATGGCGCCGGTCGGCCCGCACCCGACAATGATCACATCGAACATGAACCACCCGTTCGCCCAATTCGCTGAATTCGGATTCCGCAGACCCTGACGTCGGCGGCCGAGTGTGCGGTACTCCGGGTGTTGCCGCAAGCGATTTATGGCGAATTCGAAGCGTTCAATCAGTCGGTGCCGGTCCTCCGTCAAGTCGGAGATGCTGCTCGATGCCGTCTGTCATCTCGGCGAACTCGGCAACGAGGTCGACTCCGTAGCGATCGGCCAGCACAAGAACCGGGCGAGGCGGCGTCGGACCGTCAGCTTCATCCGCCCCGCCGCCTGACAGCGACGGGGCGGATTCGCCAACAGAGTCTCACCGGAGGGGGACAGGCCGTGCCGCGTCGTCAGCGCCCGGCTGCCTGGCGGTCGAGCTGCTCGCGAACGCTGCGAGGACGCATGTCGGTCCAGTGCTGGTTCACGTAGTCGAGGCACGCCTGGCGGGTCTCCTCGCCGTGCACGACGGTCCAGCCGTCGGGGACAGAGGCCAGCGTCGCCGGCCACAGGGCGTGCTGGTCCTCGTCGTTGACCACCACGAAGAAGCGGCCGTCCTCGTCGTCGAAAGGGCTTGTGCGCATGGGACAACTCCTCTTATCAGATGGTGTCAGTAGATGGTGCGGTCGTTGGCGGTGCGGCGGTGTGCTCGCGACTTGCGGAGGTCGCGGGCGATGTTCAGGCGGGTGAGCCAGCGGTCGGTGCCGTCGAAACGTGCGGTGAACGGCTCACGGCCGTGTGTTCCCCGGTAGTTGTCGAGGAACAGGACCTCGCCCGGCTTCAGGGCGTAACCCGCGATGTTGGCGTCGATCGCCTTGACGATCGTGTCCAGCGCGGCGGCGGCCTCGGGGTCGGAGGCCGGGACCTCCATGAAGTACGGGTCGAGGCGCAGGTACGGGTCCTCCTGCGGGCCGAACAACACCGCGATCGGCTCGGGGTTCGCGTCCAGGCCGGTGATCCACTCGTAGCTGCGGTCGCGCAGGCGGCGCAGCTGCTCGTCGCCGTCGTCGTGCTGGCGGTTCTCGGCGAGGTGGGAGCGGTCCGGGCGGATCGGGAAGCGTTCCTGGCGCAGCACCTCGACGACGTCGGCGGGGAGGTCGATGCCTTCCAGCGAGCCGTAGGTGGTGTTGACGCCGTCAGGGTTGCGCAGGCACATCAGGCCCACGTAGTCCGTGCGCATGGGGTGGAAGGCGTCCTCGATGTGCCAGGTGAGGAGTTCCTCGCTGCCCGAGCCGAGCTGCTCGTACTGGTGTTCCTTGATCGGGAACACGTCGTGCAGCAGCCGGCCGTCCTGCTGGGTGGACCACGCGATCGGGTCGCCGAGCAGCGACGCGCACAGGTAGAAGAACAGGTCCTCGGCGAGCGTGGGCCTGCCCTCGCCGCCGCAGTCCTTCCAGTGCGCGGGGGTGGGGCCGATCCGGTCGTCGTCGATCGGGTAGCCGCCGACCACGCACAGCGGGTGCGGCTCGGTGAGGCGGAACTCGATCAGGCCCGCGCGCAGTGCGCGGGGCAGTTCGTGGGCGATGACGGTGGCCTCGCGCACGAACGCCGGGTTCTCGACCGTGCGGTAGCGCTCGGCCAGCGTGGCGACGAGGGCGTCGGCCTCGGCGACGTCGGATTCGGACAGGTCAATTCTGAACACGGGCTTTCTCCCCTGCGAGTGCGAGCGTGTCGAGGCCTCGGGTGAACGAGGCGGTGGGGCCGCCGTAGCCCAGCCGGACGCGGGTCGGGTCCCCGAAGCACGACCCCGGCACGAGCAGCGTGCGGTGTTCTCGGGCCAGGTCGTGACAGAAGTCGGTGGTGTCGTTGTGGCCCAACAGCTGCGGGAACGTGGACGCGCCGCCCATCGGCTCCGGCAGGTCGATCAGGTCCGGGTGGTCCGCGGCCCACTGGCGCAGCAGCCCCAGGTTGTGCCGGGCCTGCTCCATGCGCGGGCCGACCAGCAGGCCGGCGTTGCGGGCGACTCGGGTGGCGAGCAGCTCGACCAGCGGCGACAGGTGCAGCGTCATGCGGTCGCGCAGGTCGAGGGTGCCGCGCAGGACGTCCTCAGGCCCGATCGCCCAGCCGACGCGCAGCCCCGGCAGGCCGTACCCCTTCGACAGGGTGCCGATGGAGATGGCCTTGTCGTAGTCGTGCACCGGGTCGACCAGCGGCTCGCCCTCGACGACCATCTCGCGGAAAGCCTGGTCCCACACCAGGTACGCGCCGGCTTCCGCGCAGATGGCGACGAACTCGTCGCGCTGGGCCGGGGTGAGTGACGCGCCGGTCGGGTTGTGCGGGAAGTTCACGACCACGGCCTTGGCGCCGTCGACGACCGCACGCAGGTCGTCGAGGTCGGGGCGGAAGCCGTTCTCCGGCCGCAGCGGCCACACGCGCAGGTCGCAGCCCATCGTCCGGGCGATCGACGTGTGCGTGTGATAGGTCGGCTCGGTGACGACGATGGCGTCGCTCGGCTCCAGCAAGGTGCTGAGCACGAGGTAGATCGCCTCGCTGCCGCCGTGCGTGACCATGACCCGATCCGGGTCGCCGGTCCCCCACTGTGCGGCGATGGCGGTGCGCACTTCCTCGCTGCCGAACGACGTGCTGTCGCGGAACACCACGGCGTCGAGCTCGCCGGCGTCGATGCCGAGCATGGCTCGCAGTTCGGCGAGCGAGTAGTCCTCGACCCCGCTGCTGCCGATGTCGTCGTCCACCGCGAAGTAGTACAGACGCATCCAGTCCTCGAGGGGCGCTGGTTCGAACTTCATCAGGACGGCTCCTTTCAGCGGTAGGCCGAGGACTGCAGCTCGTACAGCTCGGCGTAGAGGTCGGGGCGGGCCATGAGGTCCTCGTGGCTGCCCATTTCACGGACGCGGCCGCCGTCGAGGACGACGATCAGGTCGGCCATCCGCACGGTCGAGAAGCGGTGCGACACAAGAAGAGTCACGGTTCCCCGGGACTTTCCGGCGCGCGCCGCCTGGGCGAAGCGTTCGAACAGCGCGTGCTCGGTCTGCGGGTCGAGCGCGGCGGTCGGCTCGTCGAACACCGCGAGCAACGGGTCGGTGCGCAGCAGGCCGCGGGCGAGCGCCACCTTCTGCCACTGGCCACCGGACAGCTCCACACCGCCGTCCCACGCCCGGCCCAGCTGGGTGTCGAGGCCGTGCGGCAGACCGTCCACAACGGACGCCGCACCGGCACGTTCCAGTGCTCCGTGCAACGCGGCGTCGTCGTCGATCAGAGCGGTGTCGGCCACGCCCACGGCCTCGCGGGCCGCCAGTTGCAGCTCCACGAAGTCCTGGAACGCGCCGCTGAGCCTGGTCCGCCACTCGCGGGTGGGGATGCGGCGCAGATCGACGCCGTCGATCAGGATCTCGCCACCGTCCGGCTCGTAGAAGTCGCACAACAGCTTCACGAGCGTGGACTTGCCCGCGCCGTTCTCCCCCACCAACGCCACCACGGACCCGGCGGGCAGGTGCAACGACACTCCATCCAGGACAGCGCGGTCGCTGCCGGGATAGCGGTAGGTGACGTCGGCGAGGTCGATGCCGCGGCTCAACGACACGGGCGGGGCGGACGGCTCGGCCGGGCGCTTGCCGGCGCTCGCGGCGAAGCGCTCCAGCCAGACGTAACGCCGGGCTTGCTTGAGGCACCACAGGAAATCCCCGCTGTAGCCCACGGACGACGCGACCACCGCGGCCATCTCGATGGTGAGCGCCACGACCATGACGACGTCGCCGGGGGTCGCCCGGCCCTCGATCGCGAGCCAGACCACCAGTGCGATGGCGCCGACGAACCCGGCCGCGTTGATCACCGCGTCGATGCTCTTCAGCGCGGCGCCACGCCAGGCAGCCCGGTTGCGGGTGTCGAGCACCACGTCGGACACCTGGTGGTGGCGCCGGATCAGCTCGCGGGTGAGCCCGAAGACGCGCAGTTCCTTGCCCGCACCGGCGGTCGTGCCGATGTCGAACAGGTGGCGGCGCAGCCGTTCGGGTTCGCCGGTGTCCTCCTGGGCGTCGGCGGCGAGGTCGTTGGCCCGGCTGGTGATCCACAGCGAGATGAACGCCAGCAGTGCCAACGAGATCAGCGCGGGATGGACATCGGCGAGCAGCAGCGCCGTGGCGCCGAAGCCGACGAACGCGCTGATCAGCCCGGCCGTGGCGTTGGTCATCTCGGCGAGGCTCTCGCGCTCCTCGCGCAACAGCTGGATCTGGTCGAGGTACTTGGGGTGCTCGTGCGGGGCGAGGCTGTCGATCCCGCCGAGCAGCCGCATCAACGTCCGGTCGGACAACGCCTGGGTGCGTTCGAGCACCGCGAACACGCAGTGGGCGTTGTAGTACTGACCGACGACGAGCAGCCCGGTGGCGGCGGCGATGCCGAGCCCCGCGGTCAGCGCGAGGTTCAGATCGCCCACGCGGGCGGCGTCGACGAGAACACCCGCGCTGTAGGCGATCAGGGGCCCGGTGAGCGCGAGCGCGATCTCGGTGATGATCTGGAACACCGCGTACCAGCGCGCCGCGCGGAACCCGAAGCTGATGGTGGTGACGAAGGCCCGCCAGGTGTCACGCATCGCTGCCCTCCGCGGGCTGGAAACGCTCCGCCTGCAGGCGGAACAGGTGGGCGTAGCGGCCGTCGAGGTCCATCAGCTCGTCATGGCCACCGTTCTCGATGACACGGCCGTCGGACACGACCACGATCCGGTCCGCGCGCCGCACGGTGGAGAAGCGGTGCGAGATGAGGATCGTGGTGAGGCCCTTGGTCAGGTCCAGGAACCGTTCGTACAGCTCGGCTTCCGCCCGCACGTCGAGTGCGGCAGCGGGTTCGTCGAGCACGAGGACCTTGGCGCCCGCCTCGACGGCGAACATCGCGCGGGCCAGTGCGACGCGCTGCCACTGCCCGCCCGACAGGTCCACGCCGTCGGTGTAGGCCTGCGACAGGACGGTGTCCCAGCCGTTCGGCAACGAGTCGATCAGGTCACCGATCCCGGCCCGGTCGGCGGCGCGGCGCAGCATGTCCTCGTCGCCCGCGTGCTCGGGAGCGCCGAGTCCGATGTTGTCGCGCACCGGCAGGTGGTAGCGGGTGAAGTCCTGGAACAGCACGGCCACCCGCCTGCGCCACGCCTCGGGGTCGAGACTCGCCAGGTCGGCGCCGTCGACGGTGATCTTGCCGCCGGTGGGCTCGTAGAAGCCGGCGAGCAACTTCACCAACGACGTTTTGCCCGCGCCGTTGTCACCGACGATCGCCAGCGACTGGCCTGCGGGGATGACGAGGTCCAGTCCGGTCAGAACTTCCCGCTCGGAACTGGGATAGCGGAACGCCACGCCCTCGTAGCGGATCTCCTGCTCGGGAACGTCCGCACCGACCGGAAGCCCGGACTCCGGAGGTGAGCTGTCGGCAAGACGCTTCTCCAGGGAGAGCACCTTGGGCACGGTGACGGCGGCGTGCGACAGGTACAGGTGTTCGTCACCGACCGCGTACTCGTTCGCGTTGGCCAGAGCCTCCACGAACACGGCAAGGGCCGCGAGCGTCAGATCTCCCTGCACCGCGGCATAAGCCAGCAGACCGTAAGACAGCACGTTGATCACCAGGATCGCGGACGCGGAGCCGAGCACCATGCCGGGCCGGGGACGGCGAGCCCGGCGGATCGGGCCCACACCCGCCTGCCACAACGTGTCGAACCGGATGACGAGCCAGTCGAGGATCCCCCAGAGCCTGATTTCCTTGGCAGGCGGTGGATCCAGCGCCAGGTCCCGGACGTACTCGGCCTGGCGCAGCTGCGCGCTCTGCCCGAAGCCCTCCTCGCCGACGCGCAGGTAGTCGCGCTGCATCCGGTAGACGATGATCGGCCAGACCACCAGCCACAGCAGGCCGAGCCACCAGTGGAACCAGGTGAGCACGGCCGCCGAGCCGATGGCGCGCAGCCACGACGTGAGCACTTCCGGCAGTGCTTCGACGGTCTGGCCCGGCCGGTGCGCGCTCATGCCGAGCCCCCGCACGATGCGGACGTCGTCGATCACGTCGGGCGCCTCGAGATGCGCGATGCCCCTGGGCCGGGCCAGCGCGCCGAGGACGACCTCCTGCAGGTACCGGTCGACGTCGCGGCCGAGCGTCGACACCGCAGCGCGCAGCAGCGGGGACGTCAGGCGCTCGACCAGGATCGCGATCGCGACGACGACCAGCAGGGTGCCCACCCGGCCGGCGGCGGCCGAGTCCGCACCGTCGCGCGCGGCGCCGGGGATGGCGCCGATGAGCAGACCGGTGAGGACGGCGATCCCGATGGGCAGCACAGCGCTCACCGCCACCCCGCCCGCCAGGAGTGCCGTGCGCGGGCGGCTGACCCGCGGCAGGACTCTGAGGACGGCGAGGATGCCCTTGGCGGTGGGCGGGAGGCTGTGGAGCGGGTTGGGCATGGGTTCCGTATCCGTCAGATGAGACGTGCGGTCGCCGAGGTGCGCCGCTCGTGGGACTTCCGCAGGTCCGTGGTGATGCTGACCCGCTTCAGCCAGCGGTCGGTGCCGTCGTAGCGGGCCTGGAACGCCTGCCGGCCGTGCGCGAGGCGGTGGTTGTTGATGACGAGGATGTCGCCCGGCTCCAGGGCGACGTCCAAACAGGACGCTTCCAGGAGCTCGTTGACCGCGTTCATGGCCTCGCGTGCGGCGGGATCGCGAGGGGTTTCCATGAAGTACGGGTCGAGACGCATGTACGGGTGCTTGCGCGACCCGTAGAGCACGGCGACGCGGTTGTCGTCGGCCTTCATCTCGTCGATCTCGGAGAACTCGGCGTCGACGCCCTTGGTGACGTTGTGCTTCGCCAGGTGCGAGTCGTCCGGCCGGATCAGGAAGTTCGGCTCGTGCAGCAGCTCGAGGTGCTCGGCGTCGAGCGACGTCAGATCCGGCTCCGACACGATCGTGGCGATCTTGTCGGGGTTGCGCAGGCACTCCAGCAGCAGGTAGTCCGCGCGCCACGGGTGGAACGCGTCCTCGGTGTGCAGCGTGAGCGTGTCGGTGCTGCCGATCCCCATCTGCTCGGTCTCGAACCCCTTGATGGGGAAGATGTCGTGCACGAGCCGGGCGTCCTGCTGGGTCTTCCAACCGAACGGCTCACCGAGCAGCGAGCCGTGCAGCAGGATGAGGATTTCCTCGGCGAACTCGGGCGTCGGCGTGGGCCGGCCGCGCCAGTGCTGCGGCGTCGGGCCGATGCGCGCGTCGTCGAGGGCGTGACCGCGGATCACGCAGTAGCCCAGCTGGTCCTCCAGCGCGAAGTCGCGCAGGAAACGGCGCTGGCCCACGGGTAACTCGGCGGCGAGCAGCGGCAGGTCGCGCAGCAGCTGCTCGTCCTCCGGGCCCGTGTACTCCTTGGCGATGCGCAGGGTGAGGTTCTCCACCTCGGCGGCCTCTTCAGCCGACAGGTGGTAGATCCTTTGTGGCGTGGACAAGGACTGCTCCCCTCAATTCCTGTTCAGGTCTTCGATCAGGCACTCCACGGCCTGCCGGAAGCGGGTGGCGACCCGCCGCACGGTCTCGGTCCGGTGGAGGTTCGTGCTGTGGTGCCACTCGACGAGGAGCTGTCCCTCGCCGGTGCGCTCGATCTCCAGGTGCAGTGCGTACGGGCGCAAGCCCCCACTTGTGCTGTCGCCGCACAGGTCACCCGGTAGTTCGTCGACGATGAGGCCTGCCTCGTCGTCGCTCACGGCGTCGAGCCCGCCCGTGAAGTTGATGTTGATCTGACGGTCGGGTGCGGCGCGCAGGCGGCGCACCTCCGGGTCGTCTGCCGTCAGGTGACGCAGGGCGCCGTAGCCGACTCCGTTGCGTGGCACTGTTTTCATGCTTTCGCTTGCGGCGGCGATGACTCCGGCGCCGTCGCTCAGGTCGTCGTGCTGGAGCACCACCGGGTAGACCGAGGTGAACCAGCCGACCGTGCGGGACAGATCGGTGCCCGGTGCCAGGCTTTCCCGGCCGTGGTGTTCGAGGTCGACGACGACCGTGTCGGTGCCGGCCCACTCCCCCAGCGTCTGGTGCAGCGCGGCCAGGATCAGGTCGACGACCTGGGCGATCGGCAACCCCGCCGTGCCGACGGCGACCTCCACGACGGCAGCGGAGTCCTCGGTGTTGGCACCAGTGGCGTCGACCGGCAGCGTGAACGCCGTCTCGGCCTTGTCGAGCCAGTACGGCAGCTCGTCGCGGACCTCGGCACCGTCCGCGAAGGCCACCACGGACTCGGCCCACTGCCGGAACGACGTGGTCTTCGGCGCGAGCGGTTCGCCGCGGTAGGCCGCGCCGAGGTCCTCCAGCAGGACGTTCCACGACACGCCGTCGACGACCAGGTGGTGCACGACCAGCCCGAGCCATGCGGGTTCGTCGCCGCAGTCGAACAGGACTGCTGCCACGAGCGGGCCATCGGCGAGGTCCAGCGAGCGTTGCAGCGCATCCATGTGCTCCTGGACATCGCCTTGCACGACCGTGAACGCGACTGCCTCGCCCGGCTCGACGACGTGCTGGTGCCAGCCGTCGGGCCCGTGCTGCAGGCGGGTGCGCAGGGCGTCGTGGTGCGTCACAAGGGTGTTCAGAGCAGCGGCGAGCTTTTCGGCGTCGACGTCCGGCGCCAGTGCGAAGAGCCCCGACCAGTTCCAGTGGTTCCGGTCGTCGATGGTGGCGTTGGTGAACCACCGCTGGATGGGCGTCAGCGGCACCGGTCCGGTGACCGGGCCCTCTTCGACGAGCACCGGAGCGGTGGTCACGGCGGCCAGCTCTGCGACCGTCTGGTGGGTGAACAGGTCCGCCACCGCGAGACCGAGGCCCGCGGCACGAGCGCGTGCCACCACCTGCAGGACGGCGATCGAGTCGCCGCCCAGATCGAAGAAGTTGTCGTGCCGGCCGACGCGGTCGGCGCGCAGCAACTTCGCCCAGATCGCGGCCAGTGCCTGTTCCGCGTCGGTGCGCGGGGCGACGTACGCGTCCGTCTCCGGTGCGGCCGGTTCGGGCAGGGCTCGGCGGTCGAGTTTGCCGTTGGTGGTCAAGGGAAGTGCGTCGAGCGTGACGAACGCCGAGGGCACCAGGTAGTCCGGCAGCCGCTCGCGCAGGAACGCACGCAGCTCGCTCGTGTCGGCGCTCGTGACCACGTAGGCCACCAGACGCTTTCCCGTTCCCGACGCCGTGGCCACGACAGCAGCGGCCCGCACGTTCTCGTGGCTCGCCAGCAGTGCCTCGACCTCACCGGGCTCGACCCGGAAGCCCCGGATCTTGACCTGGTCGTCGGCCCTGCCGAGGAACTCCAGCGTGCCGTCGGCCCGCCAGCGGGCCCGGTCACCGGTGCGGTACAGGCGTTCCCCGTTTCCGGTGGGATCGGGGACGAACCGTTCCGCGGTCAGGTCAGCGCGGCCGACATAGCCGCGGGCAACGCCGGGTCCGCCGACGAACAGCTCGCCCGCCACACCCGATGGCAGCACCTGCAACCACTGGTCGAGCACGTACGCCCGCATCCCCGCGAACGGCCTGCCGATCGGCACCTGCGTGCCGATGGCTTCGAGGGGATGGATGGTGCACGTCATGGTGGTCTCGGTGGGCCCGTAGGCGTTCACGATGCGCAGGTCCGGCCGGCGCTCGCGGGCGGTGCGGGCGTGCTGGGCCTGCAGGGCGTCGCCGCCCACGACGAGCAGCCGCAGGCCGTCGAGCACGTCCGGCGAGGTCTCGACCAGCTGGTGGAACAGGCCGGTGGTGAGCAGTGACGCGGTGATGTCGTTGTCGCGCAGGAACTTCCCGACGTCCATCCGTTCGGCCAGGTCCGCGGGGCCGACGACGAGGGTGGCGCCGTTGAGCAGCGCCAGCCAGATCTCGAACGCGCCGGTGTCGAAGCCGATGCCGGCGAGGTGCGCCACGACGTCGCCGGGCTCGACGCGCACGGCGGGGTCGGTGCACACCCTGGCCACGCCCTCGTGGGTCAGCGACACACCCTTGGGCACGCCCGTCGAGCCCGACGTGAACAGCACGTACAGCTCGCTGCCCGGTCCGCCGGTCACAGGTAGAGGACCATCGGCATCGGCGTCAGGCAGTTCCAGGACGCGCACGCGAGGGATGTCCAGCGGCCAATCTCCCGCGGTGACAACGAGTTCGACGTCTGCCGCGTCGATCATCTGGGCGAGGCGGGCCGTGCCCTGGGCGGGATCCAGCGGAACGTAGGTGCCTCCCGCGCCGATCACGCCGAGCATGGCGATGATCAGCTCCGGGCTGCGGTCAAGGTGGAGCCCGACTCGGGTGCCCGTGCCCACACCGTTGTTGCGAAGCCATTCGGCGACGCCTGAGGCCTTGCGGTCGAGTTGGGCGTAGGTGAGTTCGGTGCCACCGCGCAGGGCGGGCCGGTCCGGGTGGGCCGCGGCCTGACGTCCGAACAGCGCCGCAAGGTGAGCCGACGGCATCTCGCGAGCCTCGGACGAACTCCACCCGAGCACCTCGGCGCGCTGGCCGGCGTCGAGCAGGGCGATCTCCCGCACGGGTGTGCCGGGCGTGGCGGCGACGGTGGTGAGGATGCGTTCGAGCTGGTCCAGCAACGCCTCGACGGTGGCGTCGTCGAACGCACCGGCGGAGTACTCGCACAGCAGGGCGAGCTGTCCGTCGACGTCGACGACGAGCTTCAGCGGATAGCGACCCTGTTCCAGCAACGCAGGCGAGTCGAACTCGTCGGTGTCGTCGCCGTCGTCGAACCCGCCGGGCAGGTTCTGGACCGCGACGATGCTCTCGAACAACCTCGGCACACCGGCCACCCGCTGGATGTCGACCAACGGCGAGTGCTCGAACCTTTGCACCGCAACCTGTCCATCTTGGACGGCCCGCAACCATCGGTCGAACGGCGTGCGGTCGCCGGGAACCTTGATCCGCACGGGCAGCGTGTTGATGAACAGCCCGACGATCGACTCGACACCGGGCAGTTCGGCCGGGCGCCCCGACACCGTGAGCCCGAAGACGACGTCGTCGTCACCGCTGTGCGACGCGAGCAGCAACGCCCACGCCGCCTGCACAACGGCGCTGATCGTGACGCGCTCACGCCGTGCCAGCCCCTCCAACGCGAGGGCAACGGCCTCGGGCAGCTCGCGGTGCCGCCGGCCCTGCTCCCAGTGCAGCCGGGTGGTGCGGTCGGCGGGCAGGGCCGTGGGCGAGGTGAAGCCGTCGAGGTATTCGCGCCAGAAGTCGTCGGCGGCCGGCTGTTCCTGCAGCCAGGCGATGTAGTCGCGGTACGGACGCACCGGCGGCAGCGATTTGCGCTGGTAGGCCGCGATCACCTCGTCCCAGACGAGCGGGATGCTCCAGCCGTCGAGGTAGAGGTGGTGGAACGTGAACACGACCCACTGCCGGTCGCCCCGATCCGCCACGTACACCCGCAACAACGGCGCGGTGGTGACGTCGAACCCACGGCGCTGGTCGGCGTCGAGCAGGTCGTCGAGTGCGGCGCCGGGATCGGCCACGGTGGTCCAGTCGAGCACCTCGAAGGGCACGTCGACCTCGCCGATGACGACCTGCAACGGCTCCTCGACGCCCTCCCACACGAACGCGCTACGCAACGCGGGATGGCGCCCCACAACGATGTTCCAAGCTTCGCGCAGGGCAGCCACGTCCAGCGGCCCGCGCAGCTCACGCACGTCCTGCGCCCAGTACACCGCCGTGTCAGCGGGTGCCTCCAGGACGTGGAACAGCATGCCCTGCTGCATGGGCGACAACGGGTAGGCATCAACCAGGCCCGGCACCCGTGCTCGGAGCGGTTCCAGATCGGCCAACGGCTTCACTGCGACTGTGGACGTGGCTGCATCGCCCGTGTGGGCAGCGACCTGCTGAACGGTCTGGTGCTTGAACAGGTCGGCGATGCTCAGCTCAAGCCCCGCATCCCGCGCCCTGGCCACGATCTGGAGGCTGACGATGGAGTCTCCACCCAGTTCGAAGTAGTTGTCGTGAACGCCGACGCGCTCGACACCGAGCACCTCCGACCACACTGCGGCGAGCGCACGCTCGACGTCGGTGCCGGGCGCCTCATAACTCGTGGAGTCCGGCGCGTCAGGCAACGGCAGTGCGCGCTTGTCGAGCTTTCCGTTGGTGTTCAACGGCAACTCGTCGAGCATCACGATCGCCGACGGCACCAGGAACTCCGGCAGACGCTCGCCGAGGAAGCGACGAAGGTCAGCCGGATCGGCAGTGCTCACGACGTAGGCGACGAGACGCTTGCCCTGCTGCAGCTCACGAACGACCACAGCGGCGTTGGCCACGTCCGGGTGGCCGACGAGCACGTGCTCGACCTCGCCCGGCTCCACCCTGAACCCGCGGATCTTGACCTGGTCATCGGTCCGGCCGACGAAGTCGACCACGCCATCCGCACCCCACCGCACCAGGTCACCGGTGCGATACATCCGGGCGCCAGGCACGAACGGGTCAGCGACAAACCGTTCCGCAGCCAGGTCAGCGCGGCCAGCGTAACCACGCGCCAAGCCGATACCCGCGATGTACAGCTCTCCCGGCACGCCGACCGGTGTCCGCTGGAGCCAGCGGTCCAGCACGTAGAAACGCAGTCCCCGCAAGGCAGTGCCGATGGGCACGGTGGACGGACCGAGCCGGCCGGTGTGCATGTCGTGGAACGACGCGTACACCGTGCTTTCCGTCGGCCCGTACATGTTGTAGATGCCCACGGCCGGGTTCGCGTCGAGCACCTTGCGGGCCTGCACGGGCGACATTCCTTCGCCACCGGCGAGCACCAGCCGGTGCCCCGAGAACACGCCCGGATCGGTGTCCGCCAACTGGTGGAACAAGCCGGTGGTCATGAACGACAACGTCACGCCCTGCTCGGTGAAGAGCTTCGCGACGTCCAGTCGCTCAGCGAGATCCGCGGAAGCGACGACAAGGGTGGCGCCCGTGAGCAACGCGGTCCAGATCTCCCACGTCGACGCGTCGAAGGACACCGCGGCCATGTGCGCCACGACATCTCCTGGCCGGGCGGCCACCGCGGGGTCGAGCACGATCCGCAGGACACCTGCCTCGGTGACCTCGACGCCCTTTGGCACGCCGGTCGAGCCGGACGTGAACATCGTGTAGACCAGACGCCCAGGCAACGACACCGCTGAACGCTCGTCAGGCTCGGCGTCCAGGTCGGCCAGGTCGATCACCCCGAGGTGCGGCGCCTCCAGGGCGTAGTCACCGCGGGACACGACCAGCTCCACCCCAGCGGCCGCCTGCACATCGCGAAGCCGGCCATGTGGCAACGCGGGGTCAAGCGGCACATACGTTCCACCCGCCTGCACCACACCCAGAATCGCGACCACGAGGTCGACCGACCGCTCGAACCACAACCCGACCCGAGTCTCATCCCGAACACCAGCCGCACGCAGGCCCGACGCGACCCGCGCGACGCGCTCGCCCAGTTCGGAGTAGGTGAGCTTCCTGCCACCGTCACGGATCGCCACCTGGTCAGCGAACTCGTCGACAGCCAGGCAGAACCGCTCCGCCAAACCGACGAAGGGCTCGTCCGCCGCGGGCCCCACACCCCACCCGGTCACCGGTGCCGGCGTCACCTCGCGCACCACCGCACCAGGCCGGCGAGCGACACCGGTGAGCACCTCGGCGAGCTGTCCGAGCAACCGCTCCACAGTGGACAACTCGAAGGCGCCGGTCGAGAAGTTGGCCTCGACCTTCAGCGTCGCCTCCAGGTCGACGGCCAGGATCATGGGGTAGTGCATCTGCTCGACCGAATCGGTCGAGGCGAACAGTTCGTCGGGGTCTTCCTCACCCTCCTCGGGCATCGCGCCCTGCGGGTAGTTGCCGAAGACGAGCATGCTGTCGAACAGGCCACCCGTGGTGACGCGCTGGATGTCGGCGAGCGGCGTGTGCTCGTGCCGTTGCACCGCGACCTGGTTCTCCTGCAGTTCGCCGAGCCAGTCGGCGAACGAGCGTTCCCAGGCGACCCGCACCCGGACGGGCAGGGTGTTGATGAACAGGCCGACGATCGACTCCACGCCGGGCAGCTCGGCCGGGCGCCCGGAGACGGTCAGGCCGAACACCACGTCGTCCTCGCCCGAGTAGGCCGACAACAACACAGCCCACGCGGCTTGCACGACCGTGGACAGGGTGACCCGCTGGTCGCGGGCCAGCGCGACGAGTGCCGCCGTGACGTCGCGGGGCAGCGCCAGTTCGAGCCGGCCCTGCGCCCAGTGCTCGCGCACCGCGTGGTCCACCGGCAGCGGCGTCGGTGAGTCGAACCCGGCCAGGTACTCGCGCCAGAACGACTCGGCCTCGCCACGATCACGCTGGCCCAGCCACGCGATGAAGTCCCGGTAGGGCCGCACCGGCGACAGGGACTCGCCCCGGTACGCGGCGGTGACCTCGTCCCACAGCAGCGGGATGCTCCAGCCGTCGGCGTAGAGGTGGTGGAACGCCAGCAGGATCCAGTGGCGGTCGCGTTCACGAGCGACGTGCACGCGCAGCAACGGCGCGCTGGTGAGATCGCAACCGCGAGCACGATCCGATGCCAGCAGGTCGTCGATGGCGGCCTCAGGATCAGCGACGGAAGTCCAGTCGTGCACCTCGAACGGCACGGCGACGTCACCGACGACGACCTGGAGCGGTTCGCGCACGCCGTCCCACACGAAACCGGTGCGCAACGCGGGATGCCGGTCAAGAGCGAGCTGCCAGGCCGCGCGCAGAGCGTCGACATCGAGCTCACCGGTCAGTTCGCGGATGTCCTGCGTCCAGTAGACGCCGCTGTCCGGTGACTCGACGGCGTGGAAGAGCATCCCTTGTTGCAACGGCGACAACGGGTAGACGTCGACCAGTCCGGGCGTTCGGGCGACCAAGGCGTCCAATGAGGACTGGCTGAGGGATGCCAGCGGAACGTCGGACGGCGTGAGGCCGTGCGCGCCCGACCGGCAGTGGTCGACGATCTCGGCCAGCGCCCGCACGTAAGCCGCGGCGAGCTGTTCGATCGTCGAGCGTTGGTGAAGGTTGGTGCTGTACTGCCATTCCACGGCCAGGGTTCCGTCGGCGGCCTGGGCCACCTCGACGCCGAGCACGTGCGAGCGCAGTCCGCCATCGCCCTCGGCAGGGCCGCACAGGTCCTCGGACAGCTCGCGGGCGAACAGACCGACGGACTCGTCCTCGACGGCGTCAGCGCCACCGAGGTAGTTGAAGACGACCGGGCGTTCCGGAGCATTGCGGAGCTGCTCGTCCCGCTCACGCAGCACGGTGTAGCCGACACCGCGGCGCGGCACGGCGCGCAGCTGTTCCTTGACCGCCTTGATGACGCCGGCGATGTCGCCGAGGTCGCCGTGGTGCAGCCCAACGGGATGGATGGCGGTGAACCAGCCGACGGTGCGGCTGAGGTCGATGCCGTCCGCGATCGGCTCGCGGCCGTGGCTCTCCAGGTCGATGGCGGCGGCACTGGTGCCGGTCCACCGCCCGAGCACCTGCAGCAGTGCGGCGAGGAGCAGTTCGTGGCCCTGGGTGCGGTAGGCACGGTGTGCCAGGGTCAGCAACGCCGAGGTGTGCTCCGCGTCGAGGGCGACGCGCACGGACTCGGTCGAGTCCTCGGTGTTGGGGCCGGAAAGTTCGGTGGGCACGGCCGTGGTCGTCCGCACGACCTCGCGCCACCAGGGCAGCTCGTCCTGGGGGTCGAACGCCTCCAGTGCGGCGGCCCACTCCTGGTACGAGGTGGTCTTCGGCGCGAGGACACCGGCGGAGTACGCGGTGTCGAGGTCCTCCAGCAGGACGTTCCAGGAGACCGCGTCCACGACGTAGTGGTGCACAGTGAGGCCGAACCACGCGGGCTTGTCGCCGCGGTCGACGTACACCGCGCGCAGCAACGGTCCGTCCGCCAGGCTCAACGACGTCTGCGCGGTGGTCATGGCCGCGGTGACGGCCTCGTCCAGCGCGGGGCCGTCGAGGTCTGTCCTCAGCACAGTCACCAGGTCGGCGGTCTCGGCCGGCGCGTTCTCCTGGGTGTCGCCGTGCAGCCGCAGCCGCAAGGCGTCGTGGTGGGCGACGACGGTGCCGAGCGCGGCCCGCATCGTGCTCGCGTCGGTTCCCGGTGCCAGCTCGAACATGCCCGACCAGTTGAAGTGGTCGGGTCGGGGCAGGTTCTCCCGGAGGAACCAAATTTGGATCGGCGTGAAGGCCACCGGTCCGCTGACCGTGCCCTGGTCGACCGTGCTGGGTGCGGCCGGGGCGACGTGGGAGGCGAGCGCGTGGACGGTCTGGTGCGTGAAGAGATCAGCGATCTCCAGCCGCAGTCCCGCGGCGCGGGACCGCGCGACGATCTGCAGGCTGACGATCGAGTCGCCGCCCAGCTCGAAGAAGTTGTCGTGCACGCCGACCCGTTCGACGCCGAGCACCTGCGACCACACCGCGGCGAGCGTGTGCTCAGCCTCCGTGGTCGGTGGTTCGTACGTGGCCGTGATCTCGGGGGCGCCGGGTTCGGGCAGCGCGCGCTTGTCGAGCTTTCCGTTGGTGTTCAACGGCAACTCGTCGAGCAGCACGATCGCCGACGGCACCAGGAACTCCGGCAGCCGGTCGCCGAGGAAGCGACGAAGCTCTGCCGTGTCGGAGGTGCCCACGACGTAAGCGATCAGGCGCTTGTCGTTCACGATCACGGCGGCGTTGGCGACGTCCGGGTGACCGACGAGCACGTGCTCGACCTCGCCCGGCTCGACCCGGAACCCGCGGATCTTGACCTGGTTGTCAGTCCTGCCGACGAAGTCGACCGCGCCGTCCGCACCCCACCGCACCAGGTCACCAGTGCGATACATCCGGGCCCCCGGCACGTACGGGTCGGCGATGAACCGTTCCGCGGCCAGGTCCGCACGGCCCGCATAGCCACGAGCCAAGCCGGTACCACCGATGTACAGCTCTCCCGGCACACCCACGGGCGTCGGCTGGAGCCAGCGGTCCAGCACGTAGAAACGCAAGCCCCGCAACGCGGTGCCGATCGGAACCGACGACGGACCGAGCCGCCCGGTGTGCATGTCGTGGAACGACGCGTACACAGTGGACTCAGTCGGGCCGTACATGTTGTAGATCGCCACGGCGGGGTTCGCGTCGAGCACCTTGCGGGCCTGAAGGGGCGACATCGCCTCGCCGCCGGCCAGCACCAACCGATGCGAGGCGAACACAGCGGGATCGGTGTCCGCCAGCTGGTGGAACAAACCGGTGGTCATGAACGACAACGTCACGCCGTGCTCGGCGTAAAGCTTGGCAACGTCCAGTCGCTCAGCCAAGTTCGCGGGAGCCACAGCGAGAGTGGCGCCGCTCAGCAACGCCGTCCAGATCTCCCACGTGGAGGCGTCGAACGACACGGCGGCCATGTGCGCGACCACGTCACCGGGCTGGGCAGCCACGGCGGGGTCGAGCACGACGCGCACGACACCTTCCTCGGTGACCTCCACGCCCTTCGGCACACCGGTCGAGCCCGACGTGAACATCGTGTAGACCAGACGTTCAGGCATGGCAACGAGTTCCGGCCACTCGGCAGGCGCGGTCAGCAACTCCGCGAACTCGACGACGCGCGGGCCGTCCAGGGCGTAGTCGCCACGGGACACCACCAGCTCGACCCCAGCGGCCGACTGCACATCGCGAAGGCGACCATGCGGGAGCGCGGGATCAAGCGGCACATACGTTCCACCCGCCTGCACCACACCCAGAATCGCGACCACGAGGTCGACCGACCGCTCGAACCACAACCCGACCCGAGTCTCATCCCGAACACCAGCCGCACGCAGCCCAGAGGCCACCCGCGCCACCCGCTCGCCCAACTCGGCGTAGGTCAGCTCCTGACCACCGCCACGAACAGCCACCTGGTCGCCGAAGTTCTGCACAGCCAACCGGAACCGCTCCGCCAACCCGACGTAAGCCTCATCCACCTCGGCACCGGCACCCCAGCCGATCGCCGGCGTCGGTGTCACCTCGCGCACGAGCCGATCGGGGCCCGCCACCGCGCTGGCCAGCACGGCCTGCAGCTGGTCGAGCAGCCGGTCCACGGTGGCCTCGTCGAACGCCCCGGTGGAGAACTCGGCCTCGATCTTGAGCGTGTCCTCGAGGTCGATCGCGAACGCGATCGGGTAGTTGACCTGCTCGATGGAGTCCAGCGCGCCGAAGCGGTCCTCGTCGCCGCTTTCCTCTTCCTCTTCGGTCATCAGGGCCTGCGGGTAGTTGCCGAACACCACGATGCTGTCGAAGACACCGCTGCCCCGCGGCAGGTCCGACCACCGCTTGATGTCCGACAGCGCGGTGAACTCGTAACGCTGCACCGCGACCTGGTTCTCCTGCAGCTCACCCAGCCACTCAGCGAACGTGCGCTCCCACGACACCCGCACGCGCACGGGCAGCGTGTTGATGAAGACGCCCACCATCGACTCGACGCCGGGCAGGTCGGCCGGGCGGCCGGACACGGTGAGGCCGTAGACGACCTCGTCGTCGCCCGAGTAGGCGGACAGCAGAAGTGCCCACGCCGCCTGGATGACCGTCGACGGCGTGACGCGCCTGCGCCGGGCGAGGTCCATGATCGACGTGGTCAGGTCCATCGGCAGCTCGGCGCGGCGGCGTCCCTGCGCCCAGTGGTCGCGGACCGAGCGGTCGACGGGCAGCGCCGTCGGTGCGTCGAGCCCGGCCAGGTAGTTGCGCCAGAACGACTCGGCCTCGGCGCGGTCGCGCTTGCCCAGCCAGGCGATGAAGTCCCGGTAGGGCCGCACGGGTTCGAGGTCGGGCGTCGTGCCGCGGCACAGGGCGTCGTAGGTGGCGCCGACCTCCTCGAGGACGACGGGCACGCTCCAGCCGTCGCACAGCCCCGAATAAAGCGCCCACACCATGCGGTGATGGCCGGTGCCGTCGGTGATGAGGTGCACGCGCATGAGCGGTGGCTTGGTGAGGTCGAAGCCCTGGGCGCGGTCGCGGGCGAGCAGCTCGTCGAGCGCGGCCTGCTGGTCGGTCACGGCGGACCAGTCGTGCACCTCGAAGGGCACCTGGACGTCGCTCATGACGACCTGCAGCGGCTCGGGCACGCCCTCCCACACGAAGCCGGTGCGCAGCACGGCGTGGCGGGCGACCACCAGCTCCCAGGCGCGCCGCATGGCGTCGAGGTCGAGCACTCCGTCGAATTCGTAGAGGCCCTGTGCCCAGTAGACACCCTTGTCCGATTGCGCCTCCAGGACATGGAAAAGCATGCCCTGCTGCACAGGCGCCAACGGATACATGTCTTCGATCACAAAATCCCCCGCCCTCTCCCTGGCAGAATTTTTACACAACGGTCATCCGCAGGGACAAGGAATAAACGAAACTGTCATAGAACATTCGCATGAGGATCATTTGCAATGATCATCACGGATTAAAAAGGGCATGACAAATAGAGCATGCCTACTTCGTGCAATTCACTGGGCCAGATGCGGAAACCCGGTGCGCTACTTGCCCCCCTCGTTTTGCCCGATCACCCGCCCATCTGCTTGAGCACTGCGGCGAGGCTCGCTTGATCGATGTTGGCCAGCGGGAAGTCGGACGGAGTGACCCCGCCGGCACCCGACTGGCAGTGCTCGACCAGCTCGCGCAACACGGTCACGTATCGCGTTGCCAGCCGTTCGACCGTCGCCTGCCTGTGCACATTCGTGCTGAAGTACCACTCGACCAGCAGGCGGCCGTCCGCGGTTTGCTCGGCTTCGACCTGCAAAAGGTGCGATCGGTTCCCCTGTTCGTTCTCCGTCGGGCCGCACAGATCGGCGGACAGTTCCTTGCGGATCAGCCCGACCGCCTCGTCGCCCGCCGCGTCGAACGCACCTAGATAGTTGAACAACACAGGTCGTACGGGTGCGTTGACCAAACGGTCGTCACGTTCCAGATAGCGGAGAATCCCGTACCCGACACCGCGGCGCGGCACCGTGCGCAGCTGTTCCTTGACCGCCTTGATCAGCTCGCCGCTGTCGTGGAGGCGGTGGTGACGCAGACGCACCGGGAAGATCGACGTGAACCACCCGACGGTGCGGGACAGGTCGACGCCGTCGGCGATCGCCTCGCGGCCGTGGCTCTCGAGGTCGATCGTGACGTCGCCGGTGCCCGCCCACTCGCCCAAGGTCTTGAGCAGTGCGGCCAGCAGCAGGTCGTTGATCTGGGTCCGATAGGCCTTGTGCGCCTCGCCCAGCAACACTTCGGTCGACTTCGCGTCGAGCCACGTGCGCACGGTGTCGGCCGACGCCTCGGTGTTGGCACCGCCGCCGTCGACGGGCACCGCGGTGACCCGTTCGGTCTGCGCGGCCCAGTGGTCGCGTTCGGCGGCGGGGTTGTCGTGGTGCAGCACCTCGGCCCACTGCCGGAACGACGTCGTCTTCGGCCCGAGCGCTCCCCCGCTGTAGGCCGTGTCGAGGTCTTCCAGCAGGACGTTCCACGCCACGCCGTCCATGACGAAGTGGTGCGCGGTGAGCCCCAGCCAGGCCGGGGCGGCGCCCCGGTCGAAGTACAACGCGGCCACGAGCGGACCGTCCGCCAGGCGCAACGACGTCTGCGCTTCGGTCATGTGCGCGACGACCTCGTCGTCATCCCGGGCAGGGACGACTCGCAGGACCGGCGTCAACTCACCGTCGTTGTCCTGCACCCAGGTGTCCCCGTCCTGACGGAACCTGATGCGCAGGGCGTCGTGGTGGGCGACGACGGCGTCGAGTGCCCGCGCGAGCCGGTCCGGGTCGACGCCGGCCGCCAGCTCGAACACGCCCGACCAGTTCCAGTGGTCGCGGTCCGGGATGTCCTGCTCGACGAACCAGTGCTGGATCGGCGTGAGCGGGACAGGACCGGTGACCACACCCTGTTCGGCCAGCACGGCCTTGGGGGTGTCGCGCACGACAGGTGCGAGCTCGGCGATGGTCTGGTGGGCGAACACGTCCGCCACGTCCACGCCCCACCCCGCGGCGCGCACACGGGCGACGATCTGCAGGCTCAGGATCGAGTCGCCGCCGAGTTCGAAGAAGTTGTCGTGCACGCCGACGCGTTCCAGACCCAGCACCTGCGACCACACCGCCGCGAGAGTGTCCTCAATGGACGTTCGCGGCGCTTCGAAGACCTCGGCCGTCGTCTCGGGCTCCGGGTCGGGCAGGCCCTTGCGGTCGACCTTGCCGTTCGGCGTGAGCGGCAGCTTCTCCAGGGCCACGAACACCGACGGGACCAGGTAGTCCGGCACCCGCTCGCGCAACCAGGTCCGCAGGACCTTCGTGCTGAACTCGCCTTCCGCGACCACGTAAGCCACCAGGCGCTTGCCGCCGTGCGGGCCGCCATCACGGGCGACCACAACGACATCACGCACGTCGGGATGGTCGCCGATGACGATCTCGACCTCACCGGGTTCGACCCGGTAGCCGCGGATTTTCACCTGTTCGTCGACGCGGCCGAGGAACTCGATGGTCCCGTCCGCACGCCACCGCGCCCGGTCGCCCGTGCGGTACAGCCGGCCACCGGCCGAGCCGAAGACGTCCGGCACGAACCGTTCCGAGGTCAGGTCGGGCCGGTTCACGTAACCACGTGCCACACCCGGACCACCGACGAGCAGCTCACCCGGGACACCGACGGGTGCCGGGCGCATCGCGTCGTCGACGATGACGGCACGGGCGCCGGCGAGCGGTGTGCCGATGGGCACCACGGCCTGGGGGTGGTCGTCCGCGACCGGGTGGAAGATCGAGTCGATCGCCGCCTCGGTCACGCCGAACACGTTGCCCGGCACCGCGTTCGGCGCCACCTCAGCAACAGCAGTCGTCAACGCGTCATGCGTCCACATGTCCGTACCCGAGATCACCAGCCGCAACGACTCGACCGGCCCGGCCTCCCGGCAATGCGCAGCCAGATCGCGCAACAGCATGCCCGGCACGATCTCGGCGATCGCCACACCGTCATCAGAAAGCGTGCGGTGCAATGACTCCACAGACACGTGCTCGTCGTGCGGCAGGAACACCACGCTCTGCCCGAACGCCAACGCACGGGTCATGTCCCCGATCGACACGTCGAACCCAGGACCCGCCATCGACAACACCGGACCAGGTCCACCCAGCGCAACGAGTCCGTCGCGCCATCCCGCCACGTACGACGACAGCGCACCGTGGGTGACGGCCACACCCTTCGGCCGCCCGGTCGACCCCGACGTGTAGGCGATGTACGCCAACGCGTTCGGGTCGATCCGCACAGGCAGCGGGTCACGAACCGTGTCGTCCAGCACGAGCACTTCGCCGCCGAACGCCGCCAGCTCGCCGGCGAGTGCCTCGGTCGTGACCGCGGCGACCACACCGGCATCGGCCAGCAGGTACTCCAGGCGTTCGGCAGGAAGCCCCGGATTGATCGGCACGTACACGCCACCGGCCCGCAGCACGCCCTGGAAGGCCACCGCCAGCTCGATCCCGCGCGGTACCAGCACGGCAACCGGTGATTCCAGCGTCACACCGGCCTGGTGGAGACGCGCCGCCAAGCCAGAAGAACGGCCTTCCAGTTCAGCGAACGTCAGACGCTCATCGCCGCACTTCGCCGCCACGGCATTGCTATTCGCCCAGCCGTGGATCAGCTCGGGCACCGGCAGTTCGACCACCGGAGCCGGGGTTTCGCCCTGTGCCACCAGCTCAGCGGCCTGTTCCGGACGCTGCAACGGCAGGTCGGCGACAGCCAGCTCCGGCTCGTGCGCAACAGCGGTGAGGACGACGACGAGCTGGTCGAGCACGCGTTCGACGGTGGCGGTGTCGAACGCCGCCGTGGAGAACTCGGCCTCGATCTTGAGCGTGTCCTCCAGGTCGACCGCGAAGGTGAGCGGGTAGTTGCCCTGCTCCACCGACTCGACGGCGTCGGCCCAGTCCTCGCCGGTGTCGGCGGGTGCCTCCTCCTGCGGGTAGTTGCCGAACACGACGATGCTGTCGAACAACCCCCGGCCGTGCGGCACAGCGGACCACCGCTGCACGTCGACCAGCGGCGTGAACTCGAACCGTTGCAGCTGCACCTGGTTGTCCCGCAGCTCGTGCAACCACGCGGCGAACGGCACGTCCACCGGCACCACGGCCCGCACCGGCAGCGTGTTGATGAACAACCCGACCATCGACTCGACCCCGGCCAGCTCGGCCGGGCGCCCCGACACGGTCAGGCCGAACACCACGTCGTCCTCACCCGAACTCGCGGACAGGACCTTGGCCCACGCCGCCTGCACGACCGTCGACAACGTGACGCGCTCACGCCGGGCCAGCTCCACGAGCCTGCTCGTGACGTCCTCGTCGAGGTTCGTGCGCCGCCGCTCCTGGGAGTAGTGGCTCGCGGCCAGGCGGTCCACCGGCAGTGCCGTGGGCGCCTCGAAGCCGTCCAGGTAGGTGCGCCAGAACCCTTCGGTGGCAGCGAGATCGCGCTGGTCGAGCCAGGCGATGTAGTCGCGGTACGGACGCGCGGGCGGCAACGACTGCCGCTGGTAGGCGACGGACACCTCGTCCATCACGACCGGCAGGCTCCACCCGTCGCACAACCCCTGGTAGAGGCCCCACACCAGCCAGTTCTGCCCGTTGCCGCGGTCGACGAGGTACAGGCGCGTCAACGGCGGCCGGGCCAGGTCGAAGCCGAGCGCACGGTCGTCCGCCAGCAAGTCCTGCAACCGAACCTGTTGCGCCGCCTCGTCCAGACCCGACCAGTCCCGCAGCTCCAGCGGAACATCGACGTCGGCCAGCACGATCTGCACCGGCTCGCTGACGCCCTCCCACACGAACCCGCTCCGGAGCGCGGCGTGCCGGGCGATCACCTGACGCCAGGCACCGGCCAGCCGGTCGGCGTCGATCGGACCGGCCAGGTCGTAGACGCCCTGACCCCAGTAGAGCCCGTCCCCTTCCTGCGGGGCACCGACGACGCCGAACAACATGCCCGACTGCACCGGTGCCAGCCGGTAAACGTCCACAAGCGACGGACAGCGTCCCGTCAGCCCGTCGACCTCGTCCTGGGTGAGGGACGCCAACGGGAAGTCCGACGGCGTGAACCCACCAGCGGTCGACCGGCAATGCTCGACCAGCTCGCGCAACACCTCGACATACCGAGCCGCCACCCGTTCGATCGTGGCGGTGTCGTGGTTGTTGGTCGAGTGGAACCACTCGATCGACAAGCGTCCGTCAGCGGTCTGCTGCACCTCTAGCTGCACCAGGTGCGAGCGGGTCCCGCCTTCACCCTCGCTCGGCCCGGCCAGGTCGCCGTCCAACTCGCGGCGGATCAACCCGGCCGAGTCACCGGCACCGTCGTACGCCCCGAGGTAGTTGAACAGCACCGGCCGATCCGGTGCGCCGGCGAGTTCGTCCCGCAGCACGCCGTAGCCCACGCCACGGCGCGGCACCTCCCGCAGCTGTTCCTTCACCGACTTGATCGCCGCCGCCGGGTCACGTTCGTTGCTCAGCCGCACCGGGAAGATCGACGTGAACCACCCGACAGTGCGAGACAGGTCCGCGCCCTCACGGCCGTGGCTCTCCAGGTCGATGGTGACGTGGTCACCTCCGGCCCATTCCCCCAACGCCTGCGCCAACGCCGCCAGCAGCAGGTCGTTGCCTTGCGTGCGGTATGCCCTGTGCGCGTCGCCGAGCAGCGTCGCGGTCGTGTCCGCGTCCAGCCACGACTGCACGATCGCCTCGGACGCATCGGTGTTCGGACCGTTGCCGTCAGCCGGAAACGTGACCACATCCGCGGTCGCCGCAACCCAATGCTCACGTTCACCGCTGGCGTCGTCATCCTGCAGCTGCGACGCCCACTGCTGGAACGATGTCGTCTTCGGCGGGAGCTTTCCGCCGTTGTAGGCGGTGTCGAGGTCTTCCAGCAACACGTTCCACGACACCCCGTCCATCACCAGGTGATGCACGGTCAACCCAAGCCACGCAGGCTCATCACCGCGATCGAAGAACACAGCGGCGAGGAGCGGACCATCGGTCAGACGCAACGACTTCTGCGCGGCGGTCATCTCCGCGACGAAGTCGTCTTCGACGACACGCAGGAACCCGCCACCGTCGACCGGCGCGTTGTACTGGCTGTGCGGCGTGAACCGGATGCGCAGCGCATCGTGATGCGCGACAACGGCATCGAGTGCCCGGCTCAACCGAACCGGATCCGTGCCCGGCGCCAGTTCGAACACGCCCGACCAGTTCCAGTGGTCGCGGTTCGGGACGTCCTGTGCCAAGAACCAACGCTGGATCGGCGTCAGCGGAACCGGCCCGGTCACCACACCCTGCTCGGCCAGCGTCGCCGCCGGAGCGTCCCGCACCACCGACGCCAGCTCGGCCACCGACTGGTGGGCGAACACGTCGGCCACGTCGATGCCGAGTCCGGCCGCGCGAGCCCGAGCCACGATCTGCAGGCTCAGGATCGAGTCGCCACCGAGCTCGAAGAAGTTGTCGTGCACGCCAACGCGCTCAACACCCAGCACACCACCCCACACCGCCGCGAGCGTCTCCTCTGCAGCAGTCCGAGGCGCGACAAAAGCCTCTCCAACCGTCTCGGGCTCCGGGTCGGGCAAACCGCGCCGGTCGACCTTCCCGTTCGGGGTCAGCGGCAGCCGGTCCAGCGCCACGAACACGGACGGCACCAGGTAATCCGGCACCCGCTCGCGCAACCACGCCCGCAGGACCGTCGAGCTGAACTCACCTTCCGCAACGACGTACGCAACAAGCCGCTTACCGCCGTGCGGCCCACCATCCCGCGCCACCACAACGACATCACGCACGTCGGGGTGGTCACCGATGACGACCTCGACCTCACCGGGCTCGACCCGGTAGCCACGGATCTTGACCTGTTCATCGACCCGGCCCAGGAACTCGATGGTCCCGTCCGCACGCCACCGAGCCCGGTCACCGGTCCGGTAGAGCCGGCCACCTCCCGTGCCGAACACGTCGGGTACGAACCGTTCAGCGGTGAGGTCCGGGCGTCCCACATAGCCCTGGGCCACACCGGAACCACCGACCAGCAACTCACCCGGCACACCCACGGGCACCGGCCGCAACGACCCGTCCACGACGAACGCCTGCGCACCCGCGAGCGGAGTGCCGATCGGCACCACGGCGGCCGGATGATCCTCGCCCACCGGGTGGAAGATCGAGTCGATCGCCGCCTCGGTCACCCCGAACACGTTGCCCGGCACCGCATTCGGCGCCACCTCGGCCACCGCACCCGTCAACGCATCGTGCGTCCACATATCGGTGCCCGAGATCACCAGGCGCAGGCTCTCCGCCGGACCAGCAGTCCGGCAGTGCGCCGCCAGATCACGCAGCAGCATGCCCGGCACGATCTCGGCGATCGCCACGTCATGCGTGCGCAACGTGTGGTGCAGCGACTCCACCGACACGTGCTCGTCGTGCGGCAGGAACACCACCGTCTGACCGAACGCCAACGCCCGCGTCATGTCCCCGATGGACACGTCGAACCCAGGACCGGACATCGACAACACCGGTCCAGGCCCGCCCAGCTCGGCAAGCCCGTCGCGCCATCCCGCCACGTACGACGACAACGCGCCGTGCGTCACGGCGACACCCTTCGGCCGCCCGGTCGACCCCGACGTGTAAGCGACATACGCCACCGCATCCGGGTCGATCCGCACCGGCGCCATGTCGAGAACCGTGTCGTCCAGCACCAGAACCTCAACGAACCCAGCCAACTCAGCAGCCAGCGCCGCAGTCGTCACGGCAACTGTCGCGCCGACGTCAGCGAGCAGGAACGCGAGGCGTTCGGCGGGCAGGCCGGGGTTGATCGGCACGTACACGCCACCCGCGCGCAACACACCCTGGAACGCCACCGCCAGCTCGATCCCACGCGGCACGAGCACCGCAACCGGCGAGCCCACCGCCACCCCGGTCAGCTGGAGCCGAGCAGCAAGGCCATCGGCCCGCGCACCCAGTTCGGCGAACGTGATCCGTTCGTCGCCGCAGATCACCGCGACATCGGACGAGGTCCACCCGGCGATCAGATCCGGCACCGGCCGCTCGACCGCCGGCAGGCCAGTGCTGCCCCACGCCACGATCTCGGCAGCCTGGGCCGGGCGGTGCAGCGGAAGATCCTGGACCGCGAGGTCCGGCCGTTCGGCCACCGCGGTCAGCACGACCACCAACTGGTCGAGGACCCGTTCGATCGTGACCGCGTCGAACGCCGCCGTCGAGAACTCGGCCTCGATCTTGAGCGTGGCCTCCAGGTCGACCGCGAAGGTGAGCGGGTAGTTGCCCTGCTCCACCGACTCGGTGGCCTGCAACCAGTCCTCGCCCAGGTCCTCCGGCAGCTCCTCCTGCGGGTAGTTGCCGAACACCACGATGCTGTCGAACAGCGCACGACCGTGCGGCACCGCCGACCACCGCTGCACATCAACCAACGGCGTCCACTCGAACCGTTGCACCGCAACCTGGTTTTCCCGCAACGAGTGCAGCCACGACGTGAACGGCACGTCCGCGGGCACCACGGCCCGTACCGGCAGCGTGTTGATGAACAACCCGACCATCGACTCGACCCCGGCCAGTTCCGCCGGACGACCCGAGACAGTCAGGCCGAACACCACGTCGTCCTCGCCTGACGTCTCCGAGAGCACCTTGGCCCACGCAGCCTGCACGACCGTCGACAACGTCACGCGTTCACGTCGAGCCAACTCCACCAGCTTGGCCGTCACGCCGTCGTCCAGGTGCGTGCGCCGCCGGTCCTGCTCGTAGTGGCTGGCCGCCAACCGATCCACCGGCAACGGAGTCGGCGCCTCGAGCCCACCCAGGTAGGTGCGCCAGAAGGCTTCCGGCTCGGCCGGGTCACGCCCGTCCAGCCACGCGATGAAGTCCCGATAGGGCCGGGTGGGTTCGAGGGGGCTGCCTTGGTAGGCGGCGGACACCTCGTCCATCACCACGGGCAGGCTCCACCCGTCGCACAAACCCTGGTACAGCCCCCAAACCAGCCAGTTCTCCCCGTTGCCCCGGTCAACCACGTACAGGCGCATCAACGGCGGCCGAGCAAGGTCGAACCCGAGCGCACGGTCGTCCGCCAGCAACTCCTGCAACCGAACCTGTTGCGCGGCATCGTCCAGACCCGACCAGTCCCGCAGCTCCAGCGGAACATCGACGTCACCGAGCACGACCTGAACCGGCTCGGACACGCCCTCCCACACGAACCCGCTGCGCAGCGACGCGTGCCGGGCGATCACCACACGCCACGCCGCCGCAAACCGTGCCACGTCGATCGGACCAGCCAGGTCGTAGACGCTCTGCCCCCAGTAGAGGCCGTCGACGGGAGAACCCACAACGCCGAACAACATGCCCGACTGCACCGGCGACAACCGATAGACGTCCGCCAACGGACAGCGCACCGCGAGACCGTCGACCTCGCCCTGCGTCAGCGACGCCAACGGGAAGTCCGACGGCGTAGAACCCGAAACCCCCGACTGGCAATGCGCCACCAACTCGCGCAACACCTCGACGTACCGAGCCGCCACCCGTTCGACCGTGGCGGTGTCGTGCCGGTTGGTGGAGTGGAACCACTCGATGGACAGCCGACCGTCGGCAGCCTGTTGCACCTCGAGCTGCAACAGATGCGACCGGGTCCCGCCCTCGCCTTCGCTCGGGCCGGCAAGGTCACCGTCCAGCTCGCGACGGATCAACCCCGCCGAGTCGCCGGCGCCGTCGTACGCCCCGAGGTAGTTGAACAACACCGGCCTGTCCTGCACAGCGGCGAGATCGTCTCGCAGCAGGCCGTAGCCCACACCACGGCGTGGAACTGCCCGCAGTTCCTCCTTCACCGCCTTGATCGCCGCAGCGGGATCGTTGTGGTGACTCAACCGCACCGGATAGATCGACGTGAACCACCCGACCGTGCGCGACAGGTCCGCACCCTCACGGCCGTGGCTCTCCAAGTCGATGGTGACGTGATCACTGCCGGCCCACTCCCCCAACGTCCGGGCCAGAGCGGTCAACAGCAGATCGTGGCCCTGCGTGCGGTATGCCTTGTGCACCTCGCCGAGCAATGCCGCGGTCGTCCCGGCGTCCAGCCACGACTGCACGACGGCCTCGGACGCAGCGGAGTTCGGACCATCGCCATCGGCCGGAAGCGCAGCCACATCGGCGGTCGCCGCGACCCAATGCTCACGTTCGCCACTGGCGTCGTCGTCCTGCAGCTGCAACGCCCACTGCTGGAACGACGTCGTCTTCGGCCCGAGCAATCCGCCTTCATAGATCGTGGCCAGATCCTCCAGCAACACGTTCCACGACACGCCGTCCATCACCAGGTGATGCACGGTCAAACCAAGCCACGCAGACTCATCACCACGATCGAAGAACACGGCAGCAAGGAGTGGGCCATCGGCCAGCCGCAACGACTTCTGCGCCGCCGTCATCTCCGCGATCACGTCGCCTGAGGCGATGCGAAGGAATCCGCCACTCTCGACCGGCGCGTTGTGCTGACCGTCCGGCGTGAACCGGATCCGCAGCGCATCGTGGTGAGCGACAAGGGCGTCGAGTGCCCGGCTCAGCCGATCAGGGTCCGTGCCGGGCGCCAGTTCGAACATGCCCGACCAGTTCCAGTGATCCCGGTTCGGGATGTCCTGCTCCAGGAACCACCGCTGGATCGGCGTGAACGGCACCGGCCCGGTGACCGCATCCTGCTCCGCCAACGCAACCGCAGGCGCGCCCCGCACAGCGAGAGCGAGTTCGGCGACGGTCTGGTGGGCGAAGACGTCCGCCACCTCGACACCCAGACCTGCCTCGCGAACGCGCGCCACGATCCGCAAGCTCAGGATCGAGTCGCCACCGAGCTCGAAGAAGTTGTCTTGCACGCCAACGCGTTCGACGCCCAGCACCTGCGACCAGACAGCCGCCAGAGTCTCCTCGACGGACGTTCGGGGTGCCTCGTAGGCCTCAGCCGCCTCGGGCTCAGGATCGGGCAGTCCACGCCGGTCGACCTTGCCGTTCGGCGTGAGCGGCAGCCGATCCAGCGCAACGAACACCGATGGCACCAGGTAATCCGGCACTCGCTCACGCAACCACGCCCGCAACACCGAACCGCTGAACTCACCCTCCGCGACCACATAGGCCACTAGACGCTTGCCGCCGTCCGGCCCACCATCCCGAGCCACCACAACGACATCACGCACAGCAGGGTGATCGCCGATGACGACCTCGACCTCACCAGGCTCCACCCGATGACCACGGATCTTCACCTGTTCATCGACCCGGCCCAGGAACTCGATCGTGCCGTCCGCACGCCACCGCGCCCGGTCACCGGTCCGATAAAGCCGGCCACCCGTACCGAACACATCGGGCACGAACCGTTCAGCGGTCAGGTCCGGGCGTCCCACATAACCCTGCGCCACACCAGATCCGCCGACCAGCAGCTCACCCGGCACACCCACGGGCACCGGCCGCAACGACCCGTCCACCACAAAGGCCTGTGCACCGGCCAACGGCGTGCCGATCGGCACCACCGCCGCCGGGTGATCCTCGGTCACGGCGTGGAAGATCGAGTCGATGGCCGCCTCGGTCACCCCGAACACGTTGCCCGGCACCGCGTTCGGCGCCACCTCAGCAACAGCAGTCGTCAACGCGTCATGCGTCCACAGATCGGTGCCCGAGATCACCAGGCGCAGGCTCTGCACCGGACCGGCAGTCCGGCTGTACGCCGCCAAGTCACGCAACAACATGCCGGGAACGATCTCCGCGACCTCTACCTGGTGACCCACCAAGGTCTCGTGCAGCGACTCCACCGTCACGTGCTCGTCGTGCGGCAGGAACACCAAGCGCTGGCCGAACGCCAACGCACGGGTCATGTCCCCGATGGACACGTCGAACCCAGGACCCGACATCGACAACACCGTGCCCGGACCGCCCAGCGCGGCCAGTCCGTCACGCCAACCGGCCACATAGGACGACAGTGCGGCATGGGTCACCGCCACGCCCTTGGGCCGCCCGGTCGACCCGGACGTGTAAGCGATGTACGCCAACGCGGCGGGATCGACCGGCGGCAACGGCTCACCGGAGACCTCAGACCCGTCGTTCACCAGCACCACTTCGCCGGCGAACCCCGGCAGAGCCGACGTCGTGACCGCCGCGACCACACCGGCATCGGCCAGCAGGAACTCCAGACGTTCAGCAGGCAAACCAGGGTTGATCGGCACGTACACGCCACCCGAGCGCAGCACGCCCTGGAACGCCACCGCCAACTCGATCCCGCGCGGCAACAGCACGGCGACCGGCGACCCGACCGTCACACCGGCCCGGCGCAGTCGCCCGGCCAGGGCATCACCCCGAGCCCTCAACTCGGCAAACGTCAGCTCATCCTCACCGCACACCACGGCGACGTCAGACGAGACCCATCCGGCGATCAGCTCCGGCACCGGAAGCTCGACGGACGGCACCGGCGTGGCACCCCACGCCACCAACTCAGCCGCCTGCTCAGGACACTGCACCGGTACGTCCGCGACCGCCAGCTCGGGCCGCTCCGCCACCGCGGTCAGCACCACCGTGAGCTGGTCAAGAATCCGTTCAATCGTGACCGCGTCGAACGCAGCCGTGGAGAACTCGGCCTCGACCCGCAGCGTGCGCTCCAGGTCGACCGCGAAGGTGAGCGGGTAGTTGCCCTGCTCGACGGAGTCGGCGGCCTGCAAGCCGCCCAGGTCTTCCGGCAGCTCTTCCTGCGGGTAGTTGCCGAACACCACGATGGAGTCGAACAACGCGCGACCGTGCGGCACAGCCGACCAGCGCTGCACGTCCACCAACGGCGTGTACTCGAACCGTTGCACCGCAACCTGGTTGTCCTGCAACGAGTGCAACCAAGCGGCGAACGGCATGTCCGTCGGCACCACTGCCCGCACCGGCAGCGTGTTGATGAACAACCCGACCATCGACTCGACACCGGCCAGCTCGGCCGGACGACCCGACACGGTCAGGCCGAACATCACGTCGTCGTCACCCGAGTACGTCGACAGCAGCAGTGCCCACGCCGCCTGCACGACCGTCGACAGCGTCACGCGCTCGCGGCGGGCCAGCTCGGCCAGCTTGCCCGTGACGGTCTCGTCCAGGTGGGTCCGGCGGCGGTCCTGGTCGTAGTGGCTGCCCGCCAGCCGATCGACCGGAAGCGCCGTGGGAGCCTCGAAACCAGCCAGGTAGGTGCGCCAGAACCCTTCGGGCTCAGCCGAGTCGCGCCGGCCCAGCCAGGCGATGAAGTCCCGGTAGGAACGAACAGGCTCGAGCGACCGGCCCTGGTAGGTGGCGGACACCTCGTCCATGACGACCGGCAGGCTCCACCCGTCGCACAAACCCTGGTACAGCCCCCACACCAGCCACAACCGGCCCTCGCCGCGATCCACCAGGTACAGCCGCGTCAACGGCGGCGCCGCGAGGTCGAAGCCCAGCGCGCGGTCCTCGTCCAGGAGCACCCGCAGGCGTTCCTGCTGAGCAACGTCGTCGAGGTGAGACCAGTCCCGTTGCTCGAGCGGAACATCGACGTCCGCGAGCACGACCTGCACCGGTTCGCTGACGCCCTCCCACACGAACCCGCTGCGCAACGCCGCATGCCTGGCGATCACCGTTCGCCAGGCATCGGCAAGCCGCCGAGCGTCGAGCGGACCGGTCAGGTCGTAGACGCCCTGGCCCCAGTAGAGCCCGTCGACAGGGGAACCCGCGACACCGAACAACATGCCCGACTGCACCGGCGCCAACCGGTGCACGTCCACCAGCGGATAGCGCTCGGCGAGCCGGTCGACCTCGGGCTGGGCCAGCGACGCCAGCGGGAAGTCCGACGGCGTGAAGCCAGAGGCCCCGGACCGGCAATGCGCCACCAGCTCGCGCAACGCCTCGACATACCGCATGGCGACACGTTCGACGGTCGCGGTGGCGTGCCGGTGGTGGCTGAACAGCCACTCGATCCGCAGGCGTCCATCGGCGTCCTGCTGGGCTTCGATCTGCAGGACGTGCGACCGCGTCCCGCCAGCACCTTCACTCGGGCCGGCCAGCTCGGCGGGCAGCTCCCGGCGGATCAGCCCGAGCGAGTCGACGGCGTCGAAGGCACCGAGGTAGTTGAAGAGCACGGGACGATCCGGCGCATCGGCCAGATCACCCTGCAACCAGCGCAGCGCGCCATAGCCGACACCGCGGCGCGGCACGGCCCGCAGCTCCTCCTTGACGGCCTTGATCGCCGCCGCCGGATCGTTCTCACGCGTGAGGCGCACCGGGAAGATCGACGTGAAGTACCCGACCGTGCGCGACAGGTCCACCCCGTCGGCCACCGCCTCGCGGCCGTGGCTCTCCAGGTCCACCGTCACGTGTCCGGTGCCGGCCCACTCCCCCAACGCCTGGGCGAGCGCGGCCAGCAGCAGGTCGTTGCCCTGCGTGCGGTAGGCGCGGTGGGCGTCGCCCATCAGCGCGGCGGTGGTGTCGGCGTCCAGCCACGACCGCACGACACCGGCCGAGTCCTCGGTGTTCGGACCGTCGTCGTCCTGCGGCAGTTCCACCACGTCCGCGGTCTGGGCCAGCCAGGTCTCGCGCTCCGCCTGTGCGTCCAGCTCGTGCAGGACCCCGGCCCACTGCTGGAACGACGTCGTCTTCGGCCCGAGCTCCCCGCCTGCGTAGGCCGTGTCGAGGTCCTCCAACAGGACGTTCCACGACACCCCGTCCATCACCAGGTGATGCACGGTCAAACCAAGCCACGCTGGCTCGTCACCGCGGTCGAAGAACCGCGCCGCCAAGAGCGGACCATCGGCCAGACGCAACGACTCCTGTGCCGCCGTCATCTCCGCGACCACGTCCCCTGCGGCAACGCGCAGGAACCCGCCACCGTCGACCGGCGCGTTGTACTGGCTGTCCGGCGCGAACCGGATCCGCAACGCGTCGTGGTGCGCCACCACCGCATCGAGCGCCCGGCCCAGGCGATCAGGATCGGTGCCGGCGGCCAGTTCGAACATGCCCGACCAGTTCCAGTGGTCCCGGTTCGGGATGTCCTGCGCCAGGAACCAGTGCTGGATCGGGGTCAGCGGAACAGGTCCGGTCACCACACCCTGTTCAGCCAGGGTCACCGCAGGCGCGTCCCGCGCGACGCCCGCCAGCGCCGCGATCGTCTGATGGGCGAACACGTCCGCCACGTCGACACCCAGACCGGCCGCACGGACGCGGGCGACGATCTGCAGGCTCAGGATCGAGTCGCCGCCGAGTTCGAAGAAGTTGTCGTGCACGCCAACACGTTCGACGCCCAGCACCCCACTCCACACCGCTGCGAGGGTCTCCTCGGCAGCGGTCCGGGGCGCGACATAGGCCTCGCCGGTCGTCTCGGGCTCGGGATCGGGCAGTCCGCGCCGGTCGACCTTGCCGTTCGGCGTGAGCGGCAGTCGATCCAGCGAGACGAACACCGACGGCACCAAGTAATCCGGCACCCGCTCACGCAACCACGAACGCAACGCCGAACCGCTGAACTCACCTTCCGCAACGACATACGCGACAAGACGCTTACCGCCGTGCGGACCACCATCCCGCGCCACCACAACGACATCACGCACATCAGGGTGATCACCGATGACCACCTCGACCTCACCAGGCTCGACCCGGTAACCACGGATCTTCACCTGCTCGTCGACACGACCCAGGAACTCGATGGTCCCGTCCGCACGCCACCGCGCCCGGTCACCGGTCCGATAGAGCCGACCGCCGGCACCGAACACATCGGGGATGAACCGCGCCGCGGTCAGGTCAGGACGTCCGAGGTAGCCGCGCGCCACACCAGCACCACCGACCAGCAGCTCGCCGGGAACACCGACCGGCACCGGCCGCAGCGCGGAATCGACGACGACAGCACGGGCACCGGCAAGCGGAGTACCGATCGGTACCACCGCCGCCCGGTGATCATCCGTGACCGCGTGGAAGATCGAGTCGATGGCCGCCTCGGTCACCCCGAACACGTTGCCCGGCACCGCGTTCGGCGCCACCTCAGCAACAGCAGTCGTCAACGCGTCGTGCGTCCACATGTCCGTACCCGAGATCACCAGCCGCAACGACTTGATCGGCCCGGCCTCCCGGCAATGCGCAGCCAGATCGCGCAACAGCATGCCCGGCACGATCTCCGCGACCTCGACCTCGTGCTCCACCAACGTGGCGTGCAACGACTCCACCGACACGTGCTCGTCATGCGGCAGGAACACCACGCGCTGGCCGAACGCCAACGCCCGCGTCATGTCCCCGATGGACACGTCGAAACCGGGCCCTGACATGGACAACACCGTGCCGGGTCCACCCAGCGCGGCCAGGCCATCGCGCCAGCCGGACACGTACGACGACAGCGCGGCATGGGTCACCGCCACGCCCTTCGGGCGACCAGTCGATCCGGAGGTGTACGCGATGTACACCAACGCGGCGGGATCGACCGGCGGCAACGGCTCACCGGAGACCTCGGACACGTCGTTCACCAGCACCACTTCGCCGGTGAACCCCGGCAGAGCCGACGCCGTGACCACGGCGACCACACCGGCGTCGGCCAGGAGGAACTCCAGGCGTTCAGCAGGAAGCCCCGGGTTGATCGGCACGTACACGCCACCCGAGCGCAGCACGCCCTGGAACGCCACCGCCAACTCGATCCCGCGCGGCAACAGCACGGCGACCGGCGACTCCACCGTCACACCGGCCCGTTGAAGCCGTGCAGCCAATGCATCCGCCCGCGCGTCCAACTCGGCGAACGTCAGTCGCTCATCACCACACACCACGGCAACGGCATCGGTGTCAGCCCAGCCGTGGATCAGCTCAGGCACAGACGCCTCAACGGCCGGAACGGGAGTCTCTCCCCACGCCACGAGCTCAGCGGCCTGTTCCGGACGCTGCAACGGCACGTCCACGACCGCCAGCTCCGGCCGCAACGCCACCGCGGTCAGCACGACGACCAGCTGGTCGAGGATCCGCTCGACGGTGACCGCGTCGAACGCCGCCGTGGAGAACTCCGCCTCGATGCGCAGCGTGCGTTCCAGGTCGACCGCGAAGGTGAGCGGGTAGTTGCCCTGCTCCACCGAGTCGACGCCCGCGTATCCCTCGGGGACGGCGGCCGGGTCGTCCGGCAGCTCCTGGTGAGGGTAGTTGCCGAACACGACGATGGAGTCGAACAACGCGCGGCCACCCGGAACGGCAGACCAGCGCTGCACATCCACCAACGGCGTGTACTCGAACCGTTGCACCGCAACCTGATTGTCCTGCAACTCGCGCAGCCACGACGTGAACGGCACGTCCATGGGCACGACAGCCCGCACCGGCAGCGTGTTGATGAACAACCCGACCATCGACTCCACGCCGACCAGGTCACCTGGCCGACCAGAGACGGTCAGGCCGAACACCACGTCGTCCTCGCCCGAGGTCTCCGCGAGCACCTTGGCCCACGCCGCCTGCACGACCGTCGACAACGTGACGCGCTCACGCCGAGCCAGCTCGACCAGCCTGGCGGTCACGCTCTCGTCCAGCCGCGTGCGCCGCCGGTCCTGCGCGTAGTGGCTGGTCGCCAACCGATCCACCGGCAACGGCGTCGGTGCCTCGAACCCGTCCAGGTTTCTGCGCCAGAACTCCTCGGACTCGTCCGGATCACGCCCGTCCAACCAGGCGATGAACTCGCGGTACGACCGCGCCGGAGCAAGGGATTCGCCGTCGTACGCGGCGAACACCTCGTCCATCACCACGGGCAGACTCCACCCGTCGCACAAACCCTGGTACAGACCCCACACCAGCCACAACCGGCCCTCGCCCCGGTCCACCAGGTACAGCCGCATCAACGGCGGCGCCGCCAGATCGAAGCCCAGCGCCCGATCCTCGGCCAGCAACTCCCGCAGCCGCACCTGCTGGGCATCGCCGTCCACATCGGACCAGTCGTAGGTCGTCAGCGGCACGTCGACATCAGCCAGCACAACCTGAACCGGTTCGCCGACGCCCTCCCACACGAACCCGCTGCGCAACGCGGCATGCCGGGCGATCACCGACCGCCAGACACCGGCCAGCCGGTCGGCGTCGATCGGGCCGGCCAGGTCGTAGATGCTCTGCCCCCAGTAGAGGCCGTCGACGGGAGAACCCACGACACCGAACAACATGCCCGACTGCACCGGCGACAACCGATAGACGTCCGCCAACGGATAGCGCACCGCAAGCCCGTCGACCTCGTCCTGCGTCAACGACGCCAGCGGGAAGTCCGACGGCGTCGAACCAGAAACTCCGGACTGGCAATGCGTCACCAGCTCGCGCAACGCCTCGACATAACGATCCGCGACCCGCGACACGGTTCCGGACTCGTGCAGGTTCGTGCTGTGCAGCCAATCGATCCGCAGACGGCCGTCGTCCGCACGCACCACCTCGAGCTGGATCGGGTAGGCCCTGGTCCCGCCAGGCCCCTGCATCGGACCGGCCAGCTCAGCCGGGAGCTCCCGGCGGATCAGGCCGACCGAGTCGACGGCGTCGAACGCGCCGAGGTAGTTGAACAACACGGGACGATCAAGCGCACCAGCCAACTCACCCTGCGACCAGCGCAACAAGCCATAGCCGACACCGCGGCGCGGCACCGCCCGCAGCTCCTCCTTGACCGCCTTCACCGTCGCACCGGGATCGGCGTGCCGGCTCAACCGGACCGGGAAGATCGACGTGAACCAGCCGACCGTGCGCGACAGGTCCAGGCCTTCGCGGCCGTGGCTCTCCAGGTCGACCGTGACGTGGTCAGTCCCGGCCCACTCGCCCAGGACGGTCGCCAGGGCGGCCAGCAACAGGTCGTTGGCCTGCGTCCGATAAGCCTTGTGCGCCTCGCCGAACAGCGCGGCGGTGGTGTCGGCGTCCAGCCAGGTGCTCACCACGGCGCCGGACGCCTCGGTGTTGGGGCCGTCGCCGTCGATCGGCAGCGCGACCACGTCCGACGTCGCCGCGACCCAGTGGTCCCGTTCGCCACCGGCCTCCAGCTCCAGCAGGTGCTCGGCCCACTGCTGGAACGAGGCCGTCTTGGGCCCCAACGCCTCGGACCGGTACGCGGTGTCGAGGTCCTCCAACAGGACGTTCCACGACACCCCGTCCATCACGAAGTGGTGGACGGTCAAACCAAGCCACGCAGGCTCATCACCGCGATCGAAGAACACGGCCGCCACCAGCGGACCATCGGCCAGCCGCAACGACTTCTGCGCCGCAGTCATCTCCGCGACCACGGCCTCGTCGCCCTCGACGACCCTCAGCAGGTCCGCGGCCTCGATCCCGGCGTTGAACTGACCATCGGGCGAGAACCGGATCCGCAGCGCGTCGTGGTGCGCGACGAGGACGTCGAGCGCCTGACCCAACCGCACCGGGTCGGTACCGGAGGCGAGTTCGAACACGCCCGACCAGTTCCAGTGATCGCGGTCGGGAATGTCCTGTGCCAGGAACCAGTGCTGGATCGGTGTCAACGGCACCGGACCGGTGACCACACCCTGCTCGGCCAACGAGACCACAGGGGTGTCGCGCACGGCGAGAGCGAGTTCGGCGATGGTCTGGTGGGCGAACACGTCCGCCACGTCGATGCCCAGATCCACGGCCCGAACACGAGCGACGATCTGCAGACTCAGGATCGAGTCCCCACCCAGCTCGAAGAAGTTGTCGTGCACGCCGACGCGCTCGACACCCAGCACGCCACTCCACACCGCGGCCAGCGTTTCCTCAACGGCGGTCCGAGGCGCGACATAGGTCTCGCCGGTCGTCTCGGGTTCAGGATCGGGCAGACCGCGCCGATCGACCTTCCCGTTCGGCGTGAGAGGCAACCGATCCAGCGCCACGAACACCGACGGCACCAGGTAGTCCGGCACCCGCTCACGCAACCACGAACGCAACGCCGAACCGCTGAACTCACCTTCCGCAACGACATACGCCACGAGGCGCTTACCGCCGTGCGGCCCACCATCACGAGCCACCACAACGACATCACGAACGGCAGGGTGATCGCCGATGACGACCTCGACTTCACCAGGCTCAACCCGGTAACCACGGATCTTCACCTGCTCATCGACCCGTCCGAGGAACTCGATGGTGCCGTCCGCACGCCACCGAGCCCGGTCTCCGGTGCGATACAACCGACCACCGGCCGCGCCGAACACATCCGGCACGAACCGTTCCGCGGTCAGGTCCAGCCGGCCCACATAGCCCTGCGCCACACCGGAACCACCGACCAGCAGCTCACCGGGAACACCCACCGGCACCGGCCGCAGCGCGGAATCGACGACAACAGCACGAGCACCGGCCAGTGGAGTACCGATCGGCACCACCGCGGCCGGATGATCGTCACCGACCGGGTGGAAGATCGAGTCGATCGCCGCCTCGGTCACCCCGAACACGTTGCCGGGCACCGCGTTCGGCGCCACCTCGGCCACCGCGGTCGTCAACGCGTCATGCGTCCACATGTCCGTACCCGAGATCACCAGGCGCAACGACTTGATCGGCCCGGCCTCCCGGCAATGCGCGGCCAGATCGCGCAACAGCATGCCCGGCACGATCTCCGCGACCTCGACCTCGTGATCCACCAAGGTCTCGTGCAGCGACTCCACCGTCACGTGCTCGTCGTGCGGCAGGAACACCACCGTCCGCCCGAACGCCAACGCCCGCGTCATGTCCCCGATGGACACGTCGAAGCCGGGGCCGGACATCGACAGCACCGTGCCCGGACCACCCAGCTCGGCGAGCCCTTGCCGCCATCCCGCCACGTACGACGACAACCCCGCGTGCGTCACCGCGACGCCCTTCGGCCGCCCCGTCGAGCCGGACGTGTAAGCGATGTACGCCAACGAATCCGGCGACACCACCACGGGCTCGGCATGACCGGCGGAGTCGTCGAGGACGATCACCTCAACTGCTGAACCGACCAGCTCACCGGCCAGCGCCGCAGTCGTGACGACGGCGACCGCGCTCGCGTCCGCTAGCAGGAACTCCAGGCGTTCAGCAGGAAGCCCGGGGTTGATCGGCACGTACACGCCACCGCTGCGCAACACGCCCTGGAAGGCAACAGCCAGCTCGATCCCGCGCGGCACCAGCACCGCCACCCGCGAGCCCACCGTCACGCCGGCCTGCTGAAGCCGTCCGGCCAGTGCGTCGGCCCGAGTGCCCAGCTCGGCGAACGTGAGCCGGTCATCGCCGCAGATCGCCGCGAGCTCGGACGAGGCCCACCCCGCGATCAGGTCCGGCACCGGCCGTTCGGTCGCGGGCTCGGGAGTCTCGCCCCACGCCACCAGCGCCGCCGCCTGCTCCGGCCGCTGCAAGGGCACGTCCCGGACCATCAGGTCCGGCTGCTCGGCCATCGCGGTGAGCACGACCACGAGCTGGTCGAGCACGCGTTCCACCGTGGCCGCGTCGAACGCGGCGGTGGAGAACTCGGCTTCGACCTTGAACGTCGTGTCCACGTCGACCGCGAAGGTGAGCGGGTAGTTGCCCTGCTCCACCGAGTCGAGCAGCGGCGACAGTTCGAAGTCGGCGACACGGGTCTGCGCGCCGGGGTAGTTGCGCAGCACGACGATGCTGTCGAACAGCGCACGGCCGCCCGGCACCGACGACCAGCGTTGCGCGTCGACCAGCGGGGTGTACTCGAACCGTTGCAGCGCGGCCTGGTTGTCCCGCAACTCGCGCAGCCACGACGTGAACGGCACGTCCGCGGGCACCACGGCCCGCACCGGCAAGGTGTTGATGAACAGGCCCACGGTCGACTCGACGCCGGCCAGCTCGGGCGGGCGACCGGACACGGTCAGGCCGAAGACCACCTCGTCCTCGCCCGAGGTCGCCGACAGCACCTTGGCCCACGCGGCCTGCACCACCGCCGACAACGTCACGCGTTCGCGGCGGGCCAGGTCGACGATCTTGGCCGTGACGTCCGCGTCCAGCGCGGTCCGCCGCCGGTCCTGCGCGTAGTGGCTGGCCGCCAGCCGATCCACCGGCAACGGCGTCGGCGCCTCGAACCCGGCCAGGTAGTTCTGCCAGAACCCCTTGGACTCGTCCGGATCACGCCCGTCCAGCCAGGCAATGAACTCGCGGTACGACCGCACCGGCGCCAAAACCTCGCCGTCATAGGCGGCGAGCACCTCGTCCATCACGACGGGCAGACTCCACCCGTCGCACAAACCCTGGTACAGCCCCCAAACGAGCCAATGCTGCCCGCAACCCCGATCAACGAGGTACAGGCGCGTCAACGGCGGCGCCGCCAGATCGAAGCCCAGCGCCCGATCCTCCGCCAGCAGCTCCTGCAACCGGGCGTGCTGGGTGTCCCCGTCGAGGCTGGACCAGTCGCGCAGCTGCAGCGGAACCTCGACATCGGCCAGCACGACCTGCACCGGTTCGCTGACGCCTTCCCAGACGAACCCGCTGCGCAACGCCGCCTGGCGCGCGATCACCGACCGCCACGCGCCGGCGAGCCGGTCCGCGTCGACGGTACCGGTGAGCTCGTAGACGCCCTGGCCCCAGTAGAGCCCGTCGCCTTCTGCCGGGGCACCCACGACCCCGAACAACATGCCCGACTGCACCGGCGCCAACCGGTACACGTCCGCCAGGCCGGGGAACCGCGTCGCGAGCCGGTCGACCTCGTTCTGCGCCAACGAAGCAAGCGGGAAGTCCGACGGCGTCAGACCGGAGACCCCGGACTGGCAGTGCGCGACCACCGCCTCCAGCTCCCGCTGGTAAGCCTCCGCCAGCCGTTCGACGGTCGCCGCCTCGTGCAGGTCGGCGCTGTAGTGCCACTCGATCTGCAACTCGCCGTCGGCGGTGCGAGTGACCTCGAGGTTCAGCACGTGGGACCGGGTGCCGCGGCCGGCCGTCGCGGCGCCCCGCAGGGTCGCGGGCAGCTCGTTGCGCAGCAGATCCCCGGTGCTCGCAGCGGATCCCAGGTAGTTGAACAGCACCGGACGATCCGGCGCGCCGACCAGTTCTCCATGCAACCAGCGCAACGCGCCATAACCAACACCACGGCGTGGAACGGCCCGCAGCTGTTCCTTGACCGACTTCACGGTCGCGCCGAGATCTTCGTGCCGACTCAGCCGCACCGGGAAGATCGACGTGAACCAGCCGACCGTCCGCGACAGGTCGACCCCGGCGGCGATCGCCTCGCGGCCGTGGCTCTCCAGGTCGATGGTCAGCTCATCGCTGCCAGCCCACGGACCCAGCGTCCGCACCAGCGCGGCCAGCAGCAGATCGTTGCCCTGTGTGCGATACGCCTTGTGCGCGTCGCCCAGCAACGCGGCCGTCGTCCCGGCGTCCAGCAGCGTCGTGTGAATCCGGGCGGACCGCTCGTCGTTGAGCCCGTCGCCGTCGACCGGCAGCGCAATCACGTTCGCCGTGGCCGCGGCCCAGTGCTCCCGTTCGCCGCTGGGGTCGAACTCCTGGAGCTGTTCGGCCCACTGCTGGAACGAGGTCGTCTTCGGCCCCAACGCTTCCGAGCGATACGCGGTGCCGAGATCCTCCAACAAGACGTTCCACGACACGCCATCCATCACCAGGTGGTGGACGACCAGACCCAGCAAGGCGGGCTGGTCGCCACGATCGAAGAAGACGGCCGCCACCAGCGGGCCATCGGCCAGCCGCAACGACTTCTGCGCCGCGGTCATCTCCCCAACCACGTCGTCGCCCTCGACCACCCGCAGCAGCTCGGCGGTCTCGATCCCGGCGTTGTACTGGCCACCGGACGAGAACCGGATGCGCAGCGCGTCGTGATGGGCGACCAGGACACCGAGCGCCTCGGCGAGCCGATCGGCGTCGGTGCCCGGTGCCAGCTCGAACACGCCCGACCAGTTCCAGTGGTCGCGATCGGCGATGTCCTGGTTCACGAACCAGTGCTGGATCGGCGTCAACGGCACCGGACCGGTGACCACACCCTGCTCCGCCAACGTCACCACAGGCGTGTCGCGAACGACGGCCGCGAGCTCGGCGACGGTCTGGTGAGACAGCACGTCGGCCACGTCGACGCCGAGACCGGCCGCGCGGACTCGGGCGACGATCTGCAGGCTCAGGATCGAGTCGCCGCCGAGTTCGAAGAAGTTGTCGTACACACCAACACGTTCGATCTTCAACACCTGCGACCACACCGTCGCCAGCACGTCCTCAACGGACGTTCGAGGTGCCTCGTAGGCTTCGGCCGCCTCGGGCTCGGGGTCGGGCAGACCCCGGCGGTCGACTTTGCCGTTCGGCGTCAGCGGAAGCCGATCCAGCGCCACGAACACCGACGGCACCAGGTAGTCCGGCACCCGCTCACGCAACCACGAACGCAACGCCGAACCGCTGAATTCACCTTCCGCAACGACATAGGCGGCGAGCCGCTTACCGCCGTGTGGGCCACCATCCCGTGCCACCACAACGACATCACGAACTGCAGGGTGGTCACCGATGACGACCTCGACCTCACCAGGCTCGACCCGGTAACCACGGATCTTGACCTGCTCGTCGACCCGGCCGAGGAACTCCAGCTCACCGTCGGCCCGCCACCGCGCCCGGTCACCAGTCCGGTACAGCCGCCCGCCGGATGCGCCGAACACGTCCGGCAGGAACCGCTCCGACGTCAGATCCGGGCGGCCCACATATCCGCGCGCCAGACCCGAACCACCGACCAGCAGCTCGCCCTCGACGCCCACGGGCACCGGCCGCAGCAGGCCGTCGACGACGAACGTGTCGACCCCGGCCAGCGGCCCGCCGATCGGGACGACCTCACCCGCGTGCTCCGGGCTCGCCGTGACCGGGTGGAAGATCGAGTCGATCGCGGCCTCGGTCACGCCGAAGACGTTGCCCGGCAAAGCATTGGGCGCAACCTCCGCAACGGCCGACACGAGCGCGTCGTACGTCCACATGTCGGTGCCCGAGATGACCAGGCGCAGCGACTCGACCGGGCCCGCCTCACGGCAATGGGCGGCGAGATCGCGCAGGAGCATGCCGGGCACGATCTCGGCGACCTCGACGTCGTGGTCGGCCAGCGTGCGGTGCAGGGAGTCGACCGACACGACCTCGTCGTGCGGCAGGAACACCACCGTCTGCCCGAACGCCAGCGCACGCGTCATGTCACCGATGGAGACGTCGAACCCAGGGCCCGACATCGACAGCACGGTGCCGGCGCCGCCCAGCGGTTCGAGCGCCTCACGCCAGCCGACCACGTAGGACGACAACGCGGCATGCGTCACCGCCACGCCCTTGGGCCGGCCCGTGGAGCCTGACGTGTAGGCCACGTACGCCAGCGCGTTCGGATCGATGCGCACCGGAGTCGCCTCGGCAGCCGGAGACGCGTCCTCCAGCACCAGCACCTCGCCGGCGAACCCGGCCAGCTCATCGGCCAGAGCCGCGGTCGTGACCGCGACCGTCGCACCGACGTCCCCCAGCAGGAATGCCAGACGTTCCGCAGGAAGCCCGGGGTTGATCGGCACGTACACGCCACCGCTGCGCAGCACACCGTGGAAAGCCACCGCCAGCTCGAGCCCTCGTGGCACCAGCACCGCCACCGCGGACTCCACGGTCACTCCGGCCTGCTGGAGCCTGGCGGCGAGCGCGTCAGCCCGCTCCCCGAGTTCGCCGAAGGAGAGCCGGTCCTGGCCGCACACGACTGCGGGCGACTCGGGACTGGTCTCGACGTAGCTCGCGACGAGGTCGGGAACGATCGCAGCGACACCCTGCGCGACCCTCGTTCCCCAGCGCCGGGTGACCCGTGAGTCCACTGTGGACACCGGCACCGGACCGTCCACCGGACCGCGAGCGAGCTGGTCGAGCAGGTCCAGGAACCGTTCCTCGTGCAGTGCCAGTTCGGCACCGGCGGCCACGCCGTCCTCGACGTCGACGTCCAGCCACGCCTGATCACCGAGCGACCAGCCGTAGGTGGTGACGGTGAGGTCGCGGATGGGACCGACGGCCAGGTTGCGGGGCACGTCGGCGTGCAGGTCGGGACCGAAGCGCGGCGGCCGGTTGAAGTCGACCACGTTGAGCGTGGGACCGAACCAGGCGCCGTTGCCGGCGACCCCGAGCTTCCGCGCCAGGTCCTCACCCCGATACCGCGACCGGGTGGCGTTCTCGGCCAGCCGCGCGGTGGTGGCGCTGGTCAACTGCCGAACCGTCGCGCCGTCCGGCACGTGCAGGACCACCGGTGCGACGTTGGCCAGCAGGCCGGGGGTCGCGCGGGCCAGCGGACTGCGCCGGGCAGCCGTGGGGAGGCTGAACACCACGTCGTCGCGGTCCACCAGCTGTCGCTGGTAGGCGGCGAACGCCGAGACGAGGAAGTGCGGAACGCGCATGCCCAGTTCGGCGCAGCGTTCGAGAACGGCGCCGCGCAACGCCCCGTCGACGGCGACCGTGCGCCGCCGTGACGGCCGCTGCCGTTCAGGACGGCGTTCGGCGTCGCGGCCCAGCACCGCGTCCGCGACCGAGTCGAGCCAGTACCTCTCGTCGGCCGCCCGGTCCGCGGACCGTTGGTAGGCCTCGTCTTCTGCCACGACATCGGCCCAGGAACCGAAGTACCGGGGCCGGTGCGCGCCGGAGTAGACCTCCGCGACGCGTTGGGTGAGCAGGGCGAACGAGAAGATGTCCGAGATGAGGTGGTGCGACCGGTGGTACCACCAGTGCTCCTCGTCGGCGACGCGCAGCAACGCCCACCGCCACAGCGGCGCCACCCGGTGGTCGATCGGCCGGGCGCCGTCGGCGTGCATCCACGCCTCGGCCGCACCCGCCGGATCGTCCTGCGCACGGAGATCCACCACCGGCATGACCTCGGCGGGCAGCTCGCCGGCGAACGCCTGCCACGGCGCACCGTCCGCGTGCTCACCGAAGAACAGCCGATGCACGTCGGCTTCCTGGGCCACGACACGAGCGCTGGCCTGCAGGAGTTCCTCGTCGACAGGCCCGTGCAGCACGACGTACTGGGCAGGGTTGAACTCCGGAGTCCCCCCGAGCAACTCGGCCGACAGCCACATGTGCAACTGCGCCGCTGTCAGCGAGTACCGGACGTTAGGCTCACGCCGCTCAACCACTGAACCACTCCTTCTGACCGGTGACCCCCCGTCACTGCACGAGTGGGTTGATGTGCCGCTGTCTGGACGTGCGAAAACCGTCCCGCCACAGCGGAACAGTGAGGCTGCTCAAGGCGCAGATACAGCCGATGAGGGAGCACCTCAGAAGTGGGTGATGAACGGTCGGCAATGTGCAACGACCATGACACCCCTGTGCCGTCCGCCAACTCGCCTAATTCACGTTGCGACTCGCGAATCAGATAGTTGGCGAAAGCAACCACCCCAAAGAAACCCCCGTGCCGCCGAAGCGACTGACGCAGATTAGCCATATTCGCAACCGGCACGAATCCGCCGAACAGTCCAATTGAAAATTGCACACTTTCCGAAAAACGGCGTGCGATGCCAAGTGCAGCCGTACAATGCTCGGTCACTTGCCGCACCCGGACCAACACGCGCAGTGATCAACTCACACGCTGCGCACCAGCGGCAATGCCCCCAACCAGCGCGCCACACCAGCGCGGATGCGGCAATTCGCAATTCAGTTCACCATTCAACATTCGAATCCGCCGACGGTGCGGCAAGCAATGTGCTACGGCCCGTCCGCGCACGGCTGGCGTCTCAACTGGAATCAATCGCGCAGATGTCAATTACGCATATGCCGCGTGAATGCTGCCGATCGGAGCACCTGATCGAGCTGATCTTGTCGATAACATGCCGTTCCCGACCGGAAGAGGGAGCGATGCCGGTGTTGACGGCTGAAGGCGTGGCAACGCGGACCGGCAGGGCGGTGCCGCTGGCGCGACGCCCGGTGGCGGTGGTCGCGACGCTCTACGCGGGCCTGCTGTTCCTGCTCGCCGGGAACTACGGACTCACGGCCGACGAGCTGTACTTCCGGATGCTCGGCGACGAGCCGCGCTGGGGCTACTTCGACCAGCCACCGCTCACACCGCTGCTCGCGAAGGCGGGCGCGGTGCTGTTCGGCGACACGGTGTGGGGCATCCGGGTGCCCGCCCTGCTCTGCGGCGTGGCGGTCGTCGTGCTCGCCGCGCTGATCGCCGCGGAACTGGGCGGCGGCCACCGCGCGCAGGTGCTCGCGGCGGCCGCGGTGGGCACGTCGGTGAGCGTGCTCGTCATGTCGCACTTCCTGCTGACCAACAGCCCGGACCTGGTCGCCTGGTGCGCGGTGGCGTTGTTCGCGCTGCGGGCGTTGCTGCGCGGGGACGGCCGGTGGTGGCTGGCCGCCGGTGCGACGTGCGGGGTGGCGACCTACGCCAAGTACGTCATCCTCCTGCTGCCGCTGACACTGGTGGTGGCGCTGCTGCTCGTGGGTCCGCGCCAGGAACTGCGCAGCCGGTGGCTGTGGGCCGGCGCCGGACTGACGGTGCTGATCGCCGCGCCGAACCTGATCTACCAGGTGGCGAACGGCTGGCCGCAGCTCGTCATGGCGCAGTCGCTGGCCGAGGGCACCTGGTCGGACGGCGTGCTGTTCGCCCTCGACGTCGCGATCCTGGTCGGACCGGCGGTGGCACCGGTCCTGGTGGCGGGCCTGGCAGGGCTGCTGCGCCGCCCGGAATGGCGTCCGGCGCGGACGCTGGCGATGGCCTACCTCGTCGGCACGGTCCTGGTGCTCGCCCTCGCGCCCAGCGGCATCGACTACACGGAGGGCTACCTGGTGCCGCTGGTCGCCGCGGGCTGCGTGGTCGCGGACGAGTGGCTGACCAAGGGCCGGGCGCGGTGGCCCGCGGCGGTGTCGGTGCTGTCGGTGTTCGCCGTGCTGCAGGTGGCGCTGATCTTGCCGGTGTGGCCGGAGCGGATGGTCGCGCAGTACACGCTGACCAGCCTGACCGCGGAGACGGTCGGCTGGCCGCAACTGGCCGGGCAGGTCTCGGACGCCTACTCCGCGCTCCCCGCCGACGAACGGTCGCGTGCCGTGGTGCTGACGCAGAACTTCGGCGAAGCGGGCGCCTTGCACTGGATGCGCGACGACCGCCCGCTCCCCCGGATCTACAGCGGACACAACGAGCTGTACTTCCGGGGACCGCCGCCCGAGAGCGCGGACGTGGTGATCACGGTGGCCGTGGACGAGGATCGGCTGGCGCGGGACTTCCGTGAGTGCACCACGGTTGCACACATCGACAACGGGCACGACCTGGACACCAGGGAACAGGGCCGGGCCATCTCCGTGTGCCGCGGCCCACGTGCACCATGGACCGACCTTTGGCCCCGATACCGCGTGGTCGGCCCGTACTAACCGCCCACCCCTCGCGGCTGGCCCTGTTGGCGTCTGCAAGTACCACCAACCCTTGATCAAACCGCCTCCAACCACACCCAACTTGCCACCGAACCGGCCGGTCGACCGCCACGGCGGTGGGTAAGTTGGTAGTAGGAAAGTGCTGGATGATCTTGGGTTGGTGGTACTTGCAGACGCCTGGGCCGCAGGCGGTCAGCCGGTTCCGTTGCTGATCGGCTGGGGGCACTGGCCGCCGCGGGTCGTCAGCAGCTCGAAGTGCCACATCTCGTTGGCGTACGCCTGGCACAGGCCGTAGTCCGCGCCGTGCTGGATGAGCCAGTCGGCGGCGTTGGTCGGGCCGATGTCGATCGCCTCGCCGGTCACGTGCTTCGACTTCTCCGGCGGGAGCACCCACCGCAGGGCCTCCTTCTCGCTGCCGTACCGGGTGATGGCCTCGTCCAGCAGGCGCTGCTGGTACGCCTTGCTGCGCCAGCCCGACGTCACCTTCAGCTCAACCCCGCGTGCCTGGGCGTCGACGGCGGCGTCCCGCACCGCGGCCAGCAGCGTCGGGTCGAGGTTCGCGATGGCGGCGTGCCCGGTGTCGTTCAACGAGATGCTCTCGTTCTCCGGGATGCTGCCGTCCCCGGAGACGCGGGTCGACGTGCCCAGTGTCGAAGTGCTCAGTGCCGGGGCTTGGCCGGGCCGGCCACCGCCGGGCGCGGGTTCCGTCGCGCACGCCGCCGTTGCGAGGACGAGCGCAGCGGCGAAGGCCGTCCGGAGTCCTCTGCCGCCGAGGTTTCCACGAGTCGCTGCCATGTCCTCGACCCTGCCGGAGCGATGTCCCCGGCCCGCGCGCGGAATGTGCGCGTTGTGCAACGAGACGTCGACAGACGCGGTGACAGTAGGGTGGCGCCCTCGAAAGTCGCCGAGGTTTTTCTGTTATCGCCAGGTCCCCGGAACATCTCCTGGTCAGAGACGATCCTGGACCGGCAGGTGAGGTGGACATGGCGGTAGCCGACGAACCAAGCGTCGCGACGGTGGTGGCCGCGCGCGATGGCGACCAGCGCGCGTTGGACGACCTGGTGGCCGGGTATCTGCCCCTTGTCTACAACATCGTGGGACACGTGCTCGGCGGTCATGCCGACACCGACGACGTGGTGCAGGAAACCATGCTGCGGGCGGTGAACGGGCTGTCCGGGCTGCGCGATCCCGCCGGGTTCCGGTCGTGGCTCGTCGTGATCGCGATGAACCAGATCCGGCTGCGGCACCGCGAACGTCAACGCGTGCCGATCACCGGTCCGGTGCCGGAGGACGTCGCCGACCCCGGCGCGGACTTCGTCGACCTCACGATCATGCGTCTGCAGCTGTCCGGGCAGCGCCGTGAGGTCGTCGCGGCCACCCGGTGGCTCAGCGCGGACGAGCGCGAGTTGCTGTCGCTGTGGTGGCTGGAGGCGGCCGGGCGGCTGACCCGCACCGAGGTCGCCAACGCGCTTGAGCTGACCCCGCAGCACACCGCCGTGCGGGTGCAACGGGTCAAGGCTCAGCTCGACGCCGCGCGCATCGTCGTGCGGACGTTGGCACGCACGCCGCGCTGTCCTGAGCTGGCCGAGGTCCTCGCCGACTGGGACGGCGATCCCAGTCCGTTGTGGCGCAAGCGGATCGCCCGGCACAGCCGCGGCTGCGTCCGGTGCGAACGCTCCGGGCACGACCTCGCGTCCGTCGAAGGGCTCATCGCGCGGCTCCCGCTGGTGCCGCTGCCCGCCGCGTTCGGATTCGACCAGCCGGTGCTCGTCGGTTCGCAGGCGACCATCTCGCACGTCGCCGCGAACCCCGTGGCCGGCGGCAAGTTCAGCCTGTTCCTGCAAGGCACGCTGGTGAAACCGCTGGCAGCCGCCGCGGCCGCGGTGCTGGCCGCGGGCATCGTGGTCGCCGTGCTGCCCTCACCCGAGGAACCGGTCGCGCGCGCGACCACGACCACCTCCCAGAGCACACCCACGACCACAACGCCTTCATCGCCCGTCCCGACCACGACCCAGCCCCCGTCGGCAACCTCGGCGGCCGCGCCCCCGCCACCCGTGACTCCCGTTGCGGCGTCGGCGAAGAAGGGCGTCAGCACCTGGAACTTCAACGGGGTCGGCAAGGCGCTCACCGACGTCCGGGCGGGGTGGTACTACAACTGGGCCGCACACCCCGACGGCATCGCCACGCCGCCGAACGTCGAGTTCGTGCCGATGATCTGGGGCACGAAGTTCACCGACGACGCCACGCTGGCCAAGGCGAAGGCGAACGGCAAGGTGCTGCTCGGGTTCAACGAGCCGGACTTCCCGGAGCAGGCGAACATGACGCCGGAACAGGCGCTGGACCTGTGGCCGAAGCTGGCGGCCACCGGGCTGCGGCTCGGCAGCCCCTCCGTCGCGCACAGCGGCGACAAGGCGGGCGGCTGGCTCGACCGGTTCATGACCGGTGCGGCACAACGAGGTCTGCGCGTCGACTTCATCGCGTTGCACTGGTACGGCTCGGACTTCAGCGAAGCGGCCGTCGGTCACCTGAAGAACTACCTCGACGCGGTGCACCGGCGATACGGCAAACCCGTGTGGCTCACCGAATACTCGCTCATCGACTTCTCCGGCGGTTCGGCGCGCTATCCGACCCAGGCGCAGCTCGCGGCGTTCGCCCGCGGGTCCAGCGCGATGATGGAAGGCCTCCCGTACGTCGAGCGCTACGCGTGGTTCGCGCTGCCCGCCGACAAACCCGGCACCGGGCTGTACACCCCCGGCGGTACCCCGAACGAAGCGGGAGCGGCGTACCGCGACGCCGGCTGAGTCACCGCGCCAGCTCGCCGAGCACGGCGAGAGCCCTTGCCAGGACTGGAGAGTCGTCGTCCGCGCGCACCGCGGTGGCGAGGTCGATGCCGTGGTTGCCGGCCAGCGGGCGGTAGGTCGTGCCGGTCACGCCGAGTTCGGCGACCGGTTCCGGCACCACCGCCACGCCGAGCCCGGACGCGACGAACGTGACCAGGGTCGACGTTTCCGAGACCTCGTGCCGGATCCGTGGTGCGAACCCGGCCTCGTGGCAGAGCTTCGAGACGATCTCGTACATGACGGAACGGCCGCGTGAGGCGTGCACGATCAGGTCTTCGTCCTGCAGGTCCTTGATCGTCAACCGCTTCCGTGACGCGAGCCGGTGGCCGTCGGGCAGCGCCACGATCAGACGGTCGCGGCGCACCGTGCTCACCCGCACAGACGGGTGGTCGACCGGCGGGCGCAGCAGGGCGAGGTCGATCCGGCGCGCGAGCAGGGACTCGACCTGGTCCGGTGCCAGCATCTCGCCGCGGAACGCGAAGTCGACCTCCGGCAGTTCCTCGCGCAGGGTGCGGGCGAGCGCGGGCAGCAGGCTGTAGGTGGCGGACCCGACGCAGCCGACCACCAGGCGGCCCTGCAGTCCGGCGGCCACCCGCCTGGCCTCCGCCGCCGCGTCGTCCACGGCGGCCAGCACGTCCCTGGCGCGTTCGAGGTAAACCGTGCCGGCACGGGTGAGCTCGACCTTGCGGGTCGTGCGGTGCAGCAGCGTCACGCCGAGTTCGGCCTCGAGCTGCTGGATCTGCTGGGACAGCGGCGGTTGGGCCATGTGCAGGCGTTCGGCAGCGCGACCGAAGTGCCTCTCCTCAGCGACCGCGACGAAGTAGCGCAGATGACGAAGCTCCACCCATTGATACTCGCAGAGTCTGAGTCGACGCGAAATGAGTATTTCTCGATATGGGCCGGAGGGCCTAGCGTCGAAGCCATGACCGACGTCGTGATCTGCGAGCCCGTCCGCACCCCGGTCGGGAGGTTCGGCGGTGCGCTGGCCTCGCTGAGCGCCACCGACCTCGCCGCCACCGTGCTGACCGAACTGGTCCGCCGCACCGGGTTGCGCGAGGGCGACGTGGACGACGTCGTGCTCGGGCAGTGCTATCCCAACGGCGAATCTCCCGCGATCGGCCGGATCGCCGCACTCGACGCGGGTCTGGGCACGGGCGTGCCGGGCGTTCAGGTCGATCGCCGCTGCGGATCGGGACTGCAGGCCGTGCTGTACGCGGCGGGCCAGGTCGCGACCGGTGCCGCCCGCGTCGTGGTCGCCGGTGGCGCCGAGTCGATGTCGCAGGTCGAGCACTACGCGCTCGGGCTGCGCACCGGCGTGCGCGGCGGCAACATCAACCTGATGGACCGGCTGGTCAGGGCACGTGAGACCGCGGGCGGCAAGTTCCACCCGGTGCCCGGCGGCATGCTGGAGACCGCGGAGAACCTGCGCCGCGAGTACGGCATTTCGCGTGAGGAGCAGGACGAACTCGCGCTGCGCTCCCAGCAGCGGTGGGCGGCCGCCCAGGACGCAGGCCGGTTCGCCGACGAACTCGTGCCGGTGACGGTGCCGGGACGCAAGGGCGACGTGGTCGTGGACCGCGACGAGCACCCCCGGCCCGAGACGACGCTGGACGACCTGGCGGCGCTGCGTGCCGTGCGGCTGAAGATCGACGCGGAGTCCACCGTCACCGCGGGCAACGCCAGCGGGCAGAACGACGGCGCCGCGATGTGCGTGGTCACCACCCGCGCCGAAGCCGAGAAGCGCGGACTGCGGCCCGTGCTCGCGCTCAAGTCCTGGGCCGTCGCCGGGGTCGGACCGGAGGTGATGGGCATCGGGCCGGTGCCCGCCACCGCCGCCGCCCTCGACCGCGCCGGGCTCACCCTCGACGACATCGACGTGATCGAGCTCAACGAGGCGTTCGCCGCCCAGGTGCTCGCCTGCCTGCGCGAGTGGAAGATCGACGCCGACGACGAACGGCTCAACCCCAACGGTTCCGGCATCTCACTGGGTCACCCGGTGGGCGCGACCGGAGCGCGGATCCTCGCGACGCTCGCGCACGAGATGCGCCGCCGCGGCAGCCGGTACGGCCTCGAGACGATGTGCATCGGCGGCGGTCAGGGTCTCGCCGCGGTCTTCGAGTCGGTGCGCTGATGGGCGTCGCGGAGGTCCACCACGTCGTCACCGGCAGGCCGGACGGCCCGGTCGTGGTGCTGTCCAACTCGCTCGGGTCGACGCTGGAGATGTGGGACGCCAACGTCGCCGAGCTCGAAGAGCACTTCCGGGTGGTCCGGTACGACACCCGCGGGCACGGCCGCTCTCCCGTCGTGCCCGGCCCGCACACCATCGACGCGCTCGCCGGCGATCTCCTCGTGCTGCTCAACCGGTTGAACGTGGAGAAAGCGCACCTGGTCGGGCTCTCGCTCGGCGGCATGACCACGCTGCGGCTGGCCGCCCGCAACCCCGAACGCGTGGACCGGCTCGCGGTCCTGTGCACCAGCGCCCAGCTGGGACCGGCGGCCAACTGGACCGACCGCGCGGCCCTCGTCCGCAAACAGGGCACGGCCGCCGTCGCCGAAGCCGTGGTCCAGCGCTGGTTCACCCCCGCGCACCAGGACCGCGCGCGATGGGAAGCGATGGTGGCCGCCACCCCTGCGGAAGGGTACGCGGGCTGTTGTGAGGCGATCGCCGCCATGGACCTGCGCGCGGACCTGGCCAAGATCAACGCGCCGACGCTGGCGATCGCCGGAGCGGACGACCCGGCGACGCCGCCGCACCACCTCGAACAGATCGTCGCCTCGGTCCGCGACGCCACGCTGCTCGTCGTGCCCGGAGCCGCACACCTCGCCAACGCGGAACAGCCCGGCGTCGTCACGGCGGCGCTCGTCGACCACCTCACGAAGGAGAGCAGTTCATGAGCCTGGACAAGGTGGTCGGCAGCCCGGCCGAGGCGGTGGCCGGCATCAGGTCCGGCGCGAGCATCGCCGTCGGCGGGTTCGGGCTCGCGGGCATCCCGTGGTTCCTGATCGAGGCGTTGCTGGAGCAGGGCGCCAACGACCTCTCGATCGTGTCCAACAACTGCGGCGTGGACGGCGCCGGGCTCGGGCTGCTGCTCGAACACCGCCGCATCAGCCGGGTGGTCGCTTCCTACGTCGGTGAGAACAAGGAGTTCGCCCGGCAGTACCTCGCCGGCGAGCTGACGGTCGAGCTCACTCCACAAGGGACACTCGCGGAACGGCTGCGGGCGGGCGGTTCCGGCATCGGCGCCTTCTTCACTCCCACCGGTGTCGGCACGCTGGTGTCCGAAGGCGGCCTGCCGTGGCGCTACCACCCCGACGGCACCGTCGCGCTCGTCTCGCCGCCCAAGGAAGTCCGCACGTTCCACGGCAAGGAGATGGTGCTCGAGGAGTCGATCGTCACCGACGCCGCCCTCGTGCGCGCCGCGATCGCCGACCGCGCCGGCAACTGCGTCTTCCACGCCGCCGCCCGCAACTTCAACCCGGCCGCCGCGATGGCGGGCCGGTTCACCGTGGTCGAGGCGGAACGCGTCGTCGAGGTCGGCGAGATCGACCCGGACCACGTGCACCTGCCCGGCGTGTTCGTGCAGAACGTCGTCGAGCTCACCCCGGACCAGGCCGCCCGCAAGGACATCGAGAAGCGCACCACCCGCGCCCGCCAGGAGGCGAACTGACATGGCCTGGACCCGCGACCAGATGGCCGCCCGCGCCGCGCTCGAACTGCGCGACGGCGAGTACGTGAACCTCGGCATCGGCCTGCCCACGCTCATCCCCGACCACCTGCCGCCGAACTCGACGGTGACGCTGCACGCGGAGAACGGCATCCTCGGTGTTGGCCCGTTCCCCTACGACGACGAGGTCGACCCCGACCTCATCAACGCGGGCAAGCAGACCGTCAGCGTGCTGCCCGGAGCGTCGTTCTTCGACTCCCCCACCAGCTTCGCGATGATCCGCGGCGGCCACATCGACACCGCGATCCTCGGCGGCATGCAGGTCTCCGCGCACGGCGACCTCGCCAACTGGATGGTGCCCGGCGCGATGGTCAAGGGCATGGGCGGCGCCATGGACCTGGTCAGCGGCGCCGGACGCGTCGTCGTCCTGATGGAGCACACCACCCGCAACGGCGACCCGAAGCTGGTCGAGGCCTGCACCCTGCCGCTGACCGGACGCCGAGTCGTCTCCCGCGTCATCACGGATCTCGCCGTGCTCGACGTGGCAGACGGGACGTTCTCACTCGTCGAACTCGCACCGGGCACGTCGGCCGAGGAAGTCGCGGAGAAGACCGGTGCCCCGGTGGTGGATCGGCGGCCGGCGGCCGTGTGACCGGTTCCGCGCCGAATCGGGTCATGACCGAGAATCACGGCGTGGAAACTGCGAACAACCCCACCCGGCTGCTGGTGTCCGGGAGCACCGCGTGCGCGGTCACCGATCTGGTGATCCCGGCACTGCTGCTGCGCACGCCCAACGCCCCGTGGTCCCAGCTCGTCAGCATCTACGTGCCACACGGCCCGACGGTCGCCTTCAGCGGCCGAGACCTCCGCTCACCCGGCATCGCCAAGGCCACCCAGATCGCTCGCTCGGCGGGCTTCGAGCCGGTGGTCCGGTCGCCGGGCGGCCGGATGGTCGCCTACGACAGCGGCGCCGTCGTGATCGACCACCTCGACAGCACCACCGACATCCGGCACGCGGGCAGCTCGACCTTCGCCGCGAACGCCGAGAGCCACGTCCGAGTGCTGCGGGGACTGGGCGACATCGACGCCCGCGTCGGCGAGGTGGACGGCGAGTACTGCCCCGGCGAGTTCAGCATCAACGTCGGCGGCACCGCGAAGGTCGTGGGCTCGGCCCAACGCGTCACCGCCACCGGTTCCCTGTTCAGCACGGTCGTCCAGGTCGCCGTCTCGGACCAGGTGCGCGCCGTGATCGAGGACGTGTCGGACGCACTCGGCTACGACCTGCGGCACAGCTCCATCGCGGGCCTGGCCGACTACGCGCCGGGGTTGACCGCCGACGAGGTCGCCTCGGCGTTCAGGGCGGACTACCGCAGCCGGCTCGGCCTGACCGACGGACAGGTGCCGGCCGAGGTGGCCGCGCACGCGTCGACCGTCACGGCGAGCGGGGACGACGCGCCGCCGTTCCACGTCGACGACTGGACGCGCGCCAACCCCCTACCGCTCTAGCCCGGCCGAGTACGCGAGCACCGCCAGCCGCACCCGGTTGTCCGCACCCGTCTTCGTCATCAGCGCGGCAACGTGCGTCTTCACCGTCGTCACCCCCACGTGCAACCGATCGGCGATGTCTTGATTGCCGAGCCCCTCGGCCACGAGCGCGAGCACGTCGAGCTCGCGCGGCGTCAACCCGCGCAGCGCACCAGCCGGCTCCGGCCCACGCTCCTCCCGGACGACCCGGCTCACCAACCGCCGCAGCACACCGGCGCTGAAGGGCTGCTCCCCGGCGGCCGCCCGCCGGATCGCTGCCAGCAGTTCCTCCGGGGCGGAGTCCTTCACGAGGAACCCGTGCGCCCCCGCGGCCAGCGCGGGATACAGGTGATCGTCGTCGTCGAAGGTGGTGAGCGCGACGACACGCGCTTTGGAGTTGTCCGCGAGGATCTTCCTGGTCGCCGCGATGCCGTCGACCACGGGCATGCGCAGGTCCATCAGGATCACGTCAGGCCCGCAGCGCGCCGCCTCGCGCACCGCTTCGGCGCCGTCCGCCGCCTCTCCGACGATCTGCACGTCCGGCGCGGACTCGCAGAGCATTCGCAGGCCGGCGCGCACGAGTTGCTGGTCGTCGGCGATCAGGAGGCGGATCATGCCGGCTGCTCCTGCCGCGGCAGGGAGGCGCGCACGGACCAGCCGTTGCCGATCGGGCCCGCGTGGAACGATCCGCCGAGCCGCTCGACCCGCTCCGCCATGCCCGTGATGCCGTGTCCGTCCGGTGCCGGGCGGGGTGGCGTGCCTCCGGAGTCGCGGACCTCGACGTCGAGGCCTGCGGCCGACTCGCGAACGCGGAGCAGCACGGCGGCGCCCGGTGAGGCGTGGCGCATCACGTTGGTCAGCGACTCCTGGACGATCCGCAGCACCACCAGACGTCGCGACGCGTCCAGGTGTTCAGCGGAGTCGCTGATGTCGGTGCGCACCGCGAAGCCCGCGCGTTCGCAGCTCAGAGCGGCCTGACGCACCGCCGTGGTGAGGCAGTCGGGACTCGTGCCGACCGCGGAGGGTACCGAGGGGTCGCGGAGCACGGTGACCAGCTCCCTCAGGTCCCGCAGCGCGGCCGAACCGGTGGCATGCACGTCGTCGAGCACCTCTCGGAGCTGCTCGGGCCCGGTCGCGGCGTGGCGGGCGACGGCCGAGCGCAGCACCATCGAGGACACGTGGTGGGCGACGAGATCGTGCAGCTCGCGGGCAATGGCGACCCGGTCGGCTTCGCGTGCGGCCGAGATCTCCGCGTCCCGCACGCGCAGGATCAGCGCTTTCTCCTCGCTTTGCCGTGCGGTGAGCTCCCGCATCGACCTCAGGTGCCGTCCGGCCAGCACGGGCACGCCGACGACCAGCGCCACCCGCAACGCCACGAGCACGGGCTGATCGTCCTGTGCCACCAGGTAGATCGTGTCCACCGCGAGGGCTGCACCGCACCCGATCAGCAGCTGCGGCAGCCAAGACCGCCGCATCGCGAGTTCGCCCAGTGACAGCGCGGCGCAGGCCTGTGCCGCGCCTACGCCGGGAGCCGCCATCAGGAACGCGGTCAACATCAGCAGGTTCTGCGCCAACGAGACCGGGAGCGGCGACAAGCGGCCCACGACGAACAGCAGCGAGGACGTCAACGGCACGATCCACGCCGACAAGCTCGTGTCCGGCGCCGGCACCGCGAGCCACAGCGTCGAGGCGACCACCAGGGCCAGCGGCGCGAACCTGGGCGCCCATCGCGCCAGCACCGGCCACGCGCTGTTCCACGAAGTCACGACCACGATGGTAGGTCGGTCGCGCGCCCGCCACCTCCTACCGCGGTAGGAGGCGACTCCTCCGGCAGGCCGCGAAAACGGCCCGCGCGCAGGAGGTGCCGATGTCCGGTGATCGCGACGATGGGTTCCGCGTCGACCTAGCGCGGGAACGGAGTCGCAGGATGATCTGGAGCAAAGCGCCCTCGAAGACGATCCTCGTGATCAGGCTGCTGATGGCGGCGATCTTCGCCCTCTACGGATGCGTGAAGCTGTTCGGTGGCCAGTTCTACTACGGCGACTGGGACAACCTGTCCAAGTCGACGGTGGACGGCACCTCGCTGGTGTGGCTGTTCTACGGCTACTCGCCCTTCTACGGCCGGATCACCGGCCTGTTCGAACTGATCCCGGCAGTCATGTTGTTGTTCCGCCGCACCACTTTCCTGGGAGCAGCCGCTCTGTTCGTGATCGGGCTCAACATCACGCTGATGGACTTCGCGTTCGACTACCCCTCGGTCAAGTACATGGCCGCGCTGTACACCATCCTTTGTGGAGCCCTCGTGCTCCACGACCGAGGCAAACTGCGTGACATCCTCGCCGATTCGCCGCGGAGTTGAGTGCAGTGCCCAAAGCGGTGGTCGTGGGCTCGGGCCCGAACGGGCTGGCGGCGGCGGTCCGGCTGGCCCAGCACGGCGTCGAGGTGACGGTCCTCGAAGCCGCCGACACGCTCGGCGGTGGCGCGCGAACGACCGAGAAGCTCGTTGACGGAACACTGCACGACGAGTGCTCGGCCGTGCATCCGACCGCCGTGCTGTCCCCGTACCTGCGATCGCTGGACCTGGAGCGGTACGGGTTGCGGTGGCGGCATCCCGCGGTGATGCTCGCCCACCCGCTGGACGACGGCGCGTGCGCGGTGCTGCGCGGTTCGGCGGAGGAGACCGCGGCAGGGCTTCCGGCGGGCGACGGCGAGCGGTGGTCGCAAGTCTTCGGCCCTCTCGCCGCGCACATCGACACCGCCGCCGGCGATCTGCTGGGACCGTTGCTGCGCCTGCCGTCCCACCCGGTGCACCTGGCCCGGTTCGGGTTGCGTGCGGTGCCGCCCGCCGCGCTGATGCGGAGGCTGTGGCGTTCCCCGACCACGCAGAGCCTGTTCCTCGGCGCTGCCGCTCACGTCATGCACGACCTGCGCGCGCCGATGACCTCCTCGGTCGCCGCGATGCTGATCGCAGCAGGCCACCGGTTCGGCTGGCCGGTCGCAGAAGGCGGCTCCCAGGCGATCGCGGACGCCTTGACCGCGCTGCTGCACGACCTCGGCGGCAAGACCGTGACGGGCAGACGGGTCGACTCCACCGCGGACCTGCCGGACGCGGACGTCGTCCTGCTCGACACCTCACCCGGTGCGGCAGCGCGGATTCTCGAGGGCAGGCTGCCGAAGCGGGTGCACCGGGCCTACCAACGCTGGCGGCACGGGCCGGCGGCGTTCAAGGTCGACTTCGCCGTGCGCGGCGGCGTGCCGTGGCGCAACGCGGACTGCGCCGTGGCGGGAACCGTGCATCTGGGCGGCAACCCGGACGAGATGCTCCGCACCGCCCGCGACGTTCACCAGGGCCGCATGCCGGACGCGCCGTTCATCCTTGTCGGACAACAGCATCTCGCCGATCCGACCCGATCCGCGGGCGATGTCCATCCTTTGTGGACTTACGCGCACGTCCCGAACGGGTACGCCGGCGACGCCACCACCGCGATCATCGGCCAGATCGAACGCTTCGCCCCTGGCTTCGCGGACAGGATCGTGGCCTTCTCCGCCAAGAACCCCGCAGACCTGGCGCGGGGCAACCCGAACTACGTGGGTGGCAACATCCTCACCGGCGCCAACGACCCGTTCCAGCTGGTGTTCCGGCCCCGCCTGACCCCGCACCCCTACGACACCGGCGTGCCCGGCGTGTACCTGTGCTCCGCCGCCACACCACCGGGAGCGGGCGTGCACGGCATGAGCGGATACCACGCCGCCGAACGCGCACTCCATCACCTGAAGCGCCACTAGCCGTGCCATGTGGTGTCACAGCACCGTTTCCTGGGCACCCCTGTCACGACCACACGAGCGAGGAGGCCAGATGCAGGGCGATGTCGAGACCTACCACGAGAACGGCACGTGGAAGAACAAGGTCGAGGGCAATTCGCAGGCGTCCAGCACGCACGACACCAAGGACGAGGCGATCGCCAAGGGCCGTGCAATGGCTGTAGAACACGGTGTCGAGCACATCATCCGCAACATGGACGGCACGATCGGCCAGAAGAACACCTATCCGCGCAGCAGCGACCCTCGCAACATCCCCGGCTGACGGTCGCGCCACGCTGCACAACCGGTCCCGACTCAGCCGCGGTCCGCGCGCCGCTCCCGGAACGCGATCATGTTCATCCGGTTGCCGCACCGCACGCTGCAGAACCGCTTGAGGCCGTTGCGGGACAGGTCCAGCAGGAGCCCGGTGCAGTCGTCGGCCTCGCAGATCCGCAGCCGGTCCATCTCGTCCATCCGGATCACGTCGATGAGCGCGAGCGCGGCCTCCACCCGGATCCGTTCCGCGAGCGGGGAATCGGGCTCTGTGGCGTGCATGTGCCAGTCCTGCGTGTCGTGCCGCACGAGGTGCGGGAGCGCCTTGGCGTCGCGCAGCATCTTGTTCACGGCTTCGACGGCCGTGTCGCGATCCAGAGTCCACACGTGCCTGAGCAGGGCGCGCGCGCTGTGGACGTCGCGCAGCTCGGCCTCGTCGTGATCGATACGACCCGTGTAGCCATAGCCATCGAGCAGGGACTTGAGCTGATCGACCGTGGCCAGCTCGTCCTCGCCGGTGCGCGACGCCGACGCATCGGTGTTGCACAGGGCGACAACGAAGGCCAGCGACTCCTCCGTGTCAGGGGCAAAACGCAATTTGACTCCTTACTTGGACCGGCATAGCGTCAGGGCCATAACACAGGTTAGGTCATGACATCGCTCCGAACCGGGAGGCACGCATGCCGTCGAAGTCCACCGGCCTGATCGCGGCTGCGGTCTCGTTCATCTCGTTCGGCACGTCCGGGGCGTTCGTCAAACCCCTCCTGGAGGCCGGCTGGTCACCGACCGCGGCCGTCACGGCCCGCGCGCTCGCCGCCGGACTCGTCCTGCTGCCGTTCGTCCTGGTCTCACTGCGCGGCAAGTGGGAGCTGCTACTGAAGGCGCGCTGGGCCGTCGTGGGCATGGGAATGGTCGGCGTGGCGGTGACCCAGGTCCTCTACTTCGCCGCCATCCAGCGCATCCCGGTGGCGACCGCGCTGCTCATCGAGTTCCTCGCGCCGCTCATCCTGGTCGGCTTCACCTGGGCGGTCAGCAGGCGGACGCCCGCGCCCGTCGTCCTGGTCGGCTCGGTGCTCGCGGTCGGCGGCCTGGTCCTGGTGATCGGGCCCGGCGCGATCCAGGCCGTGGACCCGATCGGCCTGGCGCTCGCTTTCGGTGCCGCCATTGGCTGTTCGGTGTACTTCGTGATCGCCGCACGCCCCAACGAGGGACTGCCTCCGGTTGCACTCGCCGGGGCGGGGATGTTGCTGGCCGCGCCGGTCCTGGCACTCGTCGGGGCGACCGGCCTGCTGCCGTTCACCGCGACGTTCGGCGACCTGTCCCTGCTCGGCACGACCACGGCCTGGTGGGTGCCGCTGCTCGTCGTCGCGGTCGTCGGCACGGCACTGGCCTACGCGAGCGGCATCACCGCCTCCGGGATCCTCGGGTCACGGCTCGCGTCGTTCATCGCCCTGCTGGAGGTCGTCTCCGCGTCCCTGTTCGCCTGGCTCCTGCTGGGCGAGGAGCTCTCACCGTTGCAACTCTTTGGCGGCGTGCTGATCCTCGCCGGCATCGCCTCGGTCCGGGCCGAACGGCAGAAAGTGGAACCGGTCGTCGCACCGCCGGTCGCGGCGACCTGCTCCTAGTGTCCGGAGTCGCAAGTTCGCAGCCAGTCATCCCGTCTGGCTGGGTGGCGTCTGCAAGTACCGCCGTAGCAGGCCGGTCGGTTGGGTGTAGTTACACGCCCGATGATCTTGAGTTGGTGGTACTTGCACACGCCACAAGCTGACCGTGAACCAGCGACTCAGGACACTAGAGCGCGAACGGGCCACCGGGCGCGAAGGCGTAGCGGGCGAAGCGGTCGCCGATCAGTTCGTGCGCGGCTGTGTCGGGGTGCAGCGCGTCGGGCAGCGGATGCGTGACGGCGTCCTGCTCGCCGTAGAGCCGGGTTCCGTCCAGGTAGTGCAGGTTCGGGTCGTCCTCGCGGCGTTCGGCCAGCGACGCCAGCGCTTCGCGGATGATCCGCAATGTCAGCTGTGGCGCTGTTCCGTGCGGACCTGTTGCGGTGTACACGATTTCGTCCGCGGCGAAGGCTTCCAGGTCCATCCCACCGGGGCCTGGCGTGTCCTCGTAGATGCCGCAGAAGATCGGCGACATCAGCACCAACGGCGCGTGGGGATGGCCGTCGCGGATCGTGTCCAGGAAACCGTGCACGGCCGGCACGAACGCCCGCAGCCGCATCACGTCGAAGTTCACCACGTTGATGCCGAGCTTCACGCTGATCAGATCGGCAGGGCGGTCGCGCATCACGCGTGCGACGAACGGGTCGACGAGCGCGCTGCCGCTGAACCCGAGGTTGTGCAGCTCGACGTCACCGCGCCGGGCCGCGACGGCGGGCCAGATCCGGGTCGGCGTGGTCGCGTTCGAGCCGTTGCTGATCGAACTGCCGTGGTGCAGCCAGATGCGCCGATCGGACTCGACCGGCCGCACCGGCGCGTCCGTGCGCAGCGCGACCAGGTCCATCGTTTCGTTGTGGGGCAACCAGATCTCGACGACCTTGACGCCCTCCGCGAGCCCGGCGAACCGGGTGGTGCAGCTGCTGCCCGCGTGGAACTCCGACGCTCCGGTCAGCGGGTCGAGCTCGATCCGATCGCCGCCGTCGAGCTGTTCGCTGGCGACCCGTTCACCGTCGACCACGAGGTCGATGCTTCCGCGCGGACGGGTGGCGCGGTAGGAGGCGTAGGTCGGGTGGCTGACCAGCTCGATGGTGCGCGCCTCGGTGGCCATCACCAGGCGCACACCGGAAGGCCTGCTCTCCGCGCCCATCAGCTGCGGGTCGGGGAAGCGGGTGCGCACCCAGGCCGGTAGGCGGTGTGGCCGCACACCGCGGGCGGTGTTCTCCAGCTCGGCCGCACCGCGCACGAACGCGTCGGTCAGAGGCGTGGTGATCATGCTCCTACCGTCTCACGATCGGCGGGACACACCACCCAGGGCTCCCACCACGGCCCTGACCACCAGCTCGGGCCGGGACGCTCCGGCCGCGACGAGATCAGGGGCGTCCTCCGGCAGCTGGTGAACCTCGTGCAGCAGCGCCAGATAGACCTGACGGCACCAGTCCGCGCCGGTCGCGGTGATGTCCCCCGACGCGCGCAGCCGTGCGAAGACCTGCTCCAGTCCGGCCGCGACCTCAGGACTCAGCCCGGTGTGGCAGTCGTCCCGGTCGCTCATGAGCTCCATCGCGAACCGGTGGCTGACCTTGAGCTCGAAGACGATCTCGGTGAGGCGCAGGAACACCACCAGCGGAGGCGCGGTGTCCATTCGCGACTGGTCGAGCGCGCTGAGATAACGCTGGTTGAGCTGCTCGGTCAACGCCTCCAGCAACGCGAGGCGGGAGGCGAACCGGCGGTGCACGGTGGCGCGGGTGAGCCCGGCCGCCTCGCCGATGCGTTCCAGCGACGCCGCCGGATCGACGGCCAGCACCTCCTCGGCGGCCGCGAGGATCCGCGCGGTGTTCTGCTCCGCGTCTGCCCGCAGTCGCCGCGTTCCCGTGCCCGTGTCTCCATCCACCCTTAAACGATACGACACTGTCGCAGTTATTGCACGAACTGCGACAGCTGTGTATCACTTAAAGGGTCGATCACCACGGAGAGAGGAACCACGTCATGGATCTGCAGCTCGAAGGCAAGCGCGTCCTCGTCACCGGCGCGAGCAAGGGCATCGGGCTCGCCGTCGTGCGGGCTTTCGTCGCCGAGGGCGCGTCCGTCGTCGCCACCGCGCGCCGTGCCACTCCCGAACTCGCCGCCACCGGAGCGGTGTTCATCTCCGCCGATCTGTCCACTTCGGACGGTCCGGCGCAGCTCGTGGACGCCGTGCTCGGCCAGGACGAACAGCTCGACGTGCTGGTCAACAACGCCGGCGGCGGCGACCGTCCGGACGGGATGTTCGAGGACCCGTTCAGCGGCGACGACGACACCTGGGCTGCGGTGTTCGCGCTCAACCTCAGCGCGGCCGTGCGCACCACGCGAGCCGCGTTGCCCGCGCTCGCGAAGACGCGGGGCGCGGTGGTGAACATCAGCTCCAGCAGCGCCCGCGACCCGCACACCTCGCCATTGCCCTACGCCTCGGCCAAGGCCGCGCTCAACGCGTTCACCCGCGGCCTCGCCGAGGCGACGGGCCGGATGGGTGTCCGGGTCAACGCCGTCACCCCCGGCGGCACCCGCACCGACCTCCTGGTGGGTGCCGACGGCTACGCGGCCGACATCGCGGCGAACCTGGGCATGGAGCACGCGGCTCTGGTGGCAGCGCTGCCCGAGCAGATGGGCATGCTGACCGGTGAGCTGATCGACCCGAGCGAGATCGCCCGCGCGGTGGTGCTGCTGTCCTCGCCGACCATGCCGAGCGCGATCGGCTCGAACTGGACCGTCCACGGCGGTGCGATGAAGACCGCCTGATCCAGGAGGCAACCATTCCCGCGGCCCGACTGGTAGTAGAGGTGACGGACCGAGTCGAAAGGCCGTGAAGTGGTGCGCTCACCTGAGGGGTTCGAGGAGTTCGTGGCGGTCTCGTCGCCACGGCTGCTGCGAACGGCTTTTCTGCTCACGCGGGACACGGGACACGCGGAGGACCTGCTGCAGACCGCCCTGGCACGGGCGTGGCGGGCGTGGCATCGCGTCGAGGGCGATCCGGAACCTTACGTCCGGCGGATCCTCGTGACCACGCACGCCACCTGGTGGCGGCGCCGGTGGAGAGGCGAGGAACCGACCGGTGAACTGCCGGAACCACCGGGCCTGTCGCCGCACGACGCGGTCGGCGAGCGCGAGTGGCTCTGGCAGGCACTGGGCCGGCTGCCGCGCAAGCAGCGCACGGTGCTGGTGCTGCGGTTCTACGAGGACCTCACCGAGGCGCAGGTGGCCGGCCTGCTCGGCTGCTCCGTCGGCACGGTCAAAAGTCAGGCCAGCAAGGCGCTCGCCAAGCTGCGGCTCGACGACACGATCACCACGTTCGAAGGGGTGCGGCGATGAACCTGACGGACCTCAGCGAGGTGCTGCGTGACCGCGCCGAGCTCGCCGACTCGTCCCACGACGCGCGAATGGCGGGCATCCGGGCGAGGGTGACCGCTGCCCGGCGACGTCGCACGGTCGCCGGCGCCGCCTTCGTGGTGCTCGCGCTCGTCGGCATCGTCTACGCGGTGCTCCCCCGCCCCGGCCAGCAGCCCGAACCCGCGGTGCCGACACGCAGCCTGCCGGAGTACCAGTACGGCACCCGGCTCACCACCCAGGCCTGGGGAGATCTCCCCTCGACCAGCGTCACCGTCCGGTTCGTGCCGAAGTCGTCGGACATCAAGCTGTTCACCCGGTGCGACATCGGACCGAACAGAAGCCTGCTGATCACCGTCACCGTCAACGGCCACTCGTTCAAGGAGAACAACACCTGCTCCACCAGCCCGAACAGCAGCAGCACGACCTGGAGCAGCATGGGTGTCCTACCCGGACAGCCGTCCGTCATCACGCTCACCGTGAGCGGAGAGCAGGGATCGTCCCAGTCGGCGCCACCACCTGTGCTCCCCCTTCCGGCGACCGGCACGTTCGCTGTCGGTGTCGGCGAACCGGTGCCGGTGAGCGAGTACCCGTTCCCGCCACGCCCGCAGGCGCTGGAGCCGTTGCCGGAGAACCGTTCGGACGCGACGATCGAACTGCGGGCCGACCCGGCGGATCCGGCCGCGCAGAAGGAGATCACCGTCGAGTGGCCTGGCCCCAACCTGATGCTGGCGCACCTGAACACGCCCGGCAGGCTGCGAGTCCTGGTCAACGACGTCGTGGTCATCGACCTCGACCACTGGGGCTACAACGTGCACGGCGGGCAGGTCGGGCGCTACGACTGGGAGAGGGGCATCGAGGGGCTCCCGCTCTCGAAGGGACAGCAGGTCAAGATCACCGTGATTCCCGAACGCACCACGGGTGACTGGAACGTGACGCTGTCTCCCTGGTGACCGGCGTGCGCCGGAGACGTCTCAAGCTGTTTCTATCGGTTCCGAAGTGAAACAGGTATCATTGTTCAAGCACATTCAAAACAGGCCGACAACGATCGCCCGTAGATTTGGATACGGGCCAGCGGCATATCGATCAGTTGAGATTGCTCACGCTCGCATCTTCGTTCCAGCTGTTTCTTTCGGCATGGTTCGGCTATTCCTGCAGAGTCGAAATTCATCGCCCGAAAGGAGCTCATCGTGAGATTCACCGTCTTTGGCCGCTCCGCGGTCGTCGCCGTGGTCGTCGCCGCTCTGTTCGCCTTCTTCGGCGGCGCGGGCACAGCGTCCGCCGCTGCAGCACCCGCCGCCCCGGCGTTGAGCACGCCGGTCACCGGCACGTTCACCGACGCCTCCGGCGGCGTCGGCACCGTGGTCGGCACGTTCACGCCGACAGGGTTCACGGAGAACGGCACCACCGCGCTCGCCAACGGCATCGTCGACCTGACCCTCATCGACTCCGCAGGTCAGCAGGTGGGGACCGAGTCGCGTGAGATCACGGCCCCGGTGGGCGTTTCGCAGGTCTCCTGCGAGATCCTCGACCTGGTGCTCGGACCGCTGGACCTCGACCTGCTGGGCCTGGTCGTGCACCTGGACCGGGTGCACCTGAACATCACCGCGGAACCGGGTCCGGGCAACCTGCTCGGCAACCTGCTGTGCGCGATCGTCGGAATCCCCCTCCCCGGCTCGCCCGCCGGACTTCAGGCACTGGTCGCCCTGCTGAACCAGATCCTCGACCTGCTGAACGGATGACCACCGCTGGCGGGGCGCCCATTGGGCGCCTCGCCACCGGCAGGAACATTACTTTGAAATTCATGTTTCACCCAGGCGAACGCCTGGGATGCGCTTTGTTTCCGCTTTCGACGAAATATGAGACCGAGCGAAGAACTGTCTCAATTGCGGCCTGCGGACGTTCGACGTGCGTGGACGGTCCACAAAGGCCGGCCCCCCGGAAACCCTTGAGCCGCCGGCGTTTACCCCTCACCCGTCCCGGGTATCACCCCCGTCCGGACGAGGAGCGGAAGGCGCACAGTGGATCCAGGCTCCCTGCTGTACACCGGCACGGGCCTCGCGACCCTGGCCGCCGCCCTGCTGCCGCGACTGCTCGACCGCGCGCCGGTGTCGATGCCGATGCTCTTCCTCGGGGCGGGCGCCCTCACGTTCTCCGTCGTCGAACCGCTCCCCGATCCCGATCCCGCCCTCCACAGCACGGTTCTGCTGCACCTCACCGAGGTCTGCGTGATCATCTCGCTGATGGGCGCGGGTCTCGCGCTCAACCGCGCGGTCAGCCTGCGCGGCTGGGCCACCACCTGGCGCCTGCTCGCGGTCACGATGCCGTTGTCGATGCTGGCGGTCGGCCTGCTCGGCTGGGGCGCGCTCGGCCTCGGTGTCGCGTCCTCCGTGTTGCTGGCGGCGGCGCTCGCCCCCACCGACCCGGTGCTCGCGAGCGAGGTCCAGGTCGCCGAACCGGCCGAGAACCCCGAGTCCGACGAGGACGAGGCGAGGTTCGCGCTCACCTCCGAGGCGGGCCTCAACGACGGTCTGGCGTTCCCCTTCACCTACGCCGCCATCGCGATCAGCGTTGCCGGGGTCGCACCGTCGGGATGGCTCACGCACTGGCTCGCCGTGGACGTGCTGTGGCGGCTCGCCTGCGGTCTGGCGGTCGGCGTGGCGGTGGGGTGGTTGCTGGGCAAGCTGTTCTTCTCCGCGCCGTCGGAGAAGTTCCGTCTGGCCGAACACGCGGAGGGCTTCGTCGCGCTCGCCGCGACGTTCCTCGCCTTCGGCGTCACCGAACTGGTCGAGGGCTACGGGTTCGTCGCGGTCTTCGTGTGCGCCTGCACGATCCGGGCAGCCGAACGGCACCACGGTTACCACCAGGTCCTGCACCGCTACGTCGAGCAGGCCGAGCGCATGCTCACCGTCCTGATCGTCTTCCTGCTCGGCGGCGCCGTCGCCGGTGGCCTGCTCGCGGGCGTCACCTGGCAGGAGATCGCGGTCGCCGCGGTCATCCTGCTCGTGGTGCGCCCCCTGGCCGGCTGGATCGGCCTGCTCGCGGGCAAAACAGGCCCACGGGAGCGCACGGTCATCGCGTTCTTCGGCGTTCGAGGCGTCGGCACGCTGTTCTACGTCACCTACGCGTTGCAGGAAGGCAGGTTCGCCGACCAGGACACCATCTGGCGGATCGTGGGCCTGGTCGTCATCGGTTCCGTCCTCGTCCACGGCCTGTCCGCGTCACCCGTGATGTGGCTGCTCGACCGCAAGCGGCAGCAGAAAGGCGGCGCGGACAACGCGTCCCGAACTCCCGTGTGACCTCGCTCAGGGAACGGTGACGAGCACCCGGCCACCACCACCTGCGTCAACCCGCTCGTGGGCCGCGGCGATCTCGTCGAGCGGGAACACCTGCCCGACCTCCACCCGCAACGCGCCCGACGCAGCCGCGGCAGTCAGGTCACGAGCCGCGGCGCGTTTCGCGGCGACGGGGAAGTCGTCGCTGCCGAACAGCCGCACCGTGACGTTGTTGAACAGCAACGGCCAGAACGGCAGTTCGGTGCGATCGGCCCGCGTGCCGTAAGCGGCGATGATCCCGTCGTTCGCGATCACCGCGGCGTCCAGGTCGGCGTTGTCCGACATGGACACTTCGATGATCCGCTGCACGCCGTCCGGAGCGTGCGCACGCAGTTGCTCGGCGGCATCAGCGCTGTCGAGTGCGACCACGTGCGAGACGGACTTGTCGACGAGGTCCAGATCGCGGGCCTTGGTCACGGTTCCGAGCACCGTGGCGCCACCCCACCTGGCGAGCTGCGCGGCGAGCGATCCGACGCCCCCGAGCACTCCCTGCACCAGCACGACCTGTCCGTCGACCGGTCCGTCGGCGAAGACCGTCCGGTGGGCGGTGATGCCGGGAATGCCGAGACTCGCGCCCATCTCGTCGGTCACGTGGTCCGGCAACGGCACGGCCATGTGTTCGGGCACAACCGTGTACTGAGCGGAGGTCCCGAACGCGCGGTACGACTGCGCGCCGTAGACCCAGACGCGTTGGCCGACCCTGCTCTCGTCGACGCCCTCACCTACAGCGTCCACGACACCGGCGGCGTCGCTGTGCGGAACCACGCGCGGGTAGGGCATCGACGAACCCAGCCAGCCGCGCCGCTTCTTCGTGTCGCCGGGGTTCACCCCCGACAGCCGCACCCGGACCCGCACCTCACCGGGACCGGGCTGCGGGTCGGGCAGCTCACCGACTCGAAGGACATCGGCGGGACCCTGCTGGTCGTACCAGGCCGCGAACATGCCTCTCCCCCTCCAACCCGTGCCGTCAGGCCGTGGGCCCGGCGAGCCGCCAGCCACTCTGCCACGCCCAGCCGTTGCGCGCGTTGAGAGTGATGTTGAGGAAGGCCAGCTCCTCCAGCGCACGGGCCATCCGCAGCCCACCGGCGTCGATCGGGCGGAATCCCAGTGACGCCAGCAGTTCCGCCACGACCTGCTTCGCCGGCTCGTCGTCGCCCGCGTAGAAGCCGTCCAGCGGCAGTCCGCCCTCGTTCGCGTCGCCCAGGCGGGAGGCGAAGACCGTGTTGAACGCCTTCACCAGCTTCACCCCTGGCACCGCGTCGGCCAGCTGCTCCGCCTGGCTGGAACCGCCGGTCGTCAGGTCGCTGAAGGTCTCGTTCAGCGGGTTGGTGGCGTCGACGACGACCGCGTCGGTGTCCTTGATCCCGGCCAGCACGTCGGCCGCGACACCGGCGGGCACCGCCAGCACCACGACGTCCGCACCCTTGGCGGCGTCCGCGACAGTGGCCGCGGCCGCGCCGACCTGCTCGGCGACCTTGACGGCGTTCTCCTGGTGCGCGGCGGAGACGGTGACCTCGTGTCCGGCGGCGGTGGCGGCCTTCGCCAGACCTGCCCCGACGTTCCCCGCACCCACGACTGCGACTCGCATGACGCCTCCAATTAGTTCAAAGTTGAACTTTCCACCACCGACACTAGGTGCGTTTGGTTCAAGCGTCAAGTAAATTGACCGGGTGACCCCGGACTCCCCTCGCTGGCTGACCGCCGAGCAGCGCCTGGCCTGGCTCGACATGGTGCGTGTGCTGACCAGGCTGCCCGCGACGCTCGAGGCCCAGCTGGAGCGCGACGCCGGGCTGACGTTCTTCGAGTACCACGTGCTGTCGATGCTCTCCGAGATCCCCGGCCGCGCCCTGCGCCTGAGCCGGCTCGCCCAGCTCACCAGCGCGTCGCTGTCCCGGTTGTCGAACGTCGTGAAACGCCTGGAATCCCGCGACCTGCTGCGCCGCGAACCGGACCCCGACGACGGCCGCGCCAGCCGCGCGGTCCTCACCGACGCGGGCCTGGCCGCCGTCGAGCGAGCAGCTCCCGGTCACGTCACCACGGTCCGCGAACTGATCGTCGACGCGCTCGACGAAGATCAGCTGCACCAGCTGCACGCCGCGCACGAACGAATCCTCGACCGGCTCGACCCCGCGTCCGCGACCCGGCCGGAGTGGCTGGACACGTGACCTGTCACGTCCGGGGTCGTTAAGGCGATGTCGGGTGCGAGGGAGGCATTGTGGCTGATTCAGTCAAGTCGCGGAGAGGCCGGTTCGTGACCGGGCTCGTGCTGGTGGGCGCGGTGATCGGCCTGCTGGTCGTGATCGGGTCATCAATGGAGCAGAGGTCCTGGGCCAGTTCCGAGGGCACGGTGCAGGAGCGGCTGAAGTCCGGGAAGAGCGCCTCGGTCAAGGTCGAGTACACGCTCCCGGACGGCACGAAACAGGTCGCGACGCTGTCGGAGAACGGGCCCGCCCGGCACCCCGGAGAGCGCGTGACGGTCCGCTACGACCTGGAGAACGGCAGGGTCGTCGACGCGGCGCTGGCCGACAACGACGAGGCGCACCTGGTGGTGGGCGTGATGCTGGGCGTCGTGATCCTCGGCTCGCTCTTCCTGAACCTGATCGCGTGGAGGCCGAAGAAGCCTGAGTGACCGAACGGCGGTGGCTCGCGCCACCGCCGTTCACCATCCATGAGGTCAGCGCCAGCCGAGTGCCGGCGCGACGTGCTCGAGGATGTTCTCGATGACGTGCGCGCTGTACTCGACGCCGAGCTGGTTGGGCACGGTCAGCAGCAGCGTGTCGGCCTCGGCGATCGCCTCGTCCTCGGCCAGCTGCTTGATCAGCACCTCGGGCTCGGCCGCGTACGAGCGTCCGAAGATCGCCTTGTTGGGCCCGTCGATGAAACCGACCTGGTCCTTGCTCTCGCCGTCGCCGCCGAAGTACGCGTCGTCGAGATCAGTGGTGATGGCGAAGATGCTGCGCGACACCGAAACCCGCGGCTCGCGCTGCCACCCGGCCTCCGTCCAGGCCTTGCGGAACGCCCGGATCTGGTCGGCCTGCTGAACGTGGAACGGCGCCCCGCCCTCGTCGAACTTCAGGGTCGAGCTCATCAGGTTCATGCCCTGCTCGGCCGCCCACGCGGCGGTGCCGTTGGACCCGGCGCCCCACCAGATGCGGTCGCGCAGCCCCGGCGAGTGCGGCTCGAGCCGCAGCAGACCGGGAGGGTTCGGGAACATCGGCCGGGGATTGGGTTGCGCGAAGCCGTCGCCCTCCAGCACCTTCAGCAACACCTCGGCGTGCTGGCGGGCCATGTCGGCCTCGGTCTCACCCTCGGCGGGCTGGTAGCCGAAGTACCGCCACCCGTCGACGACCTGCTCGGGCGATCCCCTGGAGATGCCGAGCTGCAGCCTTCCACCGGCGATGAGGTCCGCCGCGCCGGCGTCCTCGACCATGTACATCGGGTTCTCGTACCGCATGTCGATCACGCCGGTACCGATCTCGATGCGCTCGGTCTTCGCACCGATCGCCGCCAGCAGCGGGAACGGCGACGCGAGCTGCTGAGCGAAGTGGTGCACCCGGAAGTAGGCGCCGTCCGCGCCCAGTTCCTCGGCGGCCACCGCCAGGTCGATCGACTGCAACAGCGTGTCCGAGGCGGACCTCGTCTGCGAATGCGGGCTGTCCGACCAGTGCCCGAACGACAGAAAACCGATCTTCTTCATCCCGTGCGAACACTTCCATCCGTTAGTTGACACTTCAACCAGACTACAACCTACAACGCGACGGCGCCCACGGGCATTCCCGAACGCCTGACGCCGCGTGATCACCTCCGTAGGATTCCGTGCCACCTAAGGGGGTCATGGGTGTACGACGGGTTCATCTCCTACAGCCACGCTGCCGATCGGCCGCTGGCCAGGTCGTTGCAGCGCAGCCTCCACCAGATCGGCAGGCCCTGGTACAAGCCGCGAGCGCTGCGGGTGTTCCGCGACGACGTGAGCCTGGCCGCGAGCCCGGACCTGTGGTCGTCGATCCAGGACGCGTTGCTGGCCTCGCGCACCTTCACCCTCATGGCGTGCCCGGAGTCGGCCGCGTCGCCGTGGGTCGGCCGCGAAGCAGCGCTCTGGCGGGAGAAGAAGTCCAGGGAGACGTTCCTGATCGTGCTGACCGGCGGCGAGCTGGTCTGGGACGACGAGGCGGGCGACTTCGACTGGGACCGCACCACCGCGCTGCCCCGTGCGCTGGCGGGGTGGTTCGAGGCCGAGCCGCTGTGGGTCGATCTCCGCGAGCCGGAACGCCGCCGTGGCAAGGAGTTCCGCGCCGCGGCCGCCACGGTCGCCGCCGCGATCCACGGCGTCGCCAAGGACGAGCTGATCAGCGAGGACCTCCGTCAGCAACGCAGGCTCGTGGCCGTGCTGGCGAGCCTGCTGTCCGTGGCGCTCGTGGCGGGCGGCGTCGCGGTGTGGCAGCAAGGGGTCGCCGCCGCGCAACGCGACCGCGCGACCGAACAGGCCCGCATCGCGCTGTCCAGGGCGTTGTCCGGCGAGGCGCAACGCCTCATGCCCACCAACCCGCAGCTCGCGATCCGGCTCGCGCTGGCGTCCTGGGGCGCCAACGAGTCCGTGCAGGCGAAGGCCGCGTTGATGAGCACGCTCGACCGGACCAGGCACGTGGTCTCGGTCGTCTCCCCCGGCACCGACACGGTGAGCCGCAGCCGGGGCGCATCGTCGGGCGTGCAGGCCAACGTGGCCGTCAGCGCCGACGGAGCCGTGCTCGCCCACGCCTACTCCGGCGGGAACATCTCCTTGTGGGACACCAAATCTCGCCGTCCCACCGGCGTCACGCTGCCGGAGCGTTCGTACGCGCTGGCACTCAGCGGCGACGGCCGGCGGATCGCCAGTGCCAACAGCCTGACGGTGAAGGTGTGGAACACCAAGGACGGCTCCCTCACCCACGACATCCCGTTCGCCGGTGCCGTCAACCGCGTGGCGATGTCCCCGAACGGCCGGTGGCTGGCCATGTCCGGTGGCGATTCGGGCGGGGCCACGCCGAAGTTCGGTGTCTGGAATCTGGAAACCGGACTGCCGGTGATCAACGTCGAGGGCGACGACGTCCCCGGCGAAGCGGTGGAATTCCTCGGCGACCGTCTGTACACGGTCGACGGCCGTTCAGCCAACGCGAAGGTCGTGGCGTTCGAACCGGCGAGCAACACCTGGTCGACGTTCGGCGCGGGCCGGACAACGCCCCACGGCCTGGCGATCAGCACCTCTTTGGCTGTGATCAACGGTTCCACGCTCGAACTGTGGGACGTGGGCACCCGGACCAGGACTCGCACCGCCGACGTCGGCAAAGACGCCTGCTGTGTCAGCATTTCCGCCGACGGACAGCGCATCGCCGTGGGCACCGGGCAGGGCGCGGTCCTGCTGTTCGACCAGACGCTGACACAGACGACCCAGCTCTTCGGTCACGCCGGCCAGATCCGTGATCTGCGGATGAGCGACGACGGCAAGCTCGTCGCCTCGATCGCCGAGAACGGCAGCGTCGTGCTGACCGCACCGGACCAGGACGCCCGGCTGCGCGCCAAGCTGCAAGGCCCGGCCGGCGTCAACGGAGTGGCGGTCAGCACCGCCGGAACCGCGGCGATCTCACAGCCGGGCGGCATCGTGCTGCGCGAGCTGAGCACCCTGGCCGAGAAGTCGGCCTTCTCCGCGCCGAACGGTGCCGTCCGGCTCAGCCCGGACGGGCAGCGGCTCTTGGTGGGGGCGCCAGGCGCCCACAGCACCTGGGACACCACGACCGGCACGCAGGTCGGTTCGATCTTCACCGACGAGGTCGGCTTCCTCGGCGACAGCCGCCACCTGATCACGGCCCGCAGCAACGGAACGCCCCTGGTCGAGGACGCAGGAAAACGCGGAACGAACCCGGTCGGCGGGTCTTCCGTGCACCAGCAGATCGCGACGAATGCCCGTGGTGACGTCATCGCGATCGTGACCAAGGCCCAGCAGGCCGGCGACGGATTCGGGGGAACCGACATCACGCTCTGGCGCTGGGGCGGCGGCGAGCTGGAGAAGATCCGCCAGATCCACTTCGCCGCCCTCGTCCTGGGCTTCGCGGTGAGCGAGGACGGCGAGCAGGTCGCCGCCTCGGACGTCGACGGCCGCGTGCTGCTCGACGACAGCAACCGAACAGGCGAGCCCGTGGTGTTCGGCCAGGGCCTGGACAGCCCCAAGGCGTCGGTGGCCTTCGCGCCCGGACTGATCGCGCAGGCACACTCCGACACCGGCGAGCTCATGCTGTGGAACAGCGCGGACGGCACTGAGGTCGGCACCTGGCAGCAACCCGGCGCCGCCGGCCCGGTGGCCGGACTGGCCGCGACCGGCGGCGGGCTCCTGACCGCCAGGAAGGACGGCCTGCTGGCGTTCTGGGAAGCGGAACCGGCCGCCTGGGCCCGCACGCTGTGCCCGATGATCACCGGCGGGCTGTCCGCGGAGGAGCAGCGCCGCTACCTCGGTGACATCGACGTGCCCTGGCCGTGCCGCTAGGCGAGCGACCACTGACCTTTGAAAGGCACGGTGAAGATTGGTCACCGCATCCCGGTTCCGGAGGTTCGATCCCGGCGAGGCGGCGGCATTGGCCGACTTCCTCGCCGGCGAGCCTTGGCCGTTCCACACGGCCGAGACAGTCCAGCGTGAGGACGTGCTCGGACGCGTCGCCGAGGGCTACTACGACGACGAGACGTACTGGATCGAGATCGGCGGCGAGCGGGCCGGGATCGTCCGGCTGTTCGACCTCGAGGACGAGACGCCGATGTTCGACCTGCGGATCAGCGCCCGGCACCGCGGGAAGGGTCTTGGGCGGGCGGCCGTGCAGTGGCTCACGGACCGGCTGTTCGGCGAGTATCCGCACGTCGAACGCATCGAGGGCACGACGCGGCAGGACAACGCGGCGATGCGGCGGGTGTTCCGGCACTCCAGGTACGTGAAGGAAGCGCACTACCGCAGGGCCTGGCCGGACGCGTCGGGCCACCGGCACGACTCGGTGGGCTACGCGATCATCCGTCGCGACTGGCAGACCGGGGAGACCACCGTGCCGGACTTCCACGACGACTAGTGCGGGCTGTAGTCACCGCTGAGCCTTCGACCCGTTCCTCACGGCGCGCACGCCGGCAGCGCTGCGAGCGGCACGTGGTGCTGCCCGGCGTGGATGTCGCGATCCCGCAGCCCGCCCTGGGGAACGGGCCGCGGGAACGAGATCTTGACGACGTTCAGCGACGGGATCCGGAAGATCTGCACGTCGTCCGAGCGCACCCCGTACAGCGCGGCGATGACGTGCTCGTTGAGGATCTCCGGGGTGGCGGCCAGCGCGTAGCCGGCCTCGTCGCGCAGGAAGAGTTCCATCGTGACCCAGAACGGGCCGGCGTTCTTGGAGCGGACTTCGAGCGCGAGGTCGCCGAACGTCTGCGGGAGTTGGTCAGGCATGGCTGGGCGCCTTCCGGTGGTCGATGCGGAACATCTCGGTGGGCGTGCGGGTGTCGACGACGTGGTTGAGCACGAACTCGTAGACCGGGCCGCGTTCGGTCTCGGCGGGTGAGGTGGCGAACGCCAGGCTGGGCAGGTAGGCCATGTCCGGGGTCGGCAGGTGCAGCATCAGCGGGTTGGCGACCTTGGCCACGGCGGTCGCCAGTTCCTGGGTGGCGGCGCGGACCAGGAGCATGACGCCGATCTCGCGGGGCAGGCGGGCGGCCGGGTCGAGTGTTTGCAGGACGGCGTCGTAGCCGTAGCGGCGGAGGTCGAAGTCGTAGGAGGTGCTGTCGAGCCCGAGCGTTTGGGCGACGCGATCGGTGAAGACCTTCACGAACAGGTCGGTCCAGTCCTCGATGTGCGCCAGGATGTGCTCGTCGCGGATCGCGGTGAAGGACATCGTCTCGTAGCCGGTGATCCGGGCGCCCTCCAGCTTGATCGTGTGCTGCTCGGCCGGGTGGAACAGCGAACCCTCGACCCGCACGCGCCGTGCGTCGAGAGCTGTGTAGGTGGCCGAGGTGACGTCCAGTTCGCCAGCAGGCTCCCGCATGCGGAACGGGTTCACCGTTTCGTAGAGCATGTGCGCGGCAACGGAGATCGGCGTGCACGCGGCGTCGGGGTCCAGCGGTTCGATGGTGAACCCGGTGTGGTCGATCGTGGCGAGCACGCCGCCGGTGCGCGGGTTGGTCGTGCATTGCCCGCCGCATTCGACGATCTTCGACGCGTGCCAGGTCGGGCCGGGTGGCATGCCCTTCATCAACGGGAACGCGGCGGCGACCGCGGTGTCGGTCGCGCGGCCCGCGAGCACCACGTCGGCGCCGGCGCGCAGGGCTTCCTCAATGGGTTCGTGGCCCATCATGCCGACGACGTGGGTGCAACTGTCCACAGTGGCCTCGTCGAGTTCGGCGGCCGGCGCCAGCGGATGCACCGCGCCCGCGCGCAGGCGTTCGTTGATGAAGTCGGCGCGCTGCTCGCTGCGGATCGTCGCCACGGACAAGCCGAGGTTCTCCTCGCGCAGGATGTCGTCGACGATCCCCGCGACCCACTCGACACCGGAGTCGGTGCCGCTGGTGCCGCAGGATCCGACGATCAACGGGATGCGGGCCTGGGCCGAGGCTCGCAGCAGCATGCGCAGATCGCGGGCGACGGCGGCGGCGGTCGTCTTGGCGGTGCCCGAACCCAGGTAGTACGGGCCCGAGTCGGTCGAGCCGGCGTCGACGGAGATCACGTCGGCACCGAGCGCGAGCCCTCGGTCCACTGTGGACTGCGCGAAGCCGGCGCCGAGCATGCCCGTGGGCGTCAGCACGCGGACGGCCGCGGTGGGAACGCTCATCTGTGGTTGTCCTTCCAGGTTTTCGATGGTCAGAGGGAGACCGCGTGACGGCGGCTCAGCACCGCGACGCGCAGGGTCACCGCGGCGGCCAGTGCGGTGACGAGGGCGATGTCCAGGAGCATGTAGCGCCACCCGGTGACGTCGATCATCGCGCCGACGATCGCCGGGCCGATGAACCCTCCGGCGGCCCAGCTCACCGTGTACAGACCCGTGTACAGGCCGATCACCTGGGCGGACGGCGCCAGGTTCCACAGCACGACGGCGGCGTTGATCAGGAACCCGGACGCGCCCGCCGCGGCGACGCAGAAGGCGACGACGGTGGCGGCCGGGGTCGGCACGAACGTGCCGAGGCCGAGCGAGGTGCCGAAGACGACCATCCCGATGGTCATCGTGCGGATGCGTCCGATGCGTTCGGCGAGCAGCGCGGCGGGATACGCGGCGACCAGGAAGGCGACGCCGCTGGGGAACGTCAGCGAACCGGCCACGCCGCGCGACAGCCCCAGTGTCTCCATGCCGTACGGGGTGAAGAGGGAACGCGAGGAGAACCAGGCCGACGCGAACAGCAGCACCGCGGTGACGACGAGCAGCCTGCTGCGGTTCGAGTCGTGCAGGATGTCCTTGATCAGGTCACGCAGTCTCGCGGCCGGTTCGCTCGCACGGCCGGCGTCCTCGGCGACCGCGGCCTGATACGCCCTCGACCTGTTGTCGCGCACCCGCCAGACGAGCACCGCGGTGCACACCAGCATGAGCACGGCAGGAACGGTGAACGCGAGCTTCGGGTGGTCGTCCACCATCAGGGCGCTGATGAACGCGGACACGATGACGGTGAGACCGGAAGCGATCTTGACCGCGGCGTTCGCCCTCCCCCGGCGGTCCGGCTCGATGAAGTCGGGCAGCAGCGCCTGCGCGATCGGCTTGAAACTGTTGCCCACCAACGAGTAGACGAAGATGATCGCGATCAACGCCGGTAACGCCGTCGCCAGCGGGATCAGGGTGAACAACACCGCCGCGAGCGGCATCCCCACCGCCAGATAGGGAATCCGGCGGCCCCACCGGGTGCGGGTGTTGTCCGAGCGGTGCGCGATCCACGGCTGGACGAACAGGCCGAGCAGGTTGTCCATGCCCATGACCAGACCGACGACCGCCGTGCTGGTGATGTGCTCGCGAAGCAGTGGCGGCACCTGTGCGTCATAGAAGTCCCAGGTCGCTTCCTGCGCGAACACGGCGAGCGCGACGAAGAACGTGATGCGCCTGGCGAGCCGCCGGTCCACCGGCGCGGCGAGTGATGGCACAGAAGCCTCCGTTGGCTCGGGGTCGCGGCAGCCTCAAACTAGAATGCTATAGCAAAACAGTCAAGCAATAGCTTGCACACAAGCTGTAGTATCAGCCCTCGTGACGGCCGACGAGGATCTCCGCGAACCGCAGCTCGAGACGCTGGCCGGCCGGGCGTACCGCTCGGTCCAGGAGGCCATCACCGCAGGTGAGCTGGCACCCAACGAGAAGATCACCGAACGCGGGCTCGCCGAACGGCTGTCCATGAGCCCCACCCCGGTCCGGGAGGCCATCCGCCGGCTGGAGCAGGACGGCCTGATCAAGAGGACCGGACCGCGCACCGTCGTCGTCGCGGACATCGGCGCCTCCGCCGTCGAGGACCTCGCCGAGGTGGAGATCGCGCTGCGCGGCCTCATCGCCCGGTTCGCCGCCCGGCATGCGACCCCGGCCCAGCTCGACGGGCTGGACGCCACCCTCGACGAGGCGGACGACCTGTTGATCGTCATCAAGCAACGCGAGGCCGAGGGCCGCCCCGTCGTGAAGCACGTGAACACGTTGCTGGACACCATGCAACGCTTCAACGACGCGGTCGCGGCCTGCGCTGGCAATGCCGTGCTGGTCCGGCTGCTCGAGCAGACCAGGGTGTTCACCCGAGCGGAGCGCCGGACCCGGATGCTGGAGCGGGTCCTCGCGAACCACCAGTACGGCCTCGACCGCTACGCCGGCCACCGCGATCTCGTCCGTGCCCTGCGCGCGGGCGACTCGGCCACCGCGGAGCAGATCGCGATGCACGACGTCCGCGGTGGACTCGACGACCTGCGCCGCGCTCCCGACTCGGCCGGCGTGGAGCCCACGACGACGGGCCGCTGAAGCGTGGCAGCTACCACGAGATCGACAGCCACAGCTGGGCAGCGTCGCCACCATCCGCCTGCAGGCCGGCATCGGCGTGTGGACCGTCTGGTACTCGGGTCCGTCACACTGCGGCTGATGGCCCGCGAACCATGAACTACGTTGGGGTCATGGAGATCTTCGACATCCCGGTCGCCACTCTCGCGGGCGAGCCGGGCGACCTGAGCACGTTGCGGGGCAAGGTGCTGCTCATCGTCAACGTCGCTTCCCGCTGCGGCCTCACCCCGCAGTACGCCGGCCTGGAGCGGCTCCAGGAGAAGTACGGCGCGGAGGGCTTCTCCGTCGTCGGCTTCCCCTGCAACCAGTTCATGGGTCAGGAGCCGGGCACCTCCGAGGAGATCGCCACGTTCTGCTCGACCACGTACGGGGTGTCGTTCCCGCTCTACGAAAAGGTCGAGGTCAACGGCTCCGACCGGCACGCCGTCTACGAGCAGCTGACGCAGCAGCCCGACGCCGACGGAACCGCGGGCGACGTGCAGTGGAACTTCGAGAAGTTCCTCGTGTCGCGCGACGGCGAGGTGCTCGGCCGGTTCCGCCCGAAGGTCGAGCCCGAGGACGCCTCGATCACGAACGCGATCGAGGCAGCCCTCCGCTAGTCGGTCGGGCTAGTCGGCACCTCGGCCCAGCTGGCTGGGGCGGTACGCGACCTTGCGGGCGCGCATCACCTCACCCAGCGGGCGGTGCTCGACCAGCGCGTTCCACGGGTCGAACTTCGCGGCCTCCACCTGGGCCGCGAACTCCTCGTCCGGCTGCTGCGAGCCGATCACCAGTCGTGCCACGGTCCGATACGGCGAGTCCCAGACCACCGCGGCGTCCTCGATCGGCGTGCGCGCCTCGTCGAGGAAGAACTGCAGCTGCACCTCGTACACCAGCGGGGCCTCGGCCAGGCGGTCGTAGACGTCCGCCGACCAGTCGTCCGGCGCCTGCGGGTTCACCTGGTCCGACGCGGCCCGCACGCGCACCCGCACCGCGTAGGGACCGCAGGAGATCGGGGCGGCGCTGAAGAAGTCCTCGGTGGCGAACCCGCTGAACGGCTTGTTCAACGCGCCACGCACCTCCTTGAGATCACCGAACATGCGTGGCGACCGCAGCAGGAGACGCAGGATGCCGCGCAGGCCGCCACCACCGGCCGTGGTGATCTGGCTGAACTCCTTGCTGGTCGACGAACTGAACCTCTCGTGGTTGATCAGCACGAAGTCCTGGCTCGCGGCCGGACCGCCGAACACCGCCTCGCCGTCGACCCCGAGCACCTTGAACGCGAACCCGCGGATGTCCGGTGTGCGGTCGGGCGCCCGGTCGAACCCGCCGTTGGACAGCCGGACCCACACGTCATAACTGGTCTCGGTGGCGAAGATGCCGTGCCGGGCCTCCTCCGGGAGGTCGGCGAGCACCTCCAGGGTGGCGCGCAGTGCGGGGCGTTGCTTGCGGTGCAGCGCCCGGCCGGTGCCGAACCGCTCGGACTTGCGGCGCTGCATCTCGATGAACAGGTCCGCCTGGTCGCGGTGCCGCTGCGCCTCGTCGGGTGCGACGACCTCTTGCCAGCTCGTGCTCGGTGCGGTCATGGCTCCTGCCATCAGATGTTGGTGCTGTTGGGGATCAGGGACGGCCGCAGGTACTCGTACGGCACCGCCCTGCGCCGGTTCCTGGCGACGATCTCGGCCTCGATGCTGCCGAGATCGGTGCGGAAGCGCTGGTGCCCGGCGGCCACCGGCGTGTTCCGGAAGTCGTCCTCGTAGTCGCCGAGGACCGTGTGGTGGATGGAGCCGAGGAAGTTCATCACGCAGAACTGCTGCACGGCGACGTCCAGCGGCGGCAGGTTGTCGAGCCAGTCGGCCTCGGTGTGCCCCTTGCCGCTCGGCTCGGGCGTGTACCCCGCGAGCGGGTTGGCCGGCAGGAACGCCATGTGGTCCTTCTGCGCGAAGTTCACCGCGGCGTGCTGAGGGCCCGCCGTCCAGATGACCATGGTCAGGACCTCGGCGAGGTCGTGCAAGTCGGCGATGTGGCCAGGGGTGGCACCGAAGTCGCGGACCTGGCCGCCTTGAGGCGACGCGACCTCGGCCGCCCACGCCTGCAGTTCGTGATCGCCCACGACCTCGGCGTCATTGCGGTAGTAGGTACCGACGAAGTTGCCGACCCACTCCGAAATCGCCTGCCACACCAGCAAACCGTCGTCACGGTACGGAAAGTGCGGCAGCTCGCGGCTGCCCGCCGTGCCGGTCGCCGCGAGCGCGGTCGGCAGGTAGTTGTCGCGGAACGACCGGTTCGCGCGGTGCTTGGCGAGCCACGGGTAGGTGCTGGCCAGATCGGACCCGATCAGGTACTCGACCGCCTTGCCCGGCTGGATCAGCAGCTCGACCGCGAGCTTGTTGATCGAGAAGGTGCCCTCGAAGTGCCGCTTCAGCAGCACGGCGACCGGGTGGTTGGCCGCGAGGTTGCGCACCGCGGAGAGCAGCACGGGTTCGCTCATCAGGTGCGTGAAACCCAGGTGGGTCAACACTTCGTGGTAGGTGTTGTGCGCGGAGAGCACACAGTTCTTCGCGAGCTTCCAGGAGTAGCCGTCGGCCGGGGTGTAGATCTCGCGGCCCGCCGGGTCCTGGCCGCACTGGATCGCGAACGGCCGCAGCGGCCCGCCCCGGCGCGGCACGCAGAACGCGGCCATCGGCGAGTACATGTACTTCGGGGCCTGCGGGTGCTTGCCGTTGTCCAGTTCGGACATCGCCTCGTAGTCCACCCAGTACACCCGGCCCGCGGAGATGGCGGTCTCCAGGTCGTCGCCGGCCAGCTCGGGCACGGCGGTCAGGTGCGCGGAGGTGATCGGGAACTTGCCGGGCACGGAGGTCATCCGGCGCAACCGCGTCGGGTCGGGCCCGGCGACGAAGCACTCGGCGAAGTATTCGTCGGTCTCGAATCGCTCGACGACCGACGGCGGCTGAGCCAATGCGAAAACTTCTCGGAAGTCCTGGAGACTCTTTTGTCTCAATTCGCCCGTCGAACCGCCAGGAACCGGCATGAAGTAGTCGACAAGTCCGCCCATGTCGTCGGACCGGATCATCGCCGCCAGCTTCAGCGGTGCCAGCGGCTGCAGCTCGTGGACGAAATTCCACCTGCCCCTGCGCTTGAGCAGCCGCAGGTTCATCCTGAGCTTTTCCTGGGCTTCGAGCGACTTGACCTGCCAGCGCTTCGCCGGGCCGTCCGCGTCGGTCGTACCAGCGGCGACGGGAAAACCCATTTCCAAGTTGTACCGGTACGCGGACCGTACCGCGGCTACCTGTTCAGCTCGTTCCTCGCGGCCATCGTGCTGCGAAATGAGATACTCGGCCACAATCCCCTCCACCCTGCGAACGCAATTTCGCGATGATGCCACGAGTTGCGAAAAGCGGCTCGCGAGGGATCATTCACGTCCGTGAACCTCCACGCCGGAATCGGGTGAAATGCCATACTTCGGCGGTGATGACTCTGCGGAACGACGAACCGCTCGCCTTGGCCGTGACGACGGCGATCCGCGCCGGTGACCTGGCCGCGTTGCGAGGGCTGCTGGCCGGCCACGACGACCTGGCGACCGCGCGAATCCTCGACGACCGCGGTTGCTCCCGGACCCTGCTGCACGTCCTCACGGACTGGCCGGCGCGCTGCCAGAACGGTGCGCAGACCGTGGAGCTGCTGGTGGCCGCAGGTGCCGAGGTCAACGCACGGTTCGAAGGGCCACACCGCGAGACGCCGTTGCACTGGGCGGCCAGCGCGGACGACGTCGTGGTGCTCGACGCGTTGCTCGACGCGGGCGCGGACATCGACGCCGACGGTGCGGTGATCGGCGGTGGCACCCCGCTGGCCGACGCACGGGCATTCGCGCAGTGGCAAGCTGCGCATCGCCTGGTCGAACGCGGCGCGACGGTCACGCTGATCGACGCCGCCACCCTCGGCCTGCTGAGCCACGTCGAACGCCTGCTCCCCTCCGCCGCGAACGACATCGACGCGGCGTTCTGGGGCGCGTGCCACGGAGGTCAACGCGAGTGCGCGGAGTACCTGCTGGCGCGAGGTGCGAACGTCAACTGGCTCCCGCCGTGGGAACACCTCACGCCGCTCGGCGCGGCACTGCGCAACGACTTCGACGACCTCGCCGCCTGGCTGCAAGACCAGGGAGCGAGCTAGGGGTAGTACCCCTCGACCGGCACCTTCGCCTCGTCGTACAGGTGCGGTCCGTCAGTCGGCACGTCGGTGAACCCACCGGACGTCTTGAGGTCGTTCAACTGGCTGCCCGCCAACGCGAAGACCACGTGCCCGATTCCCGAGCGCGCCAACGCCCCCGCGCACATCCCGCACGGCTCGCAGCTCGTGTACATCGTGGTCCCGGCGGCCGTGTCGGCGTCCAGCGACTGGGCCGCCCACCGGGCCAGCTTCAGCTCGGGGTGGGCCGTGATGTCGTTGTCGGTGAGGCAGGTGTTGCGCTCCTCCACGAGCACCGAACCGTCCGGCCCGACCAGCAGCGAGCCGAACGGCGGGTTGCCGCCCGCCCGCGCCTCGGCGGCCAGCGCGATCGCCCGACGCAGATGTCCTTCGTTCACCGGAATTCCTTTCGTACCAGGGTCAGTGCGTTCCAGGCGACGTCCGGGTGCCGTGTCTCCTCCGGATCGCCGACGAACGGATCCAGAACCACGGCGTGCGCCCCGTCCGCGCGCAGTCGTTCCAGGTCCGCGACGATCTGCTCGAGCGTGCCCTCGCCCAGCCGCCGGTCCGCGAGCGGCTCGTCGGTCAGCCTCAGCATGATGCGCGGCGCCAGTGCGGGCCGCGGGCGTTCCTCCGCGGCGGCGATCTCTTCCAGTCGCGCCAAGGATTCCTGCCATCCCGCGGGGGTTTGCCGCAACGGGTGCCAGGCGTCGCCGAGCCGGACCGTGCGACGCAACCCTCCGTCGCTCTGGCCGCCCACCCAGATCGGGATGTGCCCGGCGCGGTAGCCCTCGTCCTGCCACGCCTCGCGGACCGTCGTGATCAGCTCGTCGGTCAGCTTGCCGCGGCGCTGGAACGGCACCCCGAGCGCCTCGAACTCCTGGCGCGCCCAGCCGATCCCGACGCCGAGCACCAACCGGCCGCCGCTCAGGTCGGCCAGGTTCGCCGCCATCCGCGCCACCAGCAGCGGGTGCCGGTACGGCGCGATCAGCACCGTCGTGCCGAGGGTGATCCGTTCGGTGACGCCCGCGAGCCACGACAGCGTGGTGAACGGTTCGTAGAACGGTGCGGGGTACTGCTCCGCCACGTCGGGGGTCACCGCCACGTGGTCGGACATCATGAGCAGGTCGTAGCCCAGGCCCTCCACCGTCCGCGCCCACTCGCGCAGCACGGCGGGGCTGGAGCCAGGGCCGAAGTTCGGGACGTTCACGCCGATCAACACGTGATCAAGACTATGACCCCGGACAGGGTCCGCAGAAGAGAATGTTCACGGCATCAGGCGGCACTGACCGGGAAATCCACGGTAGCTTCGCGATGTGACCGAGACTCTCGACGCGACCGACTGGGCGATCCTCGCCGAACTGCAGCAGGACGGCCGGGTCCCGCTCACCGAACTCGGCCGCCGGGTCAACCTCAGCGCCTCCGCCACCACCGAACGCGTCAAGCGCCTGGAGACCGCCGGGATCATCACCGGCTACCGCGCCACCGTCGACCTCGGCAAGGCGGGCTACAGCGTCCTGGCCGTGGTGCGGCTGAAGTATCCGGGCAACCAGCACCAGCCGCTGCACCGGCTGCTCGCCGAACGCACCGAGGTCCTGGAGTGCCTGCGCACCACCGGCGAGGACTGCTACACGCTCAAGATCGCCGCCACCTCGATGCCGCACCTCGAGAAGGTGGTCGACGAGCTGATGGCGTTCGGCAGCACGACGACCAACATCGTCTACAGCCAGAGCATGGCCTACCGGGGCGTGAGCGCGCCGCCGGGAACCTGATCCCACAACGACTTCAGGCCCAGCGCGATCAGGACCACGCCGCCGGTGCCGCTGATCGCCCGCCACGGGACGCGCCGGAACTGGCGGCTCAACGACCTCAGCGCGGCGGCGCCGGCGGCGAGCCAGATCGTCGTCAGCGCGATGTGCACGCCCGCGAGGACGAGCAGGTTCGCCGGCGTGAACGTGGTGCTGTCCAAGAACTGCGGCGCCACGGTGAGGTAGACGGCGGCTGCCTTCGGGTTCAGCACGTTCGCCAGAAACGCCGTGCGGGTGCGCAACGGGCGTTCAGGCCCCACCGACACGTCCGGTGAGCGCCTGCGCAGCGCGGCGATGCCCAGTGCGATGAGGTAGAGGGCACCGGCCAATTGGAGCGCCCGGTAGAGCTCCGCCGAGCGCATGACCAGCATCGACAGGCCGAGAGCCGCCAGCACCGCGTGACTGACGATGCCGAGCGCGGTCCCGCCGGCGACTCGCCGCAGAACGGCCGGCTGGGGCGTGAGCACGTGCGTCGCCATCAACGTGAAGCTCGCACCGGGCGTGACGACGATCGGCACCATCGCGAGCGCGAACCCGGCGACTGCCTCCGGCCGCACGGTCAGCCCGCGTAGTGGAAGGTCGTGGTGACGACGCCGTGCTCGAACCAGTGCAGAGCCATGCCCGGCGCGTGCTCCTGGTCGGCCAGCGGAGACTGACCGGGATCGAGACGCAACGCGGAAACGATGCCGGGCGCGATGAGCACCGGCACTCCGGCGAACGACGACGCGGACGGCGTGTGCACGTGTCCACAAAGGATCGCCTCCACGTTGCCGATGCGCTCCACCAGTGCGGCCAGGGCTTCCGCGTTGTGCAGGCGCATCGGGTCCACATAGGAGTGACCGATCCGCACGGGCGGCTGGTGGAACGCGAGCACGGTCCGGCCGGCCTCCGCCGCCAGCGACGCCGCCTGGTCGGCCACCTCGGGACGCAGTTCGCCGTGGTTCTCCCCCGCCACCGTCACGTCGAGGCCCAGGACGCGCAGGTCACCGACGTCGAGGAACGCCGACGCCGCCAGCAGGGCCGGGGAGTCGTGGTTCCCCGGCACGGCGAGCCAGGGCTCACGTCCCTCCATCACGGCCTGGAACTGCGCGTACCCGTCGGCGGTCCCCTTGTCGGCGACATCGCCCGTGACCACGATCGCGTCCGGCCGGCGAGAGGGCGGCAGCAGGTCCAGGACGGCGCGCAACCGGTCCGCCCGCTCCGGCGAGCCGTCCAGGTGAGGGTCGCTGAGGTGCAGCAAGGTCGTCATGTGGGCTAGGCTAACGGTAAATCTTGATTAACCGTTAGTGGATTAGTGGAGGGGTGCCGTGCTCGCGCTGCCGGACGGTTCCGATGGCGAGACCGCGCTCGCACTGGTGAGCACGATCGCCCACGACGGCCACGGCGGTGTCGCGGACTTCCTCGCCGACGACGCGGGCGTGAACACGTGGGTCGGGGCACGGTTTCCAGACCTCACACCACGCTCCTCCGCACAGGCAGAACGGTTGCGCACCTTGCGGTTCGCGGCGCGGTCGGCGTTCGCCGCCTCTGTCTCGCCGCATCCGCCGAGCCGCGTCGAAGGCGGCCGGCAGATGAGCGACGAGGAGGCCGCGGCGGTCCTCCAGGAGGCGATCAACGCCCTGGAACCTCGCACCGCCGTGGTGATCGACGACCAGGGTGTCCAGCGCGGGCTCAACACCTCGGCACAGGACCAGACGTTCGTCGAAGGTGCGCTGGCGCTCGCCGTCGTCGAGTTCCTCACCGGCCCGCTCGCACCACGGCTGCGTTCCTGCCAGGCACCCCGCTGCGTGCGGTACTTCGTTCAGCAGCACGGCCGCCAGCAGTGGTGCAAGGCCTCGTGCGGCAACCGTGCCCGCGTCGCGCGGTTCGCCGACCGGCAGATCAGCCGGTAGACCGGCCCAGCCGCAGTGCCGAGACCAGGAAGAAGATCCCGCCGATCGCGGCGTACCCGGCGAGGCTCGTCAGCGTCGGGTTCGCCGCGGACGCCATCACGATGAACGACGACCCGGCCAGCACGGAGATGCCCCCGCTGAGGATCATCGGCCACTGACCGCCCATCCTGCGGCGGTTCACGCCCACGAACAGCTGCACCAGCCCGGAGACGATCGCCCAGGCGCCCCACACGCGCAGGACGGCGGGCAGGCCGGAAGCACCCGCGACGGCGAGGCCGACGGCGGCGAGCAGGCTGATCGCGATGTTGACGTACAGCCCGCGAATCGGTCCGGTGGCGCGGGACGAGCGGGCGTCCACCACCGCCGCGGCCACGTCGAACAGCGGGTACAGGACCAGCAGGGCGATGCCGACCGGCCCGAGGTTCGCGCCCGTCACGAACAGCAGAACAGCCCAGACGACGGCGAATCCGAACCGGGCGAAGTACAGGCGGCGCAGCGCGGGCGCGGTCTCGGTCCCGGTGGATGAAGCAACGGCGGTCACGGAGGTCCTCTCATCAAGGGTGGCGAGTCCAGCCAAAGAGACCGAACGTTCTACCTCTTCCAGCGTGAGGGCTGCGCGCGGAATCGTCAAGACCGAACGTTCTATCCGCTAGAATCGGCGGCATGGCGCGCACCGAACCGACCCGCCCGTCCGAAGCGCGGTCCAGGCTGCTCAACACCGCCCTCAAGATCTTCTACGCCGACGGCATCCACTCCGTCGGCATCGACCGCATCGTCGAGGAAGCGCAGGTCACGAGGGCGACCCTGTACCGGCACTTCTTGGGCAAGGAAGAGCTCGTCGTCGCCTACCTGACCGAGGTCGACGCGGCCATGCGCGCGCAGGCGGCCGCGGCCCGCAAGGACTCCCCCGCCGACACCCTGCGAGCGCTCAGCGAGGCCATCGCCCAGGGAATCCGGTCACCCGAGTTCCGGGGCTGCGCCTTCCTCAACGCCGCCGCCGAGTACCCCGACCCCGATCATCCTGTCCACCAGGCCGTCCTGGCCCACCGCGAATGGTTCCAGCACACCGTCACGGAGCTGTTCGCCCTCCTGCAGGAGGAGCGCGCCGTACCGGCCGCCCGGCACTTCGTGATGCTGCGCGACGGAGCGATGGCGTCCGGATGCCTTGCCGACCCGGAACTCGTCTGCGAGACGTTCATCCGCGGCGTGGAAGGACTTGTGCGGGCCTTCATCGCGGAGGCAGAAGAATCCGGTGGATGACGGGGAGCACGCGCGATCTCGGCGGCTGCCAGACGTCCCGATCTTCGAACGGCCACGCGTAGGTCAGGGCGCCGTCGCGGACGCAGTCGAGCAGGCCAGGTGCCCCGAGCTCGTCCGCTGACCACTCGTAGAGCTGCCGCAGCCTCGGCACGATCATCCCGAAGTCGACGAGACGGGCGAACCCGTGTTCCTGGCCGAGGTAGTACCGCGCACCGCCGTTCAGCGGGTACTGGTCCGGGAGCACGCGGGAGAGCTGCAGGAAGATTCCCGTCATGCCCAGTCTGGGGTCGCCGAGCAACGGCGCGAGCGCACGCAACCAGCCCAGCGAGATCCGTGGTGCGGCAACCAATGCGTGCGTGTAAAGCACCCGGCACAGGATGACGTTCATGAAGAACCGCTCGGGCTCGTTCTCCGCCTCCGCGAGATCGCGGTGTTCGAGGTAGGCGGCGACCACGCTCCCGTTGTGCGCGCGGTACCAGGCCTGAGCGGTGGGCCGGAGCGCGAAGGAAAGCCACTGCGCGGCCGTGGCGGACGAGGAAGGGCCCGTCATGCCGCCACTCAGCCCGACCGCCTCGCAGCCGTCGCGCAGGATGCGTTCGTTGACCGCACGCCACCAGGGACTGCCGGGCCGGCGGTGGAACGGCGGTTGCAACACGCCGCGCCGCAGCTGCCAGCGCATGAACGACATCGCCGCCCGGCGGAACGGCAGGTGCTGTGGCGCCTTCCCGAACGGGCCGGAGTAGCAGCGCTCCATCAGCGCGAGCCGGCCGGCGGGGTCGTCGCGGACCTGCGCCACCTGCTGCTCGGCCCAGGTCGCGGCCGTGACCTCGGGCATCACGGTCCACATGGTCGCACGCGACGAGCGTGCACCCGCAGGATGCACGCTCGTCGCGATGACCGAAGTCAGTCCTTCTTGAAAGCGTCCTTGACCTTCTCGACGCCTTCCTTCAGGTGACCCTTCGCCTGGTCACCCTGACCCTCGGTCTGCAGTCGGCGGTCGTCGGTCGCGTCGCCGACGCCTTCCTTGACCTTGCCCTTGAGCTGGTCGGCCTTCGCATCGATCTTGTCGTCGGTACCCATGTGGTCCTTCCCTCGACCTGACTTTCAGGTGCGACGTCCACACTTGGGTGCCCGCCCAGACGAACCTCAATCATCATGGAGTGTGCGGAACCTCCGCGTTTAGAACGGCCGGTCCCCCGCGATGGCCACGCGTTCGGCCACCCGCCGGTGCGGCGCGTAGTCGTTCACCGCGTAGTGCTGCGTGGCCCGGTTGTCCCAGAACGCCACCGTGTTGCGCGTCCAGCGGAACCTCACCTGGTACTCCGGCACGTGCGCCTGCGTGAACAGGTGGTGCAGCAACCGATCGCTCTCGGCGCGATCCACGCCGACGATGTGAGTCGTGAAAGCCTGATGCACGAACAACGTCCTGCGCCCCGTCTCCGGATGTGTGCGCACGACGGGGTGTTCGACCGGCGGGAACTTCTCCTGCCAGCGGGCGAGCAGATCCGGGTCGGAGAAGCGGTCGAAGCCGGGGATGTAGTCGTGCACCGCGCGCAGCCCGTCGATGCGGGCCTTCACCTCGTCGGTCAGGTTGTCGTAGGCGGCGGCCATGTCCGCCCACATCGTGTCGCCACCGATCGGCGGCACCTCGACGAGCCGCAGCACCGAGCCCAGCGCCGGTTCGGGCCGGAAGGTGACGTCGACGTGCCAGATGTTCTCGAACGCGGGCATCGACCCGTCGCGCGCGAACCTGGTCACCTCGTCGCTGTCGCCGGCCGGGATGAACGGGTTCGTCTCGAGCTCACCCCAGTTGCGGGCGAACGCACGCTGCTGGGCGGGCGTGATGTCCTGGTCGCGGAAGAACAACACCTTCCACTCGAGCAACGCGCGGTTGAGCTCTTCCCGCAACCGCGGCGAGAGCGGCTCACCGAGACGCACGCCGTCGATCTCGGCGCCGATGATCCGCCCCAACGGCCGCACGGTGAACAGCTCGTAGGGCCTGGACTCGACGCCGTCGGGAAGACGCCGCAGCACACGGGGTCCTTCCAGGATGCCGCCGGCCGGGGTGCGTGCGTCCCGCAGGCTGACGCGATCGGAGACAGCTGACATGACCTCATCGTGGCAGTCCCGCGCGCTGGCCGACACCGCGTCCAACACGTGGAAATCACGCCTGCGCGATGACCTCACCGGTCCGGGCGGCGCGCTGAACACCCCAGTCGTACAGGGCCTGGAGCGCGGGCCCGAGGCTCCTGCCCTCCTCGGTGAGCGAGTACTCGACGTGCGGAGGCACCTCGGCCCGTGACACCAGGCCAGAGTCCTGCAACTCGCGGAGCCGCTGCACGAACATCTTCTCGCTGATGCCGGGCACCTTGCGGCGCAGCTCGCCGTAGTGGTGCGGGCCTTGTTTGAGGTGGGCGAGGATGACCGCACGCCACTTGCCGCCGATGACGTCGAGGGTCAGCTCGACAGGACAGTGGTACATGCGCGCTCCTCACCAAAAGGTGCGTACTTGCCGGGCGTCCGGCGTGGTGCTGGAGTGGTCGTCGTGATCAACGACCAGTCAACACCTTCTCTCTACACCTGGGCGGGCGGCTCGGAGGCGTTGCTGCGGCTGACCGAGGCGTTCTACCGGCGGGTCGCGGACGACGAGCTGCTCGCACCGGTGTTCGCCGGCATGGATCCCGGCCATGCGCGCTACGTGGCGCTGTGGCTCGGCGAGGTGTTCGGCGGACCCGCCGCGTACACCGAGGAACGGGGCGGCTACGAGTTCATGCTGGCCAAGCACCTCGGCCGCGCCATCACCGAGGAGCAACGCCGGCGGTGGCTGAACCTCATCATGGACGCGGCGGACGAGGTGTCGCTGCCGGACGACCCGGAGTTCCGCGCCGCGTTCGTGTCCTATCTGGAGTGGGGCACCCGGCTGGCGGTGCAGAACTCCGCGCAGGACGCCAAACCCTTCCACGGGGCGCCGGTGCCGAAGTGGGGCTGGGGCGTGGCGCCGCCGTACGTGCAGGGCTAGTCCGCGGGCGGCGCCGGAGTCCGGCGCCGCCCGCGAGCTGTCAGTAGACGCGCACGTTGTAGGCGTTCAACGCCTCCACCACCGGCTGGAAGAAGGTGGTGCCACCGGAGGAGCAGTTGCCGCTGCCGCCCGACGTGAGGCCGAGCGCGGTGTTGCCCGCGACCAGGGCACCTCCGCTGTCACCACCTTCGGCGCACACGGTCGTCCTGATCATCCCGGTCACCGTGGTGCCGTCGCTGTAGTTCACCGTGACGTTGAGCCCGGTCACCTGGCCCGTGCGGTACCCCGTCGTGCTGCCACTGCGCGCCACCGACTGGCCGACGTACGCGTTGGCGGAACCGGAGATGTCGCGAATGGACCCGTTGTAGAGGTTCACCCCGCCAGGGCGTGCGATGCCACTCGTGTAGCGGACGAGCGCGTAGTCGTTGCCGGGGAAGCTGCTGCCCTCCCGCGTGCCGATCACCTGCCCGCCGCCGGCCGACCACGTGGCGGCGGCGTTGGCGCAGTGTCCCGCGGTCAGGAACCACGCGGTGCTGCTGCCGGGCCGGTGCACGTTGAAGCCGAGCGAACAGCGGTACGGACCACCGTAGATGGCGTCACCACCGGTGATCGTCGTCGTGAACGCGCCGGAAACGTGCTCGAGCCGCGCGGCATCACCGAGTTCGGCGAGCACCCCGCGCAGCTTGGCCAGCTTCGCACCGGTCACCGTGGCGTCCGCGGACACCAGCACCTGGTTCGTCCGCGGATCGACGCCCCACGACGTGCCGGGGATGGCCGCCGAGCGGTCCAGCTTCTCGGTCGCGGCCCGCAGCACCGCGCCGCTCCGTGCGACGAACCGCGGCACGGCACCCGCCGCACGGACAGTGCGGGCGGTCTCGGCGTCGGTCACCGCGACCACGAGCCTCCCGGTCGCGGAGTCCCGGTAGGACCCGGCGGTACGGCCCTCCAGTTGTTCGACCACCGAGGTGGCGAGTTCGGTGGTGGCGGCCGCGGCGTCGGCGGACGCGGGCGGAGTGAGCAGTCCGGCCAGGAGAAGGGCGACGGACAGGGCGGCGAAACGGGTGTTCATCACGAGCCTCCTTGGTGCAGGGGGAACACGCCTTTCGAAGGCATGCCAAGGAAAATGACTCACCAGGCCGCCATGAGAGCGCGACCACACCCCGAGCTTACGACCGATCACGCAGCCGCAGAAGCCTTCGCGCACACTGGTAAAACCCTGTCCGGATAATGACTATTACCCCCCCCGGACACACGACAACGGCCTGCCGACGACATGTCCGGCAGGCCGTTTCTCCTTGGTCAGCGGGAGTCCCGCTTGGCGTAGTCGTCCATGCCCTGCCAGTCGATCATCACGCACGGCACGTCACCGACGGTCCACGCGTCGTGCCCCGGCTCGGCGATCATGATGTCGCCCTCGCCGAACTCGGCCTCCTCGCCGTCGTCCATGACGATCTTCATCCGGCCGGACACGCAGTAGCCCTTGTGCGCCACCTGGCAGCTGTCGGTGCCGGCGATGGGCTTCACGTGCTCCGCCCAGTGCCAGCCCGGCTCGAACACGGCCCTGCCGACCGCGCCCGCTTCGGAGTTGACCAGATCCAGATGCCCCATGCCCTGTTCGAAGGGCCGGGTCTCCTCGGGCGCGTTGAAACTCTTGACCAGCAGACCAGACATGATCGACCTCCTCGGCCCCTCGGAGATCCAGCGGACCACGCCGATGCCCATCTCGCTCGCGGCAGAGGACCCCAATCACCGGGCCGAAGTACCGGAACTCGGACGGTCAACAACCGGTCACCAGGCGTGTTCGCGGCCATGGAGGCCGGAGCGTCAGAGCCAGCCCCGGTCCCGCGCGATGTTCGCCGCGTCCGACCGGTTGCGGGCGCCGAGCTTCGCCATCGCCGTCGACAGGTAGTTGCGGACGGTGCCCTCCGCGAGGTTCAGCCTGGCCGCGATGTCCGCGTTGCTCGCGCCGGTCGTGACCTCGTGCAGCAGTTCGCGTTCGCGGGGCGTGAGCGGATCGGCGCTGTCCCAGGCGGCCATCGCGAGTTCCGGTGCGACGACGCGTTCGCCGGCGTGCACCCGGCGCAGGGCGGAGACCAGGTCCGCGATCGGCGCGTCCTTGAGCACGTACCCCGCCACGCCCGCGTCCATCGCGCGGCGCAGGTAGCCGCTGCGGGCGAACGTCGTGATGATCAGGATCCGGGTGGGATCGCCGCGGCGAGCGAGTTCCTGCGCGACGTCCAGACCCGTGCGGCCGGGCATCTCGATGTCGGTCAGCAGGACGTCCGGGCGGTGTTCGGCGACGACCGCGAGGGCCTCGTCACCGTTGCCCGCGGTCGCGACCACGGTGACGTCCGGCTGCAGGTCCAGCAGCTGGGCGAACGCGCCGCGCACCATCGCCTGGTCCTCGGCCAGCACGACCCTGATCACGTGGCCACCCGCAGCGGAACCGCGATGGTGACGGTGGTGCCCGCCGAGCCGGTGCGGCGGACCAGGCCGCCCAGCGCCGCGATGCGTTCGCGCATGCCCGTCAGGCCGTTGCCCTCCGGCGCGCGGCTGCCGATGCCGTCGTCGGCGATCACCAGGCACAGCTCGCCGCCGCGGGCCTCGATCCCGATGTGGCACGTTGTCGCCTGAGCGTGCCGGGCCACGTTGGTGACGGCTTCGCGCAACGCCAGTGCCAGCTCGTGCTCGGTCGAGCCGACGATCGTCAGGTCCGGGTCACGTCGCACGACCACCTCGACGCCGAGGCTCGTCAACGCGGTGCGCGCCGCCTCCAGCTCGGTCTCCAGGCTCGCGCTGCGCCAGCCGGTGACGGCGTCGCGGATCTCGCCCAGCGCCGCACGGGCCGTGCGTTCGATCTCCGCCGCTTCCTGCTGCACCCGCGCCGGATCCGCGGCGATCAGCTGGGCACGCAGGATGATCGCGGTCAGCGTGTGGCCGAGCAGGTCGTGCAGGTCACGGGCCATGCGCTCGCGTTCGGCCAGGGTGGCGAGATGCTCGACCCGCGCGTTGCGGATGCGCAGCTCGGCGGCCTCGCGGTCGCGTTCCGCCCACTCGACCTGCAGGATGCCGATCAGCCACAGGAAGATCAACGACGGCAGCAGGCCCCACAGCCGGTACGGCAGCTCGACCGTCGACACCACGGCGAACAGGAAGATCAGCGCGGTCAGCCCGACGAACCACCGCATCGCCACCCGCCGCGACTCCGACAGGCCCGCGAACGCCCCCGCGTAGACGAAGAGCACCGCCGCACCGGTGTTGAACGGCGTGGCCAGCGCGCCGAGCACCACCGTCGGCACCGTGCAGCACCAGCGGACCAGGTCCGGCCGGTGCCACGCCAGCACGTACATCGGGACGAAGGCCACCACCACGACGGCGACGAGCGCCCAGTCCGCCCAGCTCGCGGCCGGGTCGAACACCGGTGCCCACAACAGGTTCCCGAGGTAGATCAGGTGCAACCAGCGGGAGATCCCAGCGACTTTTTTCATGACCGGGCATGACGATACGACACCGCCGCCAGTCCCGCCGCCAAGATCGTCGAGCCGAGCAACACCAGCGCGTGCGTGAGCACGGGCCCACCGGTCAGCTGGGCACGCGCCAGCCCCGCCAGGTGATAGGTCGGCAGGAACCGGGCGATGTCGGTGAAGAACCCGGGCATCATCGACAACGGCATCCACAGCCCGGACACGACGGCCGACGGGATCAGGATCGCGTTCAGCACAGCGGCAGCGGCACCGGACCCGACCTGGAAACCGATCGCCAGACTCAGCAACGCGAACGGGAGCGCGCCCACCACCAGCACTGCGAGCATCCGCAACAACGCGGGCACCGGCGCGTCCAGCGACCCGGTGATCGCGGCGGTGGCCATCATCGCCAGCAGCACCCCCGCCGCGTAGGGCAGCGCGGCCACCACCTTGGCCGCCAGCGTCACGCCGATCGGCACCGCGGACACCCGCTTCGCCCGCAGCCACCCGCGTTCCCGATCCGCCGCGACGCCGATGCCGGGGTTCATCAACACCACCGAGATCACGCCGAACGCACCGAACGTGGCGACCATCGTGGTGCCCGCCGACACCCCTCCGCTGCTGAACTTCCCGAACAGGGACACGAAGAGCGCGAAGAACGCCACCGGCATCACGATGGAGAAGAACAGCGCGGCCGGCTCGCGGACGATACCCCTCAGCTCGTCCGTCAGCTCGACACCGAAGACCTTCCCAGCAATGTTCACAGTCACGCCGCACCCCTCTCGATCAGTCCCGCCACTGCCTCTTCCAGCCCGGCGCCCTCGACCCGCAGATCGGTCAGGCCGGGGTCCTCCGCGAGCAGCACCCGCAGCAACGCTTCCGGCGTGCGCGTGCCCAAATGCACGTGGTCGCCGTCGTTGCGCACCCACGCCACATCGGGGATTTCCTCCAGGCGCGCACGAACCAACGCCGTCCGCACGGTCACCGTGCGATCGGGCAACCGTGCCACCAGTTCGTCCGGCGTCCCACCGGCGATCACGCTGCCGCGGTCCAGCACGACCACGCGGTCGGCCACGGCGGACGACTCCTCGATGAGGTGCGTGGTGAGCAGCACGCCGGTGCCGCGCTCCCGCCGTTCCTCCAGGATCTGCCAGAACCTCTTGCGGGCAGGCACGTCCAGGCCGGCGGTCGGTTCGTCCAGCACCAGCAACCGCGGTTCGGCGACCAGTGCCATGGCGAGCTGCAGCCGTTGCTTCTGGCCGCCGGACAGCTTCGCCGCGCGCCGGCCGGCCAGGTCGGTCAGGTCGAGTTCGGCCATGATCGGCCCGGCGGCCGACCGCGCCAGCCCCGCCCGCACCGCGGCCCCGGTGACCAGTTCGGCCACCTTCAGCGTGTTCGGGAACCCGAGCGACTGCTGCACCACGCCGAGGTTCCGCCGGGTCGACGCGATCCGCGGATCACCGCCGCGGACGCGAACTCTGCCCTCCTTGGCAGCGAGCAGGCCGACGACCAGGTTCACCAGCGTCGTCTTGCCCGCGCCGTTGGGGCCGAGCAACGCCACGCACTCCCCCGCGCCGACGTCGAGATCGACGCCGGCCAATGCCTGCGTGGCGCCGTAGTTGTAGCGCGCCCCACGTACTTCTAGGACCGTTTCCATGGTGCTCAGCCTGGTCGGCGGGGGCTGTCACCAGTAGTGAGGTGACGTCACCTCGTCGAGATGACAAATGTCAGCTCGGCCGCGTCGACTCCAGAGCGATCAGTTCAGCACGCAGAGCAGTGAACAGGCCTTGGCGGACGACCAGTCGGTGTACGTCCGCACCGAGTTCGGCGGCGTGTACTTCGCCTTCGCCTTGTTGGTCAAGGGGAACAGCGACAGCAGCGCGTATGTCGAGCAGTGCACCTGCTTCGACTCACCGGGCTGCAACGCGAACGGTCCCGTCTGGCAGGCCGGTTCCACGTCGTCGACCACGTAGGCGTCCGCGATCGGGATCGGGCCGTTGTTGGTCACGGTGATCCGCCAGTACGCCGTTGCGAACAGCAGGCCGAGCACGCCCACGGGTGCTTCCTTCACCCACGGACCGGCGCCGCCCGCCTTGCAGTGAGCGGGAGTGTGCGAGGAGCAGATCTCCTTGTTCACCACCACGTTCGGCATACACGCCGCACCCGGCGCGACCTGCCGGGTCACGGTGTTGGACATGATGCTGCCGGTCATGTCGGTGGCGCCCGCGGTGTTGGCGACCGAGGTGACCGGGCAGTCCGCGGAGATCGTGGTGCGGAAGCACATCTGCGGTGCGTCGCCGGTGAACTCCACTGCCAGCGACGGTTTGTTGCCGCCACCGAAGTCGGACGCGTTGTTCAGCACGAGCGACGCCGTGACGGTCAGCGTCGTGGCGGACACACCGCTCAGGTCCACCGTCCCGTCGGGTGCGAAACCTGGTGTGGTGACGGGGTTTCCGCCCTGGTCGACGACCTTCACGGTGGAAGCGCCGAAGTTCACGTTCGCGGGTGTCACGCCGATGAGGCGCGCCTTGGTGTACGTGACGGCGTGCGGTTTGCCGTCGCAGTAGAACTGCGACGGGGTGAGCGACACGGAGGCGCCACTGCGTACGCACGGCGACGCCCCCGTGTCAGGATCCATCGAGAACAGCACGCCGGCGTCACCGAGGCCGACCAGGCAGCCGGTCGGGACGTCGTAGGCGTAGCCGTAATCTCTTGTGTCACCGCCGTTGACGGTGGGATGGGTGATGCGCGGTGGCACGCCGGCGCACGACGTTCCGGTGCTCCAGTCGTGACACACCGCCGCGCCCAGGTACGGGCCGCTCCAGATGCCGATGTGGCTGCGCACGCGGTCACCGGTGCGGATCACCTCGGGGTTGAAGGCGATGACCCCGCCCTCCAGTCCGGCCGCGGCCGACGGAGCGGGCAGGGACGATCCGTCGACCGCGTAGCAGGTGGTGACGTTGAGGCCGCCGGTTGTGCTGGAACACGCGCAGGTCTCCGCACCCGTTGTGCTGTAAGCGGTGTAGGCGTTGTACGTGTAGTTGCCGGACGGCCCGATCGGTTTCGGGGACGGCCAGCCCGCGCACGCGCTCGTGGTGCCGGGGTCGAAGCAGCCGAGCACCGGGACGCCGCCGCCGTACGGTGACGACGACGCAAACACCTTGCCCCCGGCGACGGTGTGCGCGCCGAGGTAGTAGCTGTTGCTGTTGGTGAACGGCACGATCGGCGCGTAGGGCTGGGAGCCGCACGCACTCTGCGTGGCGACCGTCCAGCACACGACGTGGCCGGAAGTCGCTACTCCGTAGAGGTTTCCGCCGACCTGGACGAGCCCGGCCAGCTCGGTCGTCTGCCCGCCGCGGGGCATCAGCGGCCAGTACCCGCAGTTGCCGGGCGCGGCGAGGTCGAGACAGCCGACGCCGATCGAGGTCGTCGTGGTGGCCGAGCAGTACACCCGAGCCGGGTTCGCCTGATCGCGGACGTACTGCGGCTCCAACGGGCTGGAGATGTCACCGGTGGACCCGGTGCCGAACGGGCCGGGTGTCGTGTTGAGCGGTTTCGGCCACGGACCGCCGGCGCAGAGCGTGCTGGTCGTCAGGTCCGTGCACACCAGCTTCGGAGCGGCGTAGGACACGTGGTGGTAGACGTTCCACGCCTGCAGGCGCCCGTCCGGCGTCCGCTGCAGGATCGGGGTGAAGCCGTCGCCACCGGTGGAGCTCGCGCTGGCCTGCACGGGCGGCGTGAGCAGGCTGGAAAGCGCCTTGCCACCGTTGCGCACGTTGGGATTCGTCGCGCTGACGGGGTTGCCTTCCGTGCCGGTCCAGCCCGGCGGTACCTGCAGCGAACCGGCCAGGTAGGTCTGACCGGCGCTGATGGTGTCGGTGATGGTGGCGGCACCGGGGGCGCCGTTCGCGTACGACACGACCCAGGTGGCGGTGTCTCCGTGTGCGGCGGGATCGGACACGCCCTGCACGGACTTGGTGAGCGTGGAAACAGGTGGCTGGGCGACCACTGGAACAGCAGCGGTGACAGCGCTGCCGGCGAGCACGCTCGCTAGCACCATTGCCGGCAAACGTCTTCGCACGAGCAACATCCCTTCAGCGGCGGGGTGAGTTTCGGGAACTGACCGCTGACGCTAGGGATTCGGTCCACGCTCATCACACCCCCTCACCCTCGTGCCCCCGACGTCTGCCCCATCAGACCAACAGCGCCGGCGGGCAGATGTCACTCGACAACAGATTCCACTTCGGCCCCGAATGCAAATTCACCTGAACGCCGTTGAAGTGCCCATCCGGGAACCTGATGTGCGTTCATTCGGCTTCGTTATGGGCACTCGCGTTCGAGGCATGACATGGGCAGTTTCGTGCCGAGCACTACCTCGATGACCGAATGCTCCCCGACACTCACCGAGTTGGTCCTGACCACGATCTGGACTAAGGGCGGCGATCACTTGGCAGCGGGAGACGAACCACTGCACTTCCGGGTTCTAGGGACGTTCGAACTCACTCGGGGCAATCGAAGATGCACACCGACCGCACCGAAACAACGGGCATTGCTCGCACTGCTCGCCTTGCACGCCAACGAGTTCGTGCCGACGCGCCGCATCGTGGACCAGTTGTGGAGCCGTGGTGCTCCCCGTTCCGCCATCGCCGCGCTGCACGGATATGTGACGGCGGTGCGACGAGTGCTGACCCCTGGCTGGATCAGCGCGAGGAATTCGCATCCCGTTCTCAACACCAGGCCGTCCGGTTACGTGCTCTGCCTGGAACCACACCAGTTGGACCTCACCAGATTCCGCGAACTGGCGAAACAAGGGCAGGCCGAGATCGCGGCCGGTGACTGCGTGCGGGCACGGGAGAAGCTCGATGCCGCACTCGGTCTGTGGCGCGGTTCCCCACTCGCGGATCTGCGCGAGACCGGGATGTTCGACCACGAGGTGTTGCGACTCGAGAAGGAATATCTGGAGTTGTTGCGCAATCGGTTCGACGTGTTGCTCTGCCACGGCGACGGTCATCTCGCGGTGGGTGATCTCGAGGAGTTGTGCACGACCTATCCGCTGCGGGAACGGTTCCACGAACAACTGATGCTCGCGCTGTGCCAGGCCGAGCGCCGCGCCGATGCGTTGACGGCCTATGCCAGGGCGTACCGGGTGCTGGCCGGTGACGCCGGCATCGAGCCGGGACCACGGCTGCGGGCCATGCACCAGGTCATCCTCAGCGGGGACGTCCCGTTCGACCGCGGGCACCGGCACGACCGCGGCCTCGCCGGGCTACGGCTGGCGCACGCCGTTTCTCCCTAACCGCCAGTCGAACAGCCGCCGGTAGCAGACCAGCGGCTCGGCCTCGGCCACCTCGGTGCGGGCGACCTCGCCGATCAACATGGTGTGGTCGCCGTGCTCGAACACGGCAGAAGTGATGCAACGCAAGTAGATCGGCGCCTCGCACAGCCTCGGCACCGCTCCGTCCCACTCCCACCCGACGTCGGCGAACTTGTTCGCGCCACGGCTCGCGAACGTCCGCGCGGTGCGTTCCTCGCCACGACCGAGCACGTGCACACCGAACTCCACACAGCGCGCCAACGAGTCGCGGCATCGTGACGCGTGGTCGACGACCACCAGCACCGACGGCGGATCCACGCTGTACGAGCAGATCGACGAGACGAGCAACCCGCACGGCTGCCCGTTCGCCTGCCGCGTGGTGACCACGGCCAGGCCGGAGACGAGCCTGCTCATGGCCTCGGTGAACGTGGCCACCCCTGGTGCGGCGGCCACGTTCTCCGTTGCTGTCACGGCGATCCTCCTACCTGGCCGTCGCGACGGCGCAGAGTTCCCTGCGCTCCCGCGCGTCCACGTCGTCGCTGACGGCCAGAACCGCGTCGTAGTCGGTGATCGCCGCGTCCAGCTCGCCGGACTCCTCGTACGCGACCGCGCGGTTGAACCGGGCCTCCGGGTTGTCGTCGAGCGTGATGGCCCGGCTGAGGTAGCTGATCGCGTCGGTGAGCTCGCCGGACGCCACCGCGATCGTGCCGCGGATCGCCCAGGCCTCGGCCAGCCGCTCGTTGCGCCGCACCGCCTCGGCCAGCGCCTCGGACGCCTCGGCGTACTGATCCTGTTCGACGAGCAGCTGACCCTTGAGGCACAACAGGTGTGCGTTGTCCGGTGCGAGTTCGAGAGCGGCCGCGACATCGCGCCATGCCGCCTCGACGTCACCAGCGGCGAGCAGGAGTCCGGCGCGGTTGATCCTGGCGTCGACGTGCCGCGGATCCAGTTCGACGACGTACCCGAAGTCCGCCAGGGCACCTTCGGTGTCGCCGAGCGCGAGCCGTGCGTCGCCGATGTTGTAGTACGCCTCGGGGAACGGTGGTGAGAGGCGCAGTGCCTCGCGGTAGGCGGCGATCGCTTCCTCGTCGCGGCCCAGTCTGCGCAGGATGTTGCCGACGTTGAAGTGGTGCTCGGGGAAGTTCGGATCCCGTTCGAGGACGTAGGAGTAGTCGGCGAGCGCGTCGTCCAGGCGGCCCATCCCGCCGTAGACCTGGGCCCGGTTGTAGCGCAGCACCAGGCGATGGAGCTCGTGCTCGTGTGGCTCGAGGTCGCGGTCCAGCCTGGCCATGCCCTCGTTGACCAGTGCGAGCGCCACCTCTGGCTTCTTCTCCCGCACCTCCACGAGTGCGAGGCCGTTGCGGGTGAACACGGACTGGAACGCTTCCTTCTTCGGGTCGGTCACCAGTGACGCGAAGGCGATCGCCTGGTTCATCCACGCGCGTGCCCGGACGTAGTCCCGTTGCGTCTCCGGGTAGTGCCGCGCGTGCAACATCGCGGTCGAGTACGCCATCTCCAGGTGCACGGCCGGATCCGTGGACGCGGCACGTCCCTCGACGTAGAGCGCTTCCGCCTCGTCCGCACGCCCGACCGCCGCCAGCACGATCCCGGTCTGCAGGACGAGGTGCCACCACGTGTCGGGGTCGGCCTCGAGGTCAGCGACCGCCCGGCCGCGCAGGCCGTGGTCCGCGGCGGCCTGGTAGAGCCCGGTCTTGTGGCAGTGGTCCAGAGCGGCGCGCAACGCGGCGGTGCCGGCGCCGGACGGGTCGCTGCCGTGCTCCAGGTGGTACGGGATCGCGCCCAGGTGCAGCGAGAACTCCGCGGACCCGGCGAGTTGCTCGGCCCGGGCGTCGTGCAGCGCGGCTCTGGCGTCGCCGGGCAGTTCAAGATAGGCGGCGAGCACGCGTGGATCGTCGTCCGTGCCGTCACTGTCCACATAGGCCTGTGCCGGATCGACGGGCAACGGGTGTTCCGCGACTGGGGCTTCCACCACCTGTGCGTACACGGCGATGGTCTCCGCCAGCGACACGTCGATCTCGCCGCGCGGGTCGGCCAGCGGCTCCCGGCCGGTGCCGACGACCACCGTCAGGTCGGGGATGTCGCTGCGACGCAACAGAACCGCGATGAACTCCTGGTCCGACGGGTCGGCCTGGTGCGCGTTATCGATCACCAGCGTGCGCGGCCCGCCGCCGAGAGCGGCCAGGTAGTCGCGCAGCACCTCGGCCAGGCCGTTCGCGATGTTGCGGGTGTGCAGCCGCGAGTAGTAGCGGGTGCGTTCGTTGTCCTGCACGGCCCACTCGAGCGTGTGCCACGGGCTGGGCACCCTCCCTGCCAGCTCCGGCGTGCTCGTGAGCAGCTCGATGTTGTGCCGCTCCCCCAGTTCCGGACACCGTTCCAGCAGGTCGTCGGCGATCAGGCGCAGCAACGACCCCGCCGCGGTGTACGGCCCGCGCAACCTCCGGTGGGCGTCGACAGTCGCCCAGATCGGCGGCAGCTCCAGTGCGGCGAGCGCGTGCGTCCGGTCGCGTCGCTGGTCGGCGCGGATCCAGTAGCGGCTGTCCATAGTGCGTCCTTTCCGTTAATCGCTCAGTGGATGACGTGCTGCAGACGACTGTCCCGGCGCTTCTGCACGCGTTCGCGGACCATGAGCCAGCCGAGCACCGCGCATTGCGCGATCGCCACGCCGCCGAAGACGATCGAGTCGAGCAACAGGGCTGTCGGCACGCCGTCACCGGTGATCCGGCCGATCACGCCGGTGGCGAACCGGTAGGCCACGGGAGCGCCGGCGAGCACGAACGTCGTCAGGCTCGCCGTGTACCCGACGACGACGAGCCACGAGTACCAGCGCGCCACCTTGCGGTCCACGGGATGCAGGACCGACTCGTCGGTCTCGCTGCGCCCGAGCAACCGCCTGAACCGGTTGCGGACCATCTGCCGGGCGGCGCCGTGCAGGTCGACACAACCGAGCACTGTGCTCACGAGCACGTAGATGTCCGTGCGTAGGTAGAAGAAGAACTGCCAGATGACGCGGAGCAGTGCGGCGAACGCGACGGCCAGCAGGAAACGCCCCGCACCCGACAACGTGCCGTCCGGGTGGCGCGTCAGGTCGGCGGCGATTGTGCACCCGGCGATCCCGAGGACGTCGGCCAGCAACCCGGCGACGATCGGCAGGTACCGCTTCCGGCGCGGCACTGCCACGAGACCGTCGAGCGAGGTCTCCAGCACGATGAAGTAGAGCCGCCGCCCGATTCTCAGTCGCGACTTGACGCCGAGCCTGCGCCCGGCCAATGCGTGAAAGGACTCGTGCATGAGCAACAGCGGAATGGCGGCGACGAACAGTCCGACCTGAATCACCATGTAATAGTCGGAGAAGAATATGTTGTGATAACTCGGCCGGAGATCCTCGTCGAACACCATCAGGATCAGCGCCCACCCGGCCAGGCCCGCGTAAACGGCCCAGGCCACCGGCGAGAACAGCGCCGCACCCAGCCGTGTGAAGCGCACCGGGCCGGCCTCCGCGGCGAGTTCGCCGGACCTGCGGATGAGGTCGAGCTCGTCCAGTCCCGCGACGACGTCCTCGATGTCGACGTCTTCGCCGTAGGTCCGCTCGAACCAGTCGGCCGCCTGGCGCGGCGTGTCGCCCGCGACCAGCCTGCGCACGAGTTCGGCGCCCTCACCGGGAAAGATGCCGTACGAGTCGACGTCGGCGCGGCCGATCGTCACCTCGTCGCCGTCCTCCAGGAACACCAGCGGGTGCAGCGGCACCGGCCGGTCCAGATCGAACTCGGTCACAACGCTCCTCCTCCGGCGAGATGCGCTGGGCACCGAGGCCCAGCGCACTCGCGCCGCGCCTTAGACCGGCTTGGTGTTGTACTGCGAGCAGGCGGCCGCCGTGAGGCGAACCGGGCCCACCTTGCGCACCGTGATCTTCTTCATCTTCGACGTCTTGGTCTTCTCCATGAGAGCACCTCCTCAAACTGGAATACCGACACGAGTGAGTCTGCCCGCGCCTTCCAAGAAATCTCCAAGAGTGCTCCAAAACGGAATTGCGCGCCCACCCGATGAACAATTCCCCGATTGGTTAAGGTGGCGGCATGGCTGACCTGCTGACGATCGACGACGTCCGTGCCGCGGCCGAGGTGATCGACGGACGTGTGCTGCGCACGCCGACGTTGCCCTCGCCGGGGCTGTCCGCGCTGCTGGGCGTCCCGACGACGGTGAAGCTGGAACTGTTGCAGCGCAGCGGTTCCTTCAAGACGCGCGGCGCGTTCGCGAAGATCCTCTCCCTGCCGGACGAGGCACGCGCGGCAGGCGTGGTCGGGGTCAGCGGCGGCAACCACGGCATCGCACTGGCCGACGCCGCCCACGAACTGGGCGTCGCCGCCACCGTCGTGATGCCCTCCTCCGCACCCGCCCGGTCAGTGGATCTCGCCCGCGCCTCCGGTGCGGACGTGCGACTCACCGACGACCTGCCGTCGGCATTCGCACTGCTCAACGACCTGGTAGCGGCGGGCGCGACCCTCGTGCACCCCTACGACGACCCGATCGTCGCCGCCGGCCAGGGCACCGTGGGCCTGGAGTTCGCCACCGACGCCCCACACCTCACCGACGTGCTCGTGAGCATCGGCGGCGGAGGGTTCATCGCGGGTGTCGCCACCGCCTTCCACGCGCTCGTGCCCGGTGTCCGCGTGTGGGGCGTCGAGGTCGAGGGCGCCGACGCGATGCACCAGGCCTTGGCCGCGGGCGGCCCCGTGGACATCACGCCGACGTCGATCGTCTCGACGCTCTCGGCACCTCACGCGTCGCAGCTGACCTACGACCACGCCGTCGCACTGCTGGAGGACGTGCTGGTGGTGTCCGACGCCGAGGCCGTGCAGGGTTCGATCACGTTGGCGGAGACGCAGAAGGTGTGGGCCGAGCCCGCCGCCGGCTGCCTGGTGGCGGCGGCACGCACGGTGGTCGAGCAGGTCGGGCCTGACATGCGGCTCGGGATCGTGGTGTGCGGCGGCAACGCGACGGTCGCCGACATCGTGCGGTGGTCCAACGGCTGAGCGCGGAACCGCGGCTCTCCGGCGTCGCGGCATCACCGCGCCGGACTCGGCCGACGCTGGAGTTCGCCCGCGATTCTGGCGGCAGGCCATACCTGCACCGCTATCGCCAGGCACCGCTGTACACGGGTGACGGTCGGAGCGGAAGGTGTTCGTGCCCGCCCGCCACGCTCCTGCGGCACCGGACGCACTGGAGGTAGAAGTGACATGGCTCCCCCACCGCGCAAGGTAGCGCTCGCGACTCTCACCGGCGCGACGCTGGAGTGGTACGACTTCTTCCTGTACGGCACCGCCTCTGCGTTGATCTTCAACAAGCAGTTCTTCCCGTCGCTGTCTCCCGCGGCGGGCACGCTCGCGGCGTTCAGCACGTTCGCGGTGGGCTTCGTCGCGCGGCCGCTCGGCGGACTGGTGTTCGGTCACTTCGGCGACCGCGTGGGCCGCAGGTCGATGCTGGTGGTGTCGCTCGTGCTGATGGGCATCGGCTCGACGTTGATCGGCGCGATCCCGAACTTCGCCGCGATCGGAGTGTGGGCCCCGGTGCTGCTGGTGGCGTTGCGGGTCGTGCAGGGCATCGGGCTGGGCGGCGAGAACGCGGGCGCGAACCTGATGGCGATGGAGCACGCGCCGGCCGGGCAGCGCAACAGGTACGCGGGCTTCCCGCAGATGGGCACACCCGCCGGGCTGGTGCTGGCGAACACGGTGTTCCTGCTGACCAGCACGGCGATGTCGCCCGCCGCGTTCTCCGCGTGGGGCTGGCGGATCCCGTTCCTGCTCAGCGCGGCGCTCGTGGTGGTGGGCCTGGTGATCCGCCTGCGGGTGACCGAGACACCGACCTTCGCCACCGCGGTCGACCGGCACGACATCGTCCGGTTCCCGTTGCGGCAGGCGTTGTCGGTCGGCGCCGGTCGCCTGGCGATCACGCTGCTCGCGATCGTGGCGAACTCGGCGGTCGCCTACCTGTTCATGGTGTTCACCCTGTCCTACGGCACGTCACATCTGGGGCTGGGCCGGCAGTTCCTCGTGCTCGCGGTGACCGGGGCGTCGGTGCTGTGGCTGGCGACCATTCCACTGTGGACAGCGGTCGCCGATCGCCGGGGCAGGCGCACGATGTTCGTCGTCGGCTCGCTCGCGCTGATGACGTGGGGCGCGGCGTTCTTCCCGCTGCTGAACACCGGCGACACGGCCGTCGTGCTGCTCGCGCTGGCAGGCATGGGCCTGATCATCCCCATCACGCACAGCGTCCAGGGCGCGATCGTCGCCGACACGTTCCCCGCGAACGTCCGCTACTCGGGGTCCTCGCTGCTGCTGCAACTCGGCGCGTTGCTCGGTGGCGGACTGGCGCCGTTGATCTCGACGGCCCTGCTCAACGAGACCGGGTCGTCGTCCGGAGTCACCACCTACATCGTCGCGGTGTGCGGGATCAGCTTGGTCGCCTCGCTCGCGCTGTTCCGGCTGCGTCCGGTGAGCGCGGTACCCGCCGTCGCCCTGAGCGCCGCGTCGTGACGCGGCAACCCGGGGCTGGGTCTCCGCTGTCGCGGTAAGTAGTCTGCGACGGACGATTCACCGGTCACCGGGCGTTGTACGGCGGTTCTGAGGGTCCGCCGCCGCCCTGAGGCCGTGGTCGGAGGCTGGGGGGCTGATGGCTGTGCGGTCGGGTGTCTTGGACGTGACCATCCACTCTCACCGCGTCGCCAACGGGTGGTGACGCGGTGACGTGGCGAAGGTTCGTGCCGGGCCTGGTCGTGGCCGAGGTGGTGCTGGCGGTCGTGGCCGCCGCTGCCGGGGCGTTGGTCTACCAGGGGTTCTTCACGACGCCCGGCCACCTGCTCGCGCTGGGGTTCGCGTGCCTGATCGGTGGCGTGACGGCGGCTCTGGGCCACCGGCGCCTCTGGTCCGTCGCGGTGCTGACCGTGCTCGGACCGGTGCTCGTCGTCGTGTTCGGGGTGTTCCGCGGCGACAGCTCACTCGCTCTGGGCAGTCTGCGCGGCAGCTGGAACCGCCTGCTCACCGTGGTCGTGCCGGTCGAACCGTGGGACGAACTGCTGACCGTCCCGGCGCTGGCGACGTGGGCGGCGGCGTTCACCGCGGTCCTGCTCGTCCTGCGCACGCGCAACGTGCTCGCACCACTGGCCCCTCCGCTCGCGGGTTTCCTGTTCGCCCTGGTCGTCGCCGGCAACCAGACCGGCGGCCACGCGACCGCCACCGTCGTGTTCCTGTCGGCGGCCCTACCGCTGATCGCGGTCCGGGCCCACCGGAGCACCGGCACCGTGCGCGTGGAAGGTCAGTCGCCCCGGTCGATCGCCGCACTGGCCACCGCGGCCCTGCTGGTCGTCGTCAGCGCGCTGCTCGGCGTCGCAGGCGGTCAGGCGCTGCCGCTGGCCTCCGGCGAGCACCGCTTCGACCCCCGCGACCGGCTCGCGCCCGCGATCACGAGCACCGACACCGTTTCCCCGTTGTCCAGGGTGAAGGGCCAGCTCAGGGAAACCCCGGCGCGCACGTTGTTCACCGTGCGGGTCGCGCGCCAGGACGTCGACAGGATCGATCGGGTGCGCACGGCCGCACTGGACGTCTTCGACGGCACCACTTGGAAGTCACGAGACGAGTACCGCATGGCGGGGAGCCACCTCACCGCCGACCCCGCGCAGACCCGCGGCACGCCGGTGACCGCGCGCATCGAGCTGAACGAGTTCTCCGGCCCCTACCTGCCGGTCATCGGCTGGCCCTCCCGGCTCACCGCGGACGGGCAGGACCGGTTCGGGTTCGATCCTGGCTCGGGTGTCGTGGTCGGCACGAGCACGAACCTGTCCCGGCTCAGCTACGAGGTGACGGGCGAGGTCGTCGTCAAGCCCTACCACGAGGAGCTCGCACAAGCCGTCACGACTCCGAACAACGCGCCGGACCTCCCCGGCGGCGTGCCGGACGCCCTGCGGGAGCTGGCCGCGCGGTACACGATGCCCCGTCCCGTCGACCGGCTGCAGGTGCTCCTGGCCGACCTGCAGGACAAGCCCAACCAGCTGAACAGTCCACCGGGGCATTCCTACGCCGCTGTCACGCGGATGATGACGGACCCGGCGAACGCGGGCGGGTTCGTCGAGCAGCACGTCTCGGCTTTCACGCTGTTCGCGCGGATGTGGGGCTATCCGGCGAGGGTCGCCGTCGGCTACCGGCTCGGCGACCACCGCGACGGTCTCTTCGAGGTCAGCAACCTCGAGGCGTACGCGTGGTCCGAGGTGCACTTCGCGGAGTACGGCTGGGTGACGTTCGATCCCGCCTTCTCCGTGAGCAGGGGCGCCCTGACCCCACCGCCGGAGGTGCCCCGCGTGGCGCCACCGTCCCCCGCCGCACCGGCGACCGCGGCGGCGGCCGCCCCGCCCGCGTCGTCACCGCCCGCCGAAGCGGCTGACGGCTGGGGGTTCGGCTGGACCGCCGTCCTGCGCGACACTCTGCTGCTGGTACCGGCTTTGGCGGTGCTCCTGATGGTCGCGGGCGGGTTCGTCATCATCGCCAAAGCCCATCGCCGCAGGCAACGCCGCACCAACCCCGGCCACGCGGCCAGGGTGCTCGGTGCCTGGCACGAACTCCTCGACCGGCTGACCGAGCGCGGCATCTCGCCGCCGTTGTCCTTCACCTTCCACGAGGTGGCCGACCACGTGGGCGACTTCGGAGACACGGTCAGGGCGGCAGCGCGGCTCGCGACCACGGCGACCTACGCGCCGGAGGACATCGGCCGGCCGGAGGCCGATCAGGCCTGGCACCTGACGGACCGGCTGAGAACCGAGCTCCGTTCGCAGCACGGTCGTGCGGCAGCACTCCTGGCGGCGGCGAACCCGCGTCCACTGTGGACGAGGTGGAGCCGGGCACGGCGGCTGCGAACGGCACTGGAAGGCCTGGAAAAGGGGCTGTACCGATGAAACGACGTACGCGGCTGCTGACCGCGCTCGCCGCCGTCACCGCGATCACCGGTGCCGTGCTCGTGGCCGGGCCGGGGTACGACACCTCGCAGGTGCGCGTTCAGGCCGGGACGGCCTGGCTGGTGTCCAAGGCGACCGGCACGGTGGCGCTGGTGGACGGCGTCACCGCCGAACTGGCGACCGCGGTGAAGGTCGCCGAGCCGGGTGCCGCGCTGAGCGTCGCCCAGGAGGGCGGCGCCGCCCTGGTCCTGAACCAGGCGACCGGTGAACTGAGCCGCGTCGACAGCGCCACCCTGACCGTCATCAGATCGGCCGCCGTGCTGCCCGCGAGCCCCGGACTCGTCGTGAAGCCCGCACCGGACCAGGTCTACAGCCTCGACGTCCACAGTGGAATGGCCGTGTCGGCCGAACCGGAGACGTTGGAACGCAGGGAAGAAGCGAAACAGCTGGCCACTCGGATCCGTCCGGACAGCCCCGTCGTCGACAGCCGCGGCCTGCTGTGGGCGATCGACGACAGGACGGGCGACGTCGTCCGGCTGCCCGCCACCGGTCCGCTGACCCGCACGACCGCGACCAGGTCCGGCCGCCTCGCGATCACCGGTGGCCGGCCCGCGCTGGTGGATCCCGAACGCGGCACCGTCGAACTGCTCTCCGCCGAGACCGGTGCCGTCACCCGGTCCGTGCGGGCGAACCTGCCCGCGAACGACCAGATCGCCGTCAGCGGCTCCGCGGCCGGGTCCAAGGTGTTCATCGCGTCCCGAAGCCGCGCCGAACTGATCGTGTGCGACCTCGGCCAGGGTTCCTGCGCCGATCCCGTGCAGGTCGGTTCAGCGGGTGCCGACCTCGGAGCACCGATCGAGGTCGGCGGCCACGCGGTGGTGCCCGACTACTCGACCGGACAGGCGACGATCGTCGATCTCGCCACCTCGCGCGTGGTCTCGGTGGGCAGGCTGTTCGACCGGCCGGTCCGGTTCGACCTGCTCGCCCGCGACGGGTTCGTGTTCTTCAACGACCCGGACGGCAGCGCGGCCGGAGTGCTGGACCTGACGGGCAACGTCCGGACGATCGCCAAGTACGCGGAAGGCCCTGCCGCGAGCGACACCCCGCCCAAACCCGATCCGCACCGGCAGACGGACCAGGCGACGAAGGTCGGTCACCAGAAGCAGAAACCCGGTCTGGGACTTCCCTCGGACCTGGGCCGAACGCCGCAGACGAACCCGGTCACACCACCGGAAGCGCCCGTTCTGGCGATGTCCATCGTGGTCAGTCCTGGGCTGCGCGGCGCGGTCGGTGACGAGTTCGAGCTGACGGTGGTGCTGCAACAGGCCAGTACCGCCACCACTCGCTGGTCGTTCGGCGACGACACCGAGGCCGTGGGCGCCACCGTCCGCCACAGCTGGAGCACACCGGGATCCTTCGCCGTCCGCGCCGTCGCCACCTTCGACGGCGGGACGACCGCGCAGGCGGAGACCACCGTCACCGTGCACCCGGCGGAGGCACCGCCGGAGATCACCCGGCTCGACGTCGGGCGGCCCAAACCGGTGATCGGCGAATCCGTGCACTTCAGCGCCGAGAGCACCGCGCTGCCGGACCGGTGGGAGTGGAGGGTGACCAGACCCGACGAACCCACGCCGACGGCCACCGCGCACACGGCGGAGTTCAACCACAGGTTCGCCGCGGCGGGCACCTACACGGTCTCGCTCACCATCACGAGAGGTACCAAGAGCGCACGGTCCTCGCGTCAGCTCACCGTCGTCCGCGGCGCCGTCGAGGGCTGGAGCGACAAGGCCGGTGACTGGGGCTGGGAACCCGTGGAGATCCCCGCCGGCGCGTCCAGCGGCGTGATCGCGATCGACGCGGGCAGGAGCCACGTGCTGGCGTTGAAGTCGGACGGTTCGGTCCTCGCCTGGGGCGACGACGACTGGGGATCGGGTTACTTGGACGTCCCTCCTGAGGCGCTCAGCGGAGTGGTCGCGATCTCCGCCAGCGAGCGCAACAGCGTCGCGTTGAAGTCGGACGGTTCCGTCATCGCGTGGGGTTCGCCGGACACGGGGCTGAACGACGTACCGGCAGCGGCCCGGCAGGGTGTGGTGGCGATCTCCGCCGGAGAGAAACACAGCCTGGCGTTGAAGTCGGACGGTTCCGTCGTGCAATGGGGCCGGAACTACGACCAGCCGAACGTGGTACCGGCGGAGGCGCTGAGCGGCGTCACCACCGTCTCGGCCGGCCCGCATCACAGCATGGTGTCGAAGGACGACGGCACGATTTTCATCTGGACCCAGCACTCCAACACTCCGTGCTGGTTCACGAGGATCGTGCGCACCGCGGTGGCCGTGGCCGCGGGTTACCAGTCCTGTCAGGTGTTGCTGAACGACGGCTCGGTGATCTCGGAGAGCTGGTCGGACGGCCTCAACAACGGTCCGTTCCCCGTACCGCCCGCCGCGCAGAGCGGTGTCGTCTCGGTCAGCAGCGGCTACAACCACAACCTCGCCATCAAGGCGGACGGCACCGCGTTCGGCTGGGGGCACAACGCCGACAGCCAGGCCACGGTGCCCGCCAAGTACCGCGACGTCATGGCCGTCGCGCCCGGCAAGGACTTCAGCATCATCCTGCTGGAATGACACCACCCACGAGCGGGCGGTGCGGCGTCCAGCGCAGGTGCACGTTGCGGTCCGGCGCGTCAGCCCGCAACAACGACAGGCGCGGGCGAATGGCGTCGGTGCGCGCGGTCGGCGGCTTGCGGCTGCCCGCCCGGAACTGGACTGGCCACTGCGCCCCGCGGTAGTCCTGTTCGGCTGCCGCGTGCAAGGTCCAGTGCGGGTCGTACAGGTGGGTGCGGCCGATCGCGCACAGGTCGGCGCGGCCCGCCAGCAGGATGGAGTTGACGTCGTCGTAGGACGCGATGGCGCCGACCGCGATGACCGCGGTGCCGGTGGCGGCAGCTGCCTCGTGACGGATCCGGTCCGCCAGCGGGGTTTGGTAGGAGCGGCCGTACGCCGGGCGCTCGTCCGCCGTCACCTGGCCGGAGGAGACGTCGATCGCGTCCGCGCCGTGGGCGATGAAGGCGCGGGCGATCTCCACGGCGTCGTGTTCGGTGTTGCCGCCGTCGGCCCAGTCGGTGGCGGAGATGCGCACGATCATCGGGCGCTCGGCGGGCCACACCGTGCGGACGGCCTCGAACACCTCCAGCGGGTAGCGCAGCCGGTTCTCCAGCGAACCGCCGTAGGAGTCGGTGCGCTGGTTCGCGATCGGCGAGAGGAACGACGACAGCAGGTAGCCGTGCGCGCAGTGCAGTTCGAGCAGGTCGAAGCCCGCATCGGCGCCGCGCTGGGCGGCGGCCACGAACTCGGCGGTGATCCGGTCCAGGTCGTCACGGCTGACCGTGCGCGGAATCGGCGAGCCGGGACCGTACGGCAGCGGTGACGGACCGATCGTCTCCCAGTTGCCGTCGGGCAGCGGTTCGTCCATGCCCTCCCACATCAGCCGGGTCGAGCCCTTGCGGCCGGAATGGCCGAGCTGGAAACCGATGCGCGCGGTGCTGCGCTCGTGCACGAACGACACGATCCGCGCCCACGAGTCGCGCTGCTCGTCGTTCCACAGGCCGGTGCAGCCGGGCGTGATGCGGCCCTCCGGCGAGACGCACACCATCTCCGTCATCACCAGACCCGGCCCGCCCATGGCCTTGGATCCCAGGTGCACCAGGTGGAAGTCGCCCGGCACGCCGTCGACCGCCGAGTACATGTCCATCGGCGAGACGATCACGCGGTTCTTCAGTTCCAGCTGTCCCAGGCGGAACGGCTGGAACATCGCCGGCGCGACCGTCTCGAGTCCTTGCGAGGCGGCGAAAGCGGCGTCGACGCGGTCGGCGAAGTCCGAGTCGCGGGTGCGGAGGTTGTCGTAGGTGATGCGGCGCGAGCGGGTCAGCAGGTTGAAGCAGAACCGGGTCGCCTCCTGCCCCACGTACATGCCGATGTTCTCGAACCACTCCAGGGACGCCTGAGCGGCTCGTTGGGTGGACTCGACGACGGGGCGCCGTTCCGCCTCGTAGGCCGTCAGCGCGGTCTCGACGTCCCGGTGTTCGTGCAGGCAGGCGGCGAGGGCGAGCGAGTCCTCCATCGCGAGCTTGGTGCCGGAGCCGATCGAGAAGTGCGCGGTGTGCGCGGCGTCGCCGACGAGGACGAGGTTGCCGCCGTGCCAGCGTTCGTTGCGCACGGTGGTGAAACTGAGCCACTTCGAGTTGTTGGCGAACACCTGGTGCCCGGCCAGTTCCGCGGCGAACAGCTCGCGGATCCGTTCGACGGCACGATCATCGGAGACACCCGGCGGGAACTCCTCGCCGGTGTCGAAACCGGCGCGGCACCAGACGTCCTCGTGCATCTCGACGATGAACGTGGACCCGCTGTCGGAGTAGGGATAGCCGTGGACCTGCACGGTTCCCCACTCGGTGTCCTTGATGAAGAACTGGAACGCCTCGAAGACCAGATCCGTGCCGAGCCACATGTATTTGTTGTGCCGCCGGTCCAAAGTGGTCCGGAAAACATCCGAAGAGGACTGCCGGACCAACGAGTTGACGCCGTCCGCGCCGACCACCAGGTCGTGCGACGCGCGCAAAGCACTCACCTCGGGAGCGGGCGTCGAGTAGTGCACCACCACGCCCAGGTCGCGGCACCGCTGTTGCAACAGGCCGAGCAGCTCCTTGCGGCTCATCGCGGCGAACCCTTGCCCGCCAACGGTGTGGCTCTCGCCTCCGACGTGGATGTCGATGTCCGTCCACCGAGCGAACCGGCGGGACATCGCGTCGGCGAACTCCGGATCGGCGTTCTCGATGCCGCCGAGCGTCTCGTCGGAGAACACCACGCCGAACCCGAAGGTGACGTCCGGGGCGTCCCGTTCCCAGATGGTGATGTCGTGCGCGGGGTCGAGCTGCTTCATCAACGCGGCGAGGTACAGGCCACCGGGGCCACCGCCGACGATCGCGATCTTCACGCCGGCTCCTCGTCCTCGACGATCTTGCGCAGTGCGAACCGCTGCAGCTTGCCGCTGGCGTTGCGCGGCAACGAAGTGCGGAACCGCACGTCACGCGGGTACTTGTAGGGCGCGATGGTCCGCTTCACGTGGTCCTGGATCTCCCGGGCCTTCGCCGCATCACCCACCACCCCGTCACGCAGCACCACGAAGGCACAGACGATCGACCCGCGTTCCTCGTCGGGCTTGGCGACGACGGCGGACTCCAGCACGTCGGGATGGGTGTCGACGGCTTCCTCGACCTCCGGGCCGCCGATGTTGTACCCGGAGGAGACGATCATGTGGTCGTTGCGGGCGTGGTAGTGGAAGTAGCCGTCCTCGTCGCGGTGGAAGACGTCGCCGGTGACGTTCCAGCCACCCACCACGTAGTCCTTCTGGCGCGCGTCGTCGAGATAGCGGCAGCCGACCGGGCCGATGACGCCGAGCCGGCCCAGCTCACCGGGGCCGAGCTCCTCACCGTCGAGACCGAGAACGGTCGCGCGGTAGCCCGGTACCGGCTTTCCCGTGGCGCCGGGCCGGATGTCGTCCCCGGCGGCGGAGATGAAGATGTGCAACAACTCCGTGGCACCGATGCCGTCGATCACCTTGAGCCCCAGCCGGTCGTGCAGCCGTTGCCAGGTCTCCTGCGGAATGTGCTCGCCCGCCGACACCGCGGTCCGCAGGCCTTTCAGCTTCTCGTCGATCCCCTCGCGCAGGATCGCCTTGTACGCCGTCGGCGCCGTCGCGAGCACCGTGACTCCGTGCTGCTCCACCAGATCCGCGACCTGTGCGGGAGTGGCGGCTTCGGTCAGCAAAGCACAGGCACCGGCCCGCAAGGGGAACACGACGAGCATGCCCAGCCCGAACGTGAAGGCGAACGGAGCCGTGCAGGCGACGAGGTCGTTCTCGTTCAGCCTGAGCACGTGACGGCCGAAGGTGTTGTCGATGGACAGGACGTCGCGGTGGAAGTGCACGGTGATCTTGGGTGTTCCGGTGCTCCCGGACGTCGGAGCCAGCAGCGCCACGTCGTCGGCCGCGGTGTCCATGGCGCTGAACTCCCCCGGCTTCGTCCCGGCGCGCGCCACGAGGTCGTCGTATCCCACGACCTTCAGCGACGACAGCGCTTCCTCCAGGTCCTCCGCGAACCTGTTGTCCACCAAGGCGATCGACGGACGGGTCCGCTCCACGATCGGCGCAAGTTCACGAGCCCGCAACGCCGCCATGGTCGTCACCACCACACCGCCCGCCTTGAGCACGCCGAGCCACGCGGCGACCGTCCAGGGGTTGTTGGGCGACCGGAGCAGAACCCGTTGCCCTGGCAGGAGATCGAGGTCTTCGACCAGCACCTGCGCCACCTGGTTCGCACGGGTCCTCAGCTCGCCGTAGGACCAGACCTCGCCGGCAGGCGTACGCAGTGCCGGGCGGTCCGGCCCGAAGGTCGCCACCGGCACGTCGATGAGTTCGGTGGCGGCGTTGAGGCGTTCCGGGTAGCTCAGCTCCGGCGTCGTGAACTCGATGGCCGGCCACAGCGCCGGTGGAGGGAGGTGGTCACGAGCGAAGGTGTCCATGGTGAGTCCTTCCCGGGCGGGTCAGGAAGCGCGGATCATGCCCTCCTGGGCAACGGTGGCGAGATGACGGTGATCGCGGGTGAAGAACCGCCCGGAACCCAGGCCACGGCCCGAGTCGGCGGCGACCGCTTCCTGCACGTAGAGCAGCCAGTCGTCGAGCGGTCCCTCGCGGTGGAACCACATCGCGTGGTCAAGGCTCGCCGTGACCAGGCCGGGCTGGGCCCACGGCAGGTCGAGCACCCGCAGGACGGGCTCCAGGATCGTGTAGTCGCAGACGTACGCGAGCGCGGCCAGGTCGCGCTGGGCGTCGGTCAGCCCCTCGACCGGGCGCAGCGGGTCGAACGGCTTGATCCACACCGCCTGGTGCGGGACCTTCTCACCCTCGACGGAGAGGTAGACCGGGCCGGGCACGTGCCGCATGTCGAAACTGCGGCCACCGGACCAGTAGGCCTTCGACACCTCGGTCATCGAGCCGCCGGTCAGGTCGGCGAGGTAGTCCGCCGAGCTGGGCAGGTCGTCCGGATCGGGCAGGGGTTGCGTGAACTCGGCCTGGAAGGTGCCGCTCGGTTCGCCGGCGGCGAAGTTCGCCAGGCAGACGTAGAGGGGCTTGCCGTTCTGGTAGCCGCGGACCTGCCGGGTGCTGTAGCCGCGGCCGTCGCGCAGCACCTCCACCTCGTACCGCACCTCCGCGCCGATGTCGGCCGGGCGCAGGAAGTAGCTGTGCATCGAGTGCATGGTCTTGCCGTCGGTCACCGAACGCATGGCGGCGGCCGCCGCGGCGGCGACGAGATCTCCGCCGTACGCCTTGGGCCACGGGCAGGGCTGGGTGACGGCGGTGAAGGCCAGGTCGAAGTGCTCCGGCTCGGCCTTCTGCAACGTGATGGCCTCGGTGAAGATCCCAGAAGTCATCGCTGAAGTCATCGCCGGGGTCATCGGGTCAGCCAGTCGCGCAGGTCCTCGTCCGGGACGTCGTCGAGGTTCACGACGATGTTCTCCGGCGTGCGCGTCGTCATCCACGTCAGCGGGTTGTTGCGGTCGAGGTTGCACTCGATGTGCGGCATGAAAGGCGGCACGAACACCCAGTCGCCCTCCTCCATGTCGAGGTAGTCCTCGAACTTCTCGCCGAAGTAGATCCGCGCCCGGCCGGAGAGGACGTAACCGCCGGTCTCCGCCTCGCCGTGGTGGTGGGTGACCGAGCGGTAGCCGGGTTCGTTGGTGACCTTCCCGAACCACAGCTTCGTGGCCGGGGTGTGCTGCGCGCTCACCCCGGAGATCCGGATCGCGCCACCGGAGTTCGCGGTGTCCGGGTTCTCCGCACCACCGCGCGTCACCACCGGGGCGACGAGCCCGCTGGGCAGCCGGTACATCGAGTTGTCGCCTTCGAGCTGGTACTTGCTCAAGTCGGGCTCCATATCTCGTATTCTTCACGACCGTCAGATAGTGTCAATACTCATGAGGCCTGTACCAGTGAATCCGGCCAGCCTGCCCGCACCGCGCGGCTACTCGCACGGCACGCTCGCCGGCAACACGCTCCACCTGGGCGGGCAGACCGCCCTCGACGCCGACATGAAGATCGTTCCCGGCGGGATCGTCGAGCAGTTCCGCCAGGCGTTCGGCAATGTGCTGACCACCCTGCGCGAGGCGGGTGGCGAGCCGGAGGACCTGGTCAGCATCACGATCTACCTCACCGACATCCCGGACTACCAGGCGCACGGCAAGGAGATCGGCAAGGTGTGGCGCGAGCTCGCCGGACCCGTCTACCCGGCCATGGCGGGCATCGGCTGCACCGCGCTGTGGCAGCCGGAAGCCCTGATCGAGATCCTCGGCGTGGCCGTGATCCCGGAAGACCGCCTGATCAAGCCGTAGCGTTTTCATGATCAGCGAAACGGAGACGCAATAGTGAAGCTCGCTTCTCTGACCGTCGACGGCGTGCGCCGGGCCGGCGTCGTGGACGAGACGGACCAGTCGATCGCGCTGCTGTCCACCACGGTCGACGACATCGTGCGAGGCGGCTCGCCGGGTGCCCGCGGTGAGGTCCTGCCGCTGTCCGGGGTCCGCCTGGAGTCGCCGTTGCACCGCTTCAACCGCGACATCTTGTGCACCGGTTGGAACTACTTCGACCACTTCGAGGAGTTGAAGGGCAAGCGCGGAGGCCAGGAACCCGCGTCACTGCCCGAGCGCCCCACCTTCTTCACCAAGGGACCGGACACCGTCATCGGCCCGGCCGACGACATCGCCTACGACCCGGACATCTCCGCGAAGTGGGACTACGAGGCCGAGATCGCGATGGTCATCGGCCGCGACGGCCGGTCGATCCCGGAGGAGAAGGCGCTGGACCACGTCTTCGGGTTCCTCGTCGCGAACGACGTCTCCCAGCGGGATCTGCAGCGGGCGCACGGCGGGCAGTGGCTCAAGGGCAAGAGCCTCGACGCCACGATGCCGCTCGGCCCGTGGCTGACCACCGCCGACGAGATCGACGACCTCACCGGCCTGCGGGTGCAGTGCGAGGTCAACGGACAGCTGCTGCAGAACGCTTCCAGCGGGCAGATGGCGTTCTCGTTCGCCCGGATCATCGCCGAGCTGAGCCACGGCATGACCCTGCGCGCCGGGGACGTGATCCTCACCGGCACGCCCAGCGGCGTCGGGAACGCCCGCGAGCCCCAGATCTTCCTGCGCGACGGCGACGTGGTGGTCACGCGGGTCAGCGGGCTGGGCGAGCTGCGCAACACCGTGACGCGGACAGATCTCGGCGGGCCGGGCGATAAACTCACCGGAAGCTGATCACGGGGAAGGACGAGCCACTGAACGTCGCGGACACGACCGCGGAGCTCGACTCGCCGGCCCTCGCCGGGCGCGACCGGCTCGGCCCGCTCATCATCACGATCTTCGGCCTGTACGCGCGCGGCGAGGACAACTGGCTCTCCGTGGCGTCCGTCGTGCAGCTCATGGCGGAGCTCGGCGTGGAGGGCCAGGCCGTCCGGTCCTCGATCTCCCGCCTGAAACGCCGTGGCGTGGTCCGCAGCGACCGCCGTGACGGCGCCGCGGGGTACGCCCTCGCCGAACCGACCCTCGAGATGCTCGCGGAGGGCGACGCGCGGATCTTCGAACGCCGCCGGGCGACCACAGAGGACGGTTGGCTCGTGGTCGTGTTCTCCGTGCCCGAGTCCGAACGCGACAAGCGGCACGCGCTGCGCACCAGCCTGACCCAGCTCGGCTTCGGCACGGCGGCACCCGGCGTGTGGGTCGCACCGGGCAACCTCGCGACCGAGACCCGGCGCACACTGGCTCGCCGAGGCCTGGCCGAGTACGTCGACATCTTCACCGGCCAGCACTTCGCGTTCGGTGATCTGCGGTCGAAGGTGCGCGCCTGGTGGGACCTGGACGAGCTGGCCGACCTCTACGCGGATTTCGTGCGCCGCCATCGCCCCGAGCTCGACGCCGGCGCCATGACCCCGGAGCAGGCCTTCCAGATGTACGTGCCGATGCTGACCCAGTGGCGGCGCCTGCCCTACAGCGATCCCGGCCTCCCCCTGTCGCTGCTTCCGCCGGGCTGGAACGGGGTGACCGCGGAAGCGTTGTTCGAGCAGCTCAACACGACGCTGAGCGCACCGGCGCGTGAGCACGCGCTGGCCGTGATCCACGCACGCGGCTGATTTGCCGCATCATCGTGTTGATCGACCCCGGACTCAGGCGTCTAACTGGTGTCGGGGGTTGGGTGGCTGACGGCAAAGGACACCATGAGGTCGGTACGCGGGGGACAAACCTCGCCGATGCGCGTGCAGGAGCTTTTCGACCAGCACTACCTGGGGCTGGTCCGCATCGCGGCGAGCGTTGTAGGTGACCGGGAGACCGCGGAGGACGTCGTGCAGGACGTCTTCGCGGCGCTGCCCTCGAACATGGACAACCCGCGCGGCTATCTGACGACCGCGGTCTTCAACAAGTCCCGGTCGGTGCTGCGCAGGAGGAAGGTCGCGCTGCGGTACCGGGTGGTGCCCGACCAGCCCCCTGCCGAGAGCGCCGACCAGCACGCACTGCGTGCCGACGAGCGCGAACGGGTGCTCGCCGCCATTCGCGGGCTGCCTGATCGCCAACGGCAGGTCGTGGTGCTGCGCTACCTGGAGGACCTCCCGCCGGCCGAGGTCGCCGACCTGCTCGGCATCAGCAAGGAGGCGGTCGCGTCGTCGCTGAACCGCGCCATGGACTCGCTGCGCAAGAAGTTGGGGAGGTCGTGATGGACGACGTCGAAGACCTGGTGCGCACCGCGCTGCGGGACAACGCCGCGCAGATCACGCAGGACTCGTTGCGCCACAACGCTCCACCCGCCCAGCGCAAGCCCGCGACCCGGTCGGCGCTGCTCGTCGCGGCGGCGTTCGTGGTGGCCGCGGGCGGGGTCACCGCCGCGGTCACGTTCGGCGGGGACGGCCTGCACTGGGGCAGCGACGCTCCCGCCTACGCGGGTTCCCGCTGGAACCTGCAGTCCGTCGGAGGCACTGAGGTGCCCGCCGACCTCGGCGCCTACGTGTCCTTCACCCGCGGCGACGACTTCCGGGCACACGACGGCGTCAACGCGATGACCGGGCATTACGACGGCACACCGACCTCGGTGCGGCCGCGGGACATCAGTGTCACCACCGCCCTCTACGCGGGCGACGACCCGGTGCGCAAGGCCGTCATCAGCGCGATGGACGAGCTGAGGGCGCAAGGGGCGCAGGTGTCGGTCGCCGCCGACCAGCTGGTCGTCAGGACGGGCACCCAGGAGATGGTCTTCACCCGAGGCGGGCCGGCGACCGGCCGCGGCACGCCGGTTCCGTCCCGATGACCACGGGCGGGGTCACGCCGTCGCGCCCCCGCCCGATGGCTGATCAACCGGTCAGCAGTGAGCCCCCCACCTCGTTGGCGATGGTGCGGGTCGAGCTGAACGCCACGGTGACACCGCACTTGGTCGTGCTGACGTGGGTGGACGGGCAGGAGGTGAACTCGCCTCCCGGGATGCCCTGGATCATCCCCGCGGCACCGACCTTGCCGTTCGCGTAAGGCACCAGAACCGGGCCACCGCTGTCACCTCCCACCGCGGCGACGCCACTGCCCCGCTGGCGGGAAGTGATCGTCCAGAACAGATCGCCGGCGTCGTCGTCGAAGCCGTACAGCAGGTTCTCGACCTGGATGTTGCAGTGCACGCCGGAGTTCGCGCCACTGGTGCAGACCCAGTCGTTGACCGACAGGTCGGCGTAGCCCTGCACGGTCTTGTTGTAGCCGTTCGGGTCGTTCCACGCACCGTCGAACATCCACTGATAGCCGCTACCGGTCAGGATGCGCGCCCCGGCACCGTGGGCGTACGTCGCGGTCCCGCCGTAGTGCGTGGAGCGGTTGTCGAACGCGCTGTAGTTGCCCGCTGAGCAGTGGCGGGCCGTCATCGTGCGCGAGAACCCGCCGAGCGCGATGCCGAACCCGCTGGTGCAGACGGTGCCGTCGCTTCCGCTCATGAAGCCGCCCGCGTTGAACGGAACGTTGTCGGTCGACCTCGTCACGAGGTTGACCGGTCTGCCCGCCTCTTCCACACCGGCCACCACGGCCGAGAGGCCCTTGGCGATCTCCGAGGTGCGAGCCTTGTGCTCGGCGCTCGCTCCGGCGATCTCGTAGTGCCCGCGCACCACGATGCCGTCGGTGCCGAGGTCCGTGCCCTTCAGACCGGTGACGACGAAGCCGTTCCAGTCGGTGTTCTTCCTGCTGCCCCAGATCTTGTCGGCGGCTTCCTGGATCGCTTTGCGGGAGTGCTGGACGGGTTTGACGGTGAGCTTGATCCCGCGCCGGTCCGCCTCCTCCCGCACGGTCTTCTGCAACGGTGACTGACCGGCCCACAACAACGTGGTCGACAGCGACTCCGCGTAGTTCGCGGACTCGACGAACCCCGCGTCGAAGATTCCCGGTACCGCGATCAGCCAGGACTTGAACGCCATCAGGCGTTCCTGGCCCGCGAGCACTTTCGGGTCCACGGACTTCACCCAGTCCGAAATGGACTCACCCGGCTTCGGTTCAGGTGCCGCGCCGGCGGCACCAGTGGTTCCACCGGCCAGCACAGCGACAACAGATAAAGCGCACAACGTCGTCAGACGTTTTCGCAGCACGAGCGTTCCCCCAGGATCGCCGATGACGAGCAATGAGAGAAACGAAAAGAGCAGCCCACGGCATCAGCGCGGTCGCCAACTCAGTTCCCCCCAGAACTATGACCGTTGCAAGGTATAGCTCTTCGCCGAAGATCGGCAATAGCCCGATCGGCGCGACCGATGCCTCAGCGGGATCCGACCGCCGAAGCGGGAACGAAGCCGCACGACTGCTTCCACACCGACACGAGGTACCACTCACCGCCCGCCACCTGGCCGTTGACCTCCAGGGTGTGCCGGCCGCCGTCGCGCCCCGTTCCGCCGGCGCCGATCGTGACCTCCCTGGCGTCCGGAACCGGTCGCTCGCGGGCCACGGCGGCCTGGTCGACCGGAGGTGCTTGCTGGAACGGGATCGGCGTGATCACCGTCGGCTGGTCGCACGCCTCGAAGAGCATGCCGTCGCAGAACTCGTAGTGCTTCAGCTGGAACTTGCCGTTCCGCAACGTGTGGATGGAGTACAGCGGCTCCCTGCTCACACTGAGATCAGAGGTGATGATCTCCTTCGTTCCGTCCGGCACGGCGCGCACTCTCGGGGTCGAGGTGCCGAGCAGTTCCAGCACTCGTTCGTACGCGCCGGGAGACGTGGTGCGATAAACCTCGAACGCGCAGCCTCCCGAGCCGCAGAACTCCGCCGTTTCGTTGATGACGAAGAACTCCATGAGGCCGTCGTTGTCGAGGTCGTCCACGCGGGTGATGTTCAGCTTCACGCCGTTGGCGGCCAAGCCTGCCGAGGTCATCCCCGTGGTCATCCACTCGACGAACTGGGCGCGTTGCTGTTCCGGGCTGCGCTGCTCGGCCTGCAGCTGACGCACCACCGCCGTTCCGACGACCACACCGACCAGGAGGACCAGCGCGCACCACAGCGCGGCGAGCCGGCGCAGGTAGCGGACATGCCTGCGCCACAACGCTTCGAAGCCCACGTCGAGCACGATCGCGGCGACCCGCACGAGGTCGCGGCGGGTGAGTTTCCGGCCGCCCCGCACGTCCACCCAGAGCGGTTCGTCGACGTGGTCCAGCGCGGGCGGCAGCTCGGGATCGCGGGCAGAGTCGCCGACCGCGACGATGACCAGCCGCTTCGGGTCGTGGTTGGTCAGGAAGTGCTCGACCTCGAGGTTGACGTAGTGCGACTGGGCGGATGCCGGCGACGCCACCAGCACCATCGCGGGCGCCTCGTCGATGGCGCCGCGCAGCCGTTCGCCGAGTGGACCGGACGCGGCCATCTCGTCGTCGTCGCGGAACACCGGCCGCAGCCGACGACCCGGCGGGCCCTGCGGATCAGCCATGCGCCGGGCGTGCCGCGGCACCACGAACCGCTCCAGCCTCCGGTGCAGTGAGACCGCTTTCGGCCGGTCGGACCACGAGTACGACAGGAATGCCCAGAACCGCAAGTTTCTCCCCCTTTTCGCATCACATGACTCGCGGCCCGCTCCCGTGCCGTTACGACGTGGAATCACTCGCGGACACACCGCATCCATTCTTGCGTGCTTCCCGCGGGGCACTCACCCGAACGTGTCCCGGTCCAAGAGGTACCGTGCCGTCGCATGAGTGCTCGGTTCCAGGAACTCGACTACCGCCAGACCCCGCTCGGTGAGCTCACCCTGCGCCGTCGGCTCGATCCCGGCAGCGGCGTGGAGATCCACGAGATCAAGCTCAACGACGAGTTCCTCATGTCGAGCCTGTTCACCGTCGCCGAGGTCGAACTGGCCCTTCTCGCACTTGCCGAACTGCCGCAGGAACCGCTGAACGTGGTCGTCGGCGGCCTCGGACTCGGCTACACGGCACAGACCGTGCTGGAGAACCCCCGCGTCGGGTCGCTGGTCGTCGTCGACGCCCTCGGCGAGGTCATCGAATGGCACCAGCAGGGACTCATCCCCGCCGGGAAGACGCTGGGCGCCGACGAACGGTGCCGGCTGGTGCACGGAGACTTGTTCGCGATGCTCCGCTCCGGGCAGGGCTTCGACCCGGAGACGCCCGGCAGGCTGTTCGACGCGATCATCGTCGACATCGACCACTCGCCGCGCCACCTGCTGCACCCGAGCAACGCCGACATGTACCTGCCCGAGGGGACAGAGCGCCTCGCCGAACTCCTCAGTCCTGACGGGGTGTTCGCGCTGTGGTCCAACGACCCGCCGGACGACGAGTACACCGCCACCCTCTCGGCGGTCTTCACCGACGTGCGGGCAGAGGTCGTCAGCTTCCCCAATCCCTTGCAGGGCAGGGATTCCACCAACACCGTGTATCTCGCGAAACGCGCTTGATCGACTGCGTCCGTTCGGCCCATCTTCACCGATCCTGGTTTGCCCCGGCGACGCACCGGGCATTGGGCCGTTCATGATGGCGTCGTACTGGGAGACCGCTCGGACGGGGTTCCTGGCGTTCGTGGGCATCGGGCTGCTGGTGCTCGTGCCCCTGGTCTTGTTGCACTACTTCCGGTTCAGGCGCGTGGAGCCGCGGCGGGCGTTCGTCTTGTACGGACTGCTCGCCTACGGGCTCGTCGCGCTGGCGCTGATCTTCCTGCCGTTCCCGGCCGACCCGGCGCGGATGTGCCAGGGCGAGCAGATGCTGTCCATGGTTCCGTTCCAGTGGTGGACCGACATGAACAACAACATGTCGGCGTACGGGCGTTCCGGCATCGCGGCGATGGTGACGTCACAGGCGTTCCTGCAGCAGTTGTTCAACGTCGCGCTGTTCATCCCGCTGGGAGTGGTGCTGCGCAAGGCGTACGGCAAGGGCCCGCTCGCCGTCATCGCCATCGCATTGGGTGTGTCGCTGGCCGTGGAAGTGGTGCAGTACACCGGCAACTTCGGCTATTACGCGTGCCCGTACCGGATCGCCGACGTGGACGACCTGATCTCGAACACCTTCGGCGGCTTGCTGGGGTGGATGGTGGCGCCGGCCGCGCTGGTGGTGCCCAGGGTTCCCGAGGCCGACGAGTCGACCGCGCCGATCAGCACCGTGACCGTGCCGCGCAAGCTGCTCGGGCTGGTCGCCGAGCTGATGGTGGTGTTCGTGATCGCGAAGCTGGTGCTGCACTCCGATCCGCGCTGGGCCCTCTGCGTGCTCGTGGCGTTGCGGGTCGTTCTGCCGGCCGCGGCGGGCGGGCAGACCATCGGCGGATGGCTGATGCACTACCGGGTTCGCGGTGAGGACGGCTCCCGTGCCAACCCGCTGCAGGTCGCGTTGCGCGAACTGCTCGGCGTCACGGGCCTGCTGACCTACGCGATCGTGGTGTCGCCGCTGATCAACATCGGCCGCCTGGACTTCGTCGTCGTGGGGTTGTTCGCCGTCGGCGCGTTCGTGATCCCGGTGTTCCAGCGCGACCAGCGCGGCTGGCACGAGAAAGCGGCCAGGACGCGCAACGTGTTGACCCGCCACGCGACCGGGTACCCCGACCGCCATGACGACCTACACGCACTCGGCTGAGGCCGACATCGCGGCCGACACGCTGTTCGGGTTCCTGGCCGAGCCGAGAAACCTGCCCCGCTACTTCCCGCAGATGACCGCCGCCGAGCTAGAGGGCGGCGAGCACGTGCACGTGGAGGCCGAGGTGCACGGCCACCACGTCGAGAGCGAGGCGTGGATGCGGCCAGACGCCGAGCGGCGGCGGCTCGAGTGGGGTGCCGAGGGCCCGGACGACTACCACGGCGAACTGCAGGTCGACGAGCTGGCGCCGGGACGGTCGCGCATCACGGTGAGCCTGCACAGCGTGCGCGAAGCTCAGGACGACGAGGTGCAGCGCGGGCTCGAGCAGACCGTCGCCGTGCTCACCCAGACCGCGGCCGCCGACGACCGCTGAACCCGGCAGCAGCTGGCTCGGCCACCAGAAGGCAGGCGACCCCTCTTCCCAGTAATGTCGCTGATGTTCGCAGAGGTGCGCTTGAGCAGACAGGTGTCCACCTCCACCCGGTTCAGCCATGCAGTGGGAATGACTGGCCAGACCGCACCGGAGGCTGACCGACATGAGTGACCCCGAACCGGAACTCGCCGCACTGGTGGACGACCTCGCGGTCGTGGTGTGGCGCGGTGACGCCGGCACTCGTGTCCTGACCTTCCTGTCCCGCTCCGTCGAGAGACTCCTCGGTCATTCCCGGCAGCGCTGGCTCGACGATCCCGGTTTCTGGGCCGAGATCACGCATCCCGGTGACCGGGAGGCGACCGAGCGGCTGCGGTGGGAGTCGGACGCGGACTACGAGTCGACGTACCGGGTCACCACCGCGTCCGGTGATCTCCTGTGGTTGCTCGAGAAGACGCGGGTGCGGGGAACGAGTCGCAGCGGCGTGCTGATCGACGTGACCGAGCGGCAGGCGGCGGTGGAGCGGCAGCGGTTCCTCGACGTCCTCGACCGCGAGTCGCAGCTGCTCGACAACGCCGACGAGCTCATGTCGCTGGCGACGAGGTTGCTCGGCGAGCACCTGAGCGTCGACCGGTGCGCCTATGCCAGGACGGAAGCCGACGAGAACCACTTCGTCATGAGCGGGGACCACGCGACGGGCCTGCCTCCGTTGCCCGGCCGGTTCGCGATGCGCGAGTTCGGCAACGGCGCATTGGCGGCCATGCGCGCTGGGGAACCGTGGGTGGTGGTCGATTCACTGAACGACCCGCGGCTGGACGCGGAAGACCTCGCCGCGTACCGGGTCACGGGCATCCGCGCGGTGATCTGCCTGCCGTTGTTGCGCGGCGGACGGTTCGTGGCGGCGATGGCCGTGCACCAGGCCAGCGTGCGCAAGTGGACACAGGACGAGATCGACCTCGTGTCGGTCGTGGTCAACCGCTGCTGGGAGTCGATGCAACGCGCGCACGCGGACCGTGCGTTGCGAGACAGCGAACAGCGTCACCGGCAGCTCGTCGAACGGGCGACCGACGCGATCTGGTTGCTGGACCACGACCTGACGTTCGTCGCGGTGAATCCCGCCGCGGGACATCTGCTCGGCTACGAACCTGACCGGTTGCTGGGCACCGCGGTCGCCGACCTCGTGGTGGACGGGCTTCCCTCCGACCTGTCGGCACCGCACGTGGTGACCATGCGCCGCGCGGACGGCACCGAGATCGCACTGGAACTCAGCATCCAGCCCACGCCGACGGGACTGCAGGCGATCGGCAGGGACGTGACCGAACGCCGCCGGGCAGAGGCCGAACGGGAGAGGCTGCTGCAACGCGAGCACGAGATTGCCGCCGCGTTGCAGGAAAGCCTGCTGCCGCGCGAACTTCCGGTGCTGCCCCGGCTCACGACCGCCGCCCGTTACCTGCCGGCCGCGGAGCACTCGCAGATCGGCGGCGACTGGTACGAGGTGGTCCCGATCGGGGCGACCCGCGTCGGCCTGTCGGTGGGCGACGTCGTCGGCAAAGGACCCGCCGCCGCGGCGGTCATGGGCCAGCTGCGCAGCGCGTTGACGAGTTACCTGCTCGACGGCCACTCCCCCGCCGAGTCGTTGCGGCGCCTGGACGCGTTCGCGGGGCGGGTGAACGGCGCCGTGGGCAGCACCTGCGCGTGCCTGATCTTCGACTGGACGACCGGCGAACTGTGCTGGTCCGCGGCCGGTCACCCACCACCCGTGGTGATCGAGCCGTCCGGGGCCCGACTGCTGCCGTCCGACGTGGGCGAGGTGCTCGGGGCGAGCGGTCCTGTTCTGCGCCGCCAGCACGCCGCCGCCTTCCCGCCGGGTGCCTCGGTGGTGCTGTACACCGACGGTCTGGTGGAACGCCGTGACGAACTGCTCGACCAGGGCATGCAGCGCCTCGCGGACGTGGTGAACGAAGCCGCCGCCCTCGACCCGGCCGGGCTGGTGCGGCGGATCGTGGCCGAGATGCTGCAGGACGGTCAGTCCGACGACGTGGCACTCGTGGTGGCACGGCACCTCCCCGCGCCGTTGCACCGCCGCCTGCCCGCTCTGTCCGCCGAGCTGTCACCGCTGCGGCGGGCCGCAACCACGTGGGCCTCCGTGGCGGGCCTGTCCGAGGACGCGATCTACGACCTCGAACTCACCCTGGGCGAGGCCGCGGCCAACGTGGTGGACCACGCCTACCCGAACGGCGACGGTGCGTTCGACACCACGTTGGAGTGCACCGGCCGCGGCGTCCGGGTGACCGTCGCCGATCACGGCCGCTGGCGCCCGGCGCCGGAGGACAAGGGCTACCGGGGCCGCGGTCTGACGTTGATCAGCACGATCGGCAACGAGGTGGAGCTCGACGCCTCCGCCGGCGGCACGACCATCCGCTTCCACGTCCCCGCCGAACCGAACACCGCGGACACGCCACCCCCTGCACACCCTCCCGCAGCGGCGACCGGTCTGACCGACGGCTCGGACGACGACGTCCAGCTGGTGCTCCTGACCGGCGACCTCGACACCGCGACCGTGGACGGCCTGCGCGCACCGCTGCTCACCCGAGTCGAGGCCGTGGACGACCGGCCGATCGAGGTGGACCTCACCGGCCTCGACTACCTCAGCAGCTCGGGCGTCGCGCTGTTGCTGCAAGCCTTGGCCAGCGCGAAGGAACACGGCCGCGTTCTGTCCGTTGTGGCCGGTGCGGGCAGTGCGCCTGCCCGCATCCTCGACCTCTCCGGTCTGGCCCACACCACCCGGTGACCTACTCGGCCGAGCGCCAGGCGTAGTACCCGATGGCGATCGCCCCGGCCGCCATCGGAATGGCGGTCAGCAGGCCGGCCACCCCGTTGCCGGGGATCACGAAGGTGAGCACGATCGTGAGCGCGGCGATCGGCACCCACTTCGGCACCGCGCGCGACCGGAACAGCCCGACGCACTGCAACACCGTGCCCAGCAACACCAGCACAGCACCGGGAATCATCAACGCGAACAGGTGCGCGTCGTTGTTGGCCGCCTCGATCACCGCTTCGCCCACCGCTTTGTTCACGCCAGGATCAGTCGGGTAGAAGTAGGCCGCCGCCCAGCCCGCGACACCGGCCGCCTGCAGCCCGCCGCCGATCCACATGAGCGCGGCACCCCAAGTCGCCCAGGCACTGCCACGGCGCCGCACGATCAGCATCGTCGCCAACGCCTGCAGCGGGATGTTGAGAACCTGCATGGCCGCCAGCCCGGTGAGCAGCGTCCACCACAGGTCGCGGTTGGAGGCGATGTCGGCGTAGGTGTAGGTCTCGCCGCCCGCCGCCGGCTCGGGCCAGAGCAGCCCGCCCGCGGTGGCGGCGACGGACGTGACGGCCAGGACGACCGCCAGGACTGCTGCGCGTCCACGCGTGGAGGTCGCGGCGGTGTCAGGCGCCGCGGTGATGTCGACGGACATGGTTCCTGCCCTTCAGCGGAGGATTCCGGGGATTGCGGGGAACGTTTCGCGGCCCCCAGGAAACCCTCGAACCTCCCCCACCCACATCGGTACCGCCCCGGAACCCGACCTCCGTGCTGACACGGAAGCCAGGCCGCCCCAGCGGCCTTACCCTGGGGCGATGAACCGGCCGCGGGCATTCGCACTGGGCCTGCTGACCCTCGCCGTCGCCATGACGGCAGGCGGCAGCTGGCTCCTGTTCCGCATGCCCCCGAGCGACCTGACCGCGGCGTTCGCCGGCCTGGCGACACTCGGGCTGGCCATCGCGGCACTCGGCGTGACCATCGCGTTCCGGGTGCGCGCCAACCCCGTCGGCCCCCTGCTCACCTGGGTCGGGGCGATCCTCGTCTTCCTGACGGCACGCGACGTCTACTACCGCAGCTGGCTGGACGACCCCACGTCAGTACCACTGGACCCGCGCGTGGTCGCCTTCTTCAACGAGAGCGGCTGGTGGCTGCTCGCCGCGGTGGCGTTGCTGCTGCTGCACTTCCCGGACGGCAACCTGCCCGGCCGCAGGTGGACGGCAATGCCGCCGCTGATCGTCGGCCTCGCCCTCGCCCAGCAGGGCGTCGGCATGGTGCCGCGGGAACCGTTCACCTCACCGATGGAAGGCCTCGCCCACCCCTGGGGCCCACCGTCCGATGTGGTCCACGTCCTCAGCTTCGTGGTCAACATCGCGTTGCTCCTGGCCTTCCTGGCGTCCGGCATCTCCCTGGTGCTGAGGTTCCGCAGGTCCTCCGCGCTCGTCCGGGCGCAGCTGAAGTGGCTGGCGTTCGCGGGACTGGCGGCGACGGCGTATCCGGTCGTGTGCCTCGCCGAGATCGTGGTCACCGGCCGAAGTGGGGTCGTGGCAACGGTTTTCGGCGTGGTGACGATCGTGGCGCTGTTCTGCTCGGTGGGTGTCGCGATGTTGCGCCACGACCTGTACGACGTGGACCGCGTGCTGGCTGACGCCATCAGCTACACGATCGTGCTGCTGGTCCTCATCGGGGCGTATGCGTTGTCCGCACTCGCGATCGGGCTCGTGGTGGGCCAGGACTCCCCCGCGGCGGCGGCCGGTGCCACCGCGGTGTGTGCCGTGTTGCTCGCGCCGGTGCGGAAGCGGCTGCAACGAACCGTGGACCGGCGGCTCTTCCCGCGGACCAAGGCGGCGCTGCAGGCGATCGAGGACCTGCAACATCGGGTGCACACCCAGGCCGCTCAACCAGAAGAGCTCGAGGAGGCCCTGCGCGCGGCGTTGCGGGATCCGACGCTCAGGGTCGGGCTGCTGCTCCCCTCGTCGACCGGCTTCGTCGACGCGGAGGGGGCGCCGGTCGCCGACACCGGGCTCGTCCCGATCACGCTGGGCGGCACGCAGATCGGTGTTCTCGCCTCGGCCACCACCACACCGGCCGTGTTGCGGGTCGTCGCTTCCGCCGCGGCCAGCCTGGTCGAGGTCTCGCGGCTGCGCGGTGAGCTCGCCACGGCGTTGCGCGAGGTCGAGGCCAGTCGCGCGCGGCTCGTCCAGGCGGGAGATGCCGAACGGCGGCGGCTCGAGCGCGATCTGCACGACGGTGCCCAGCAGCGGTTGGTGTCGCTGGGCATGGCGATGCGGCTGGCCCAGCGGCAGTTGCCGACCGGGTCGGTCGACGTGCACGTGCTGCTCGACCAAGGTGTCGCCGAGCTGGCCACCGCGATCGCCGAGCTCCGGCAGATCGCGCACGGCCTGCGTCCCACGAGCCTCGACGACGGGCTGCACTCCGCACTCGCCGCGCTCACGAACAAGCTGCCGGTGCCGGTGGCGTTGGAGATCATGTCCGAACCGCTGGCCGACGACATCGCGACCACCGCCTACTTCGTCGCCGCCGAGGCGATCACCAACGCCGCCAAGCACGCGCGCGCCAGCACGATCACGGTTCGCGTGACGCAGCAGGCGGACGAGGTGAACGTGTGGGTGAAGGACGACGGCTGCGGTGGTGCCGACCCGAGCGGTGGCTCCGGGCTGGCCGGGCTGGCCGACCGCGTTGCCGCACTGGGAGGTTCGTTGCGCCTCTACAGCAAACCGGGACGCGGCACGACGATCCAGGCGGTGCTGCCGTGCGCATCGTGATCGGTGAGGATTCGGCGTTGTTCCGGGAAGGCCTCGCGAGCCTGCTGTCCCACGCGGGGCACGACATCGTGGGCCGCGCCGCCGACGCGGACACCCTCGTGACCGTGGTGGCGGAGACCGAACCCGACCTCGCCATCGTCGACGTGCGGATGCCCCCCAGCCTCAGCGACGACGGTGCCAGAGCGGCCCGCCAGATCAGGACCGCCCAGCCCGAGGTCGCCATTCTGCTGCTCTCCCAGCACATCGAGACGCGGCACTCCGTCGACCTGGTCAGCCAGGGCGGGTTCGGCTACCTGCTCAAGGACCGCGTGCTCGACGTCGACGACTTCCTCGAGTCGATCGCGCGCGTCGCGTCCGGCGGGTCGGCTCTCGACCCCGAGGTGGTGGGCAGGCTGCTGGGCCGGCGCACCACCTCGGCGCTCACCCCGAGGGAACGCGAGGTGCTCGGTCTGATGGCCGAGGGCTGCACGAACGTCGCGATCGCGCGAAGGCTCTGGCTCAACGAACGCACCGTCGAGACCCACGTCGGCAGCATCATGGCCAAGCTCGGGCTGGCCGCCAACGTGGAGGAGCACCGCCGGGTGCTGGCCGTGCTGACGTACCTGGCCGAGTACAGCTGATCAGGTGAGCAGCTCCGCGACGTGCACCACCTGCTGGGGAGTCCACGACTGGCGCCCGCCGCCGTACAAGGTCACTCGAACGTCGTCGTCCACCGTCACCTCGGTCACCTGACCGACCGGACCGATCGAGCCGTACAGCCGGACGAGGTCGCCTGGCGACAGTTCGTCCGCGTACAACGTCTCCACGTTGACGGCGACGGACGCCGGCCTCACCCGCGTGATGAGCAACCACCACGAGACACCGCACACCGCAGGAGTCGTGAGCACCAGGACACCCGCGACGACAGGAAACCTGCTCACCAGCACGGCCGCGCCGACCGCCGACCACAGCAGGCCCACCAGGGCGGCGACGTGCGGGGAGCTCACCGGATGGTCGCCGACCTGGAGCCAGCCGGTCGTGCGCACCCAGCCGTGCGGTGTGAGACCACGAGGCGGCTTGCCGTTCGCGAGGGTGGGCGCGGTGTCGGCGTCGGCCGGTTTGGTGAAGAGATCAGTCGGCACGTCGCCACCTCAGCTGGTTCTTGGCGTTGCGCTCGCAGACTATTTCGTTGCCGCGCGGGGACGTCCTGCGCGCGCCCTCGAGGAGACACGGCTTGCCCAGCCTGGCCTTCATCCACTCGTCGTCGGACGGCGCGGACGAGGTGGTGGTCGTCTCCTCCGGAGGGTCGGACGGTTCCTCGGGATAGGAGGACGTCACGGGCGGGGCCGTCGTGGTCGTCGTGGTCGGGGCAGGAGAGGAGGAGGCCGACGAGGGCGCGCTCGACGACGTCGCCGTCACCGCGCCGGGTGCACAGGCGGCCGCCCACACACCGCGGCGTTCCACCCGAGCGGCGGCCTCGACCGACACCAGCTCGCCGCGGGTCGAGATGTCCGCCGATGCCGCGCCGTCGTGCACGACGGTCTTCGCGTAGTCCGCCCCGTCCGGCAGTCGCACGTCCACCGGAACCTGACTGCTCCCCGGCACGCCGTCCTTCTTGACGGTGAGCCACACGGTCTTGCCCCGCAACAGGTTCTCGGCGCTCGTGCGCGACTCGTCCAGCCAGCAGCCCTCGATCCGGCGGATCCCGGCGACCTGGGCGTGGAACAACAGTCCCGTGGCAGGTTCCACGCCCTCGAACGAGTCCACGCCGGACACCGTGCGAACCGTCACCTCGAAATCATCGCCTCTGCGCACGGATTCGATCCCGGAGTTACCGCGCTCCCCGGGACGTACATCACCGACGAAAGCGGCCGCCCCGGTGGTGACGAGCAGACTGAGCACACCGACGCACATGATCGCGACTCTCGCCGGCTGGCCGGTGCGCCACCACAGGCGGCGGACCAGCCCCGGACGCGGCTGGGGAACGTCGGACTCGGACGTGGAAGACAATGGCGGTCCCGACTCGGTCTGGTTCAAACAATCTCTGACACAAATTCGCTGGCGATCGTTGTCGTCGACGCAGTGTCATCACCACAATCGGCACCGTCAAGACGTGAAAATGGTTCAATCGAATTTCCGTCGAATCTTCACAGAACTACTCAAAGTAGTTCCGCAAGCAACAAGGCAGCACGTGAGGCGCCGTCGGTTTCCACCGGCAGACAATCGACCTCGCGCCCGATCTCCTCGGCCATCGCGGCGGCGAGTGCTTCCTGGTCGACGATTTCGTCGTAGGTCATGCACCGACCCGCTCCATAACGGGCGAGCCGGTGCCGGACGTGGAAGTTCTGCTCGAAGTGGTGACGCAGAGGCACGAAGATGAACGGGCGCCGGTTCGCGGTGAGTTCCATGCACGTCGTCAGCCCGCCCTGGACCACCGCCAGATCGCACGCGGCGAGATGCCGGTGCAGATCCGGTAGGTAACCGCGCATTTCCACGCCGTCCTGCCGGGGAAGCGCGGCAGGATCGATCCGCGGTCCGGTGACGACGAGGAATCTCAAGCCCGGCACCAGTTTCCGCGCCGTGGGCACCGCGTCGAGCACCCGGCGCAGCAGCGACTCGCCCACGCCGGAGCCGCCGACCGTGACCACGCACAGCTTCTCGTCCGGCCGCACGCCGATCCTCCTGCGCAACGCCGCGCGCTCGTGCTCGTCGGGAGGGTCGAAGCCGGTCACGTAGCCGGAGAAGTCGAAGTTCTGCTCGGTCCACTCGCGAATGGCGGGCAGCCCCTCGCCGAACGGCAGCGAGACCACGTCGTCGGGGTTGCCGACGAACACCGACCGGTCGCGCACGCGGCGCAGCCGTGCTCGTTGCTCGATCATCTCGAGGTTGTAGTCGGTGGTCAGGCGTTGCTCGCGCGCGCCGCCGCCGGGCATCGGCAGCCAGCCGACGAAATCGGTCAACCAGGCGAACGCACCGCGTTTGAGCTGCGGATTCTCGTGCAGGAAGTGGTCGACCTCCCACGCCTCGTCGCCGATGACCAGGTCGTACCGCTCGGTGGCGAGAAGGTCCTCGAACACCATGAAGTTGTTCACCAGCACCGCGTCCAGCCGCCGGAACGTCTCGAACACGTGCAGATCGTGCTCTCCCGCGTCGTCCTCCACGTGCGCCGACTCGGTGGCGAGCCACTCCGACGCCGGGTGGATCCGCTCTCCCGCCGGGCCGAGCACCTCGGTGACGGGGTGCTGCGCGAGCCAGTCGATCTGCAGGTCCGGACGCAGTTTGCGCAGCTCGGAGGCGATGGCCAGGTCGCGCCGGGCGTGCCCGAGCCCGATCGGTGAGCTCAGGTACAACGCGCGCGGCGGCCTGCTGAGCGCCCTGGACGACCGGGTGCGCCGCACGACCGGGTGCACCCGGTCGACGAACTCCTTGATCAGCAGGTTGATCCGCACCGGATCGCGGGCGTGCACGCCGTGCCCGGAGCCGTCCAGCAGCACCAGCGACCCGCTGGTCAGCTCGGCGAGGCGTTCCCCGATCGCGTGCGGGCGGATCTGGTCGTCGGTGCCGTGGACGACCAGCACCGGGCAGCGCACCTGGCGGCAGCTGTCCTCGATGGACCCGGAGCCGAGGCGGCCGGCCGTGGTGTCCACCAGCGTGGCGGGCTCGATCTGGTGCGCCCACCGCACGGCGTCCTCGATCTGCTTGGTGGAGTGCGGTTCCGGGAACATCCTGGCGAAGAACCACTCGACGAAGTCGTCGTACCCGCCGTCCAGCCAGTAGCCGCGGTTGTACTTCCCCTCACCCTCGGTCGTTTCCCAGGCCTGCCGCTCCTGGACCTGCGCGCCGATGAGCGAGCCGCTGGCCGGGGCGATGGCGAAGATGCCGCTGACCCGGTCCGGATGGTGCGCGGCGGCGAGCACCGACCACGCGTCCCCGCGCGACAACGCCACCAGCACCGCGCGTTCGGTGCCCGTCGCGTCCATGACCGCGATCGCGTCGGCGGCGTACTCGGTGTCCAGGTAGGACGCCGCGCCGGTCGGACGGTCCGACTCGCCGCTGCCCCGGCCGTCGAACGTGACCACCCGGAAGTGCCGCGCGAGATACGGCACCTGCGCCTTCCAGAACAACGACGGCACGATCGACCAGGTCGGCATGAGCAGAACCGTTGGCCTGCCAGGATTGTCGTAGACCTTGAACGCGAGCCGCACCCCGGTGCGCTCGGCGAATCCGGTCTGATCCGCCTCGCGGACCGGGCGCGGCTCGGCTGTCACGGCCGGACTTCGAGGACCTGGTTGAACGGCGTCTGGGCCACCCCTGCGAACCGGGTGAACCCGCCGGCGACCGCCACGTCGCGGATGCGCGCGGGGCCTGCCTGGGTGCCCAGCGCGAGGCCGACGTCCTGGGACAGCGAGGCCGGCGTGCACAGCAGCGTGGAGAAGCCGTAGTAGGTGCGGCCGACCGGGTTGAGGTTGTCCTCGACGTGATCGCCGGCCATCGGTTCGACGATCATCCACGTGCCGTCCGCGGCCACCGCGTCGCGCACGTGGCTCGCGGCCCCGACCGGGTCGCCCATGTCGTGCAGGCAGTCGAACATCGTCACGAGGTCGTAGCCGGTGCCGCTGAAGTCCTTCGCGGACGCCACCTCGAACGTCACGCGGTCACCGACACCGGCGGCGTCGGCCCGTTCGCGCGCGATCCGGATCGACTCGGGGTGGTAGTCCGAACCGGTGAAGGTCGAGTTCGGGAACGCCCGAGCCATCAGGATTGTCGATGCGCCGTGCCCGCAGCCGACGTCCGCGACCCTGGCGCCGGCGCGCAGCTTGGCGGTGACGCCGTCGAGCGCGGGCAGCCAGCCTTCGATCAGGTTCGCCTCGTAGTTCGGCCGGAAGAACCGCTCACAGCCGATGTGCACGTCGGTGTTGTGCTCGTGCCAGCCGACCCCGGACCCGCTGCGTGCCGCGTCCAGCACACGTCCGGCGTCGTGCACGGTGCCCAGCGCGATCTGGAACATCCCTGGCAGGAAGGCGGGGCTGTCCTCCACCGTCAGCGCCACCGCGTGTTCGATCGGCAGCGTGTACCGCGAGGTGGCGGGGTCGTAGGTGACGTAACCCCCGGCGGCCTGGGCGTTGAGCCACTCCCGCACGTACGGCTCCGCGGTGCCGCTGCGGTCCGCGAGCTCGGCGGGACTGATCGGGTCGCCGGACGCCATGGCGCGGTAATAGCCGAGTTTGTCGCCCATGACGACGAGCGCGGCGTTCAGCGTGGCGCCCACCTCGTCGACGGCCCGGAACACGAACGCCATGAGCTTGTCGGTGTCGACCTCGGGTCTCGTAGTGGTCATTCGACCTTCCCTCCTGTGAGGGTCGGAACCTATGAGCGCCAACAGGACTGTCGCATCAGGTGCCCCACCTAGTGGCGTGGCTTGAAACGTCGCCGTGCGAATTCGCGGTCAGACGGGCGCATCGTGGTGCCGCCCCCGCGTCCTCATACTGGACGTATGGG